>NZ_JBXVVI010000014.1:0-74459 GCF_057219155.1 Roseovarius sp. YIN77
TTCATACTCCCGCGCCAGGCTTTCAACACTGCGCCCGGTTCGCACCAGCGCGACCATTTGATCCCTGAATTCCGCAGGGTACGGGTTCCTCGTTCTCGGCATGAAAAACATTCTCCTTCATCGATGAAAAAGTGTCCATCAAACCGGGGGAACTCCAATATGCGCCACCGGGTTAGGCATTTTACTGGCCAGTAACTACGCGCGTTTTGGCAGTGTAACGCAAATGCACGGTAGCTTAGATCCAGAACAAGACCAACACGTACAACACGCCGTCATCTATTGGGGATTATGGGAAAAACAAGGCCAAGACTATGCTGAAAACTTTGTAAAACATGGCACATTCAACATCGGCCGCCTACCTGCAAATCTGATGATGCAAGTTGTCGGCTTACCGCATAATTTTCAAAGCCAGCTTGAACTATATGGCGCCATGCTGAAAGCTTACGGTCCACCACGTATCTGGGGACCTTATGCGGGTATTGTTTTCTTGTGGATGCCTTGGATCGTTATGATAATTTACACGTTGATGTCCCGGAAAGTTGCGCTCCGACCAGAAAGCTTTCAGGTCTTGAATATTGCTATGATCGGCGGCTTAGCAACAACTCTTTTGATTTTCTGCTTTGCATCCCTGCACTTTCGATATCGCGTTGACCTGTGGCCCTTGATCTCTGTTTTGTCTATTTTCTCAATCGCAGGTTTTTTTCGCCGCGATCAACCAATTCGCTTCCGAAGACAAGCCTATCTATTGACCTCGATGGCCACAGTACTAGCCGTTTTTTTCTCTACTACATCGGCCATTAAACATACCCAAACCAGTCAAGACCTAAGCGGCTTTCCAGGGGAACACTTCTATGCATTGTGGAGCAAGGAATTATGCTTTCAGTTGGTTGCGGAAAAAAGACTGCCGCCAGATCAGCACGACGAATTATGCGACTTGTCATAGTAAGTTCATTAGTTCCATTATGGATTGAACCCCGCGGACGACATCTTTGATACTTGATTGATGATCCAGATGGAATATACCCCTACTGTCTGAGGTCAGCGCCTATGGGTCCAATTAGGGTAAATTGCTAAAAAGAGTTGTTGGCTCATCGTGACCACTGAGGAGTGGATGATGAGAAAGACTACGAAGAGCTCTGGCGAGAAGATCATCAAAGACATCAAGACAGTTGTCAGCGCCTCATCAAGCAATAGAACGGCGACGATCAAGAAAAAGCATGGCTCTGCCCCTTTCCCCCGCAGCCCGCTTGCGCTAAACCCCGCCCGTCCAATACCGGACATGACGCAAAGGAGACCCGTGATGGGGTATAGAGTCGCTGTCGTTGGCGCCACAGGCAATGTGGGCCGCGAGATGCTGAACATTCTGGCAGAACGCCAGTTTCCTGTAGATGAGATTGTTGCGCTGGCTTCGCGCAAATCCCTCGGGACCGAAGTCAGCTTTGGCGATAAGACCATCAAGACCAAGGATCTGGATACCTTTGATTTCGAAGGCTGGGACATGGCGCTTTTTGCCATCGGCTCCGACGCCACCAAGAAATACGCGCCCAAAGCGGCGGCTTCCGGCTGCCTGGTGATCGATAACTCCTCGCTTTATCGCTACGACCCGCAGATCCCTCTGATCGTGCCAGAGGTGAATCCCGAGGCGATCGAGGGCTATCGCAACAAGATGATCGTTGCCAACCCGAACTGCTCAACAGCTCAGATGGTCGTGGCGCTGAAACCGCTGCATGACCGCGCAACCATCAAACGTGTGGTTGTGTCGACCTACCAGTCCGTGTCTGGTTCTGGCAAAGAAGCGATTGACGAGTTGTGGAACCAAACCAAAGGCGTTTACGTCCCCGGCCAAGAGGTCGCGCCATCGGTCTATCCGAAACAGATCGCGTTCAATGTCATTCCACATATCGATGTCTTCCTCGACGATGGATCGACCAAGGAAGAATGGAAGATGGTGGCCGAGACCAAAAAGATCGTCGATCCGTCGATCAAGGTCACTGCAACCTGTGTTCGTGTGCCAGTCTTTGTTGGCCACTCTGAATCCATCAACATTGAATTCGAAGAGTTCCTGGACGAGGACGAAGCCCGCGACATTCTGCGCGAGGCCCCCGGCATCATGGTCATCGATAAACGTGAAGCAGGCGGATATGTGACTCCGCTGGAATGCGTTGGTGACTTTGCCACATTCATCAGCCGGATCCGTCAGGATTCGACAATTGAGAATGGTATCAACTTGTGGTGTGTTTCCGACAATCTACGCAAGGGCGCCGCATTGAACGCCGTTCAGATTGCAGAACTCTACGGGCGCGAAATTCTTAGGAAAGCATAAGCTCTACGAAAATCAGATGATTAACGGGCTGCTCTGAATGGGCGGTCCTTTTTTTATGCCATTTGAGATTCTTGATCGAAGTGATCAGTCAGTGATCGCGATCTGTATTCTGTGCTGAAGGCTCAACAAAGTCTTTCAATTCCCCGAATTGTGTCGGAACTGTGTTCATGATCACCGCGCAACTATAAATATAATTTATATATTTCAAATACTTAAATCCATCACCCCATTAAGTTGTTTAAATATGGCGAAATCATGTCATCACTGAAGGCCGTGGGTGACACGATTGTAAAGAGTGATATGGGGCAACAATGACAGCTGATTTGTCAGGGGCGAATCTGAGCCAGGTTGGTTCTGCACCGCCTAGGAAAATAGACGACGCCGTGCTTTCATTGCCGGATTCAAACGACCTCAAAGGCCTTATGCTCTGCGTTATAGACCTCCAGGCCGCCTTCACCAATATCGTGCCACAAACCATGAAGGCTCAGCTCTTCCGATTTCACCGCATCGGCGACAAAGGGAAACGTCATCAGGTTCTGCAACGACTGAAGGACCGCTTCTTTTTCCAGCGCTTTTCTCCTTTGGCCTTCATCCTCGATCCCTTTTACGCGCTCATATCCGGGCCGCAGAATATCCAACCACCGTCCGACAAAGCTGGTCTTCTCTTCCAGCAGCGGCGCATGTCCTGCACACATGTCATGGCAGCCGTTCACGCCACCGCAGCTCGAATGCCCCATCACAATGACATGCGCGACTTTCAGGGCGGTCACTGCATACTCAATCGCGGCAGACGTGCCGTGGTGAACGCCGTCAGGCTTATAGGGGGGGACCAGATTAGCAATGTTGCGGTGGATGAAGAACTCACCCTGGTCGGCGCCAAAGATCGACGTGACATGAACCCGGCTGTCACAGCAGGAAATCACCATCGCACGGGGATGCTGGCCCTCAGACAGACGACGATACCAGGATTTATTCTCCGAATACTCCGTCGCTTTCCAACCGTGGTAGCGTTTTGTCAGATAAGTCGGCAGCGGCTTGGCATGTTTCATCGCATCGTCCCCTTTTTGTACTTGGCTCTCTGCTTAGGTGAAGAAGGTCCAGATTTCGAGCAAAAATTCGCGTGTGTTTAAGAAGATAATAACGTGCATCGAAATACCAATACCCATCAGAAGGTAAACTAAAATGGAAAACAGACCAGGGACAGATACTTCGGAGGCAGTTGGCCTGCAGCCAGAGAAGATAAAGTTGCTATACGCCCGCCTTGGCAAGAGGGAGGCCGAGGAGTTGATCTGTCGGGCCACGGAAAAGATCGCCCACCATATCCAGCAAATCTGTCAGGCGGAGGCCGCTACAGATACGGCGCAGCTGGTTCGATCAACACGGCTGGTCAGTGAACTGTCGCTGCATATGGGGCTGACGGATCTGAACCGCGTTGCAAATGACGTATCGCACTGTGTGCTACGTGGGGACGAACCCGCCATTGCCGCCACTTCAGCCAGGCTAGGCAGGCTTAGTGAAAAATCGCTTCGTGCGGTTTGGAAACTGCAAGACCGTTCGGGATAGGCGAAGAAAAGTTCAGTGGGATCGCCATCCCCTAGTACATTCGCCCGCCGATGGGCACATCTTTGTCCGGTCGTAAAAGCACCACGTTATTGTGTTCGTCAGGCACCCCCAGAACCAGAACTTCTGACATGAACTTGCCAATTTGGCGCGGCGGGAAGTTCACGACCCCCATGACCTTAAGACCGGGCAGTTGCTCTGGCGTGTAATGCGCAACAATCTGGGCAGAGCTTTTCTTGACCCCGATATCTGGTCCAAAATCGACCCAAAGCTTTATCGCTGGTTTTCGCGCCTCGGGGTAAGGTTCCGCCTGAACAATTTCGCCGACGCGGATATCGACGCGCAGGAATTCATCAAACTCTAAGTCACCCACGCCCAAGCTCCCGAGACCGTTCCGCCGCAGCCTCCACCGCTCGGTTCAGTAAATCGGGAAAGCCATTGGTCGGGTCCATCAGCACCTCTAAGGCTGCCGCTGTGGTGCCAGCAGGGCTGGTGACGTTGATCCTCAACTGCGCGGGCGTATCCTCAGACTCTTCGGCAAGTTGCCCGGCGCCCCCAACCGTGGCTTTGGCCAGACGCATCGCCAAATCTTCTGGCAAACCTTGCTGAACACCAGCCGATGCAAGCGTTTCGACCAAATGAAACACATAGGCCGGGCCAGATCCCGACACTGCAGTCACCGCATCCATCTGCCCTTCATTGTCCAATCTTACCGTCTGTCCCACGGCCGACAGCAACAATTCCGCCACCTCGATTTCAGCGTGTCCTGTTTGTTGATTGCCCACTAGCGCAGTGATCCCGCGCCCAATTGCCGCCGGGGTATTTGGCATGGCACGCACAATTGGGGTCCGGTCTCCCAAAACCTGTTCGTAATACGTGATTGGTGTGCCTGCCGCGACAGACAGAAACAAAGTCTGAGCATTCCCCAGTGGTTTCAGTTTTGGAAGCGCTGCTTGCATCATCTGCGGCTTTACTGCGATCAGAATAATTGCCGGGGCAGAGGGCAAATCGTCATTCATATGCAGACCCTCCGACACCAGTTGTTCCAGCCAAGCTGAGGGATAGGGATCTAAAATCCAAACGGCACTGGGTGGTAGGCCCTGCTTCAACCAGCCTTCCAGCATGGCAGAGCCCATCTTCCCACATCCCAAGAGGACAAGCCCGCGCTGTTCGATCTCTTCAAACGACATTGTATTCTCCGCAAATTTCTAAGGGAGAATAAGATGTGACCGCCAGATCGCAATCGGTTTTCACATGGAACGCGCGAATTGATAATCCCGGTCAGGCACGACCGTAAGCTTCGGCAATAGCGACCTGCATCGCATCAGATGCGGACCGATCCCCCCAAGCCGCCAGTTGAAATGCGGGATAGAACCGTTCAGAAGACAAAACCGCGGCGTTGATCAGCGTATCAATCTGATCTTCGCCGGCCATCTGCCCACCTGCCAGCACGAGCCCATACCGATACGTCATCAGGCATTGTTCGGGCCAGAAGGTAAATGCACCCGCCCAGCACATATCGTTTGCCCGGTTCAGAACATCGTAGAGTTCTGGCATGCGCTCTTTTGGTGGGTCCATTTCAAATGTGCAGATCAGCCGCAATGTTTCGTCGTATCCAGACCACGCCAACGTGATCGAATATGTACGCCACTGTCCCTCGACCGCCATCGCAATCTGATCATCACCTATCCGGTCAAAATCCCAATCGTGATGCTCGGCAAGGATTTCGACGATATCAATCGGGTGAAGGTCATCTGACGGATGGTACTGCTCTGCAAGCGACATGCCCGGCCTCTTTCGCTGTAGCTTCAGGTGGGTGGTAGCCCACAAGAGCTGGGAGTCTACACTATGGAAGCAGGTTCAGCCCGCTATCCCATACAACATATGGTGTGTGCAAAGAGACGCCGTGTAAAGGAATTTTTTCAGGTTATCCCCAGAGAACTTCGGTTGTGGACAAATCCACAAGCAGCTGATCAGTTGCAATCAAGTGCGCGGGTGAGGCTTTCGTGAGTTTTGAAATCAGCTATTTCGCGGCTCTCTAGCCGACCGTTTCGCAACTGGGTTGCCATCACCTGTGACCAGTTTGCATTCGCGGTGATGATTTCCGGCCCCTGCCCGCAATCTCGAATTCCGCCAGAAATGAAATCCTCGCCAATGCGATGGTTGGTCAGACCGGGCAAGTTGGCAACCGGTTCCAATCTTCCATCACGAAAGCGCCATACCCGCAGTGTTTTGGCCAAGTGTGGTCGATCAATATACGCAAGCTCTGTGAAGCCATCCCCATCCAGGTCGGCGCCACCAATCGGGGCAAGCCAGCGATGGGAGCGTCCGATATGCGGTGTCTCTGCCAGCTTTCCCGTTTCGTCATAGATCGCCAGCGCGGCGCCCAGGCGCATGTCGGTCTCTACCACCACAACTTCATGGTCTAGGTCGCCATCTACATCAATCAGTCGGGGCTCTAAATCCTCGAAAACATGATCGGTCGGCAAGGTGAACTGAATTTCCGAAGCTCCGACGCCCAGAACAATAGCGCGGAATTCTATCGAATCCCCCAAAACGCCATGCGCATATCTTGAGGTGGGTTCAGTAAAAATTGCTGATTTGACTTCGGCCAACAGGCTCGAAGGCCCAGTCATGAACAGGGCGGCCAATCCCATGATCGCCACCCGTTTCATCAGATTTGTTTTTCCGGCATTTGCACAACCAAACCATCCAATTCATCCGTGACTTTCAACTGGCAGGTCAGTCGGGACCGCGCCATATCGGGTTCGTAGGCGAAATCCAGCATATCCTCTTCCATCGCATCCATGGCGGGGAGTTTATCTGCCCAATCAGGGTGAACATAAACATGGCATGTGGAACACGCACAGGCACCACCGCAATCTGCTTCGATTCCCGGAATATTGTTGTCACGCGCCCCTTCCATCACGGTCAGGCCTGGGGCGACATCGACAACATGTTCTTTGCCGCCAAATTCGATATAGGTAATTTTTGCCATTCGTCGCGCTTTCCTTAAAGGGCAATCTGCAGAGCAGGATTAACAACTGCGTTCAGTCCGCTTCCTTATCAAACACAAGTGTTAATGCAATAGTTTCGTTGATGGAGTGGTTCAGTCAGGTCGGTAAGAAGTAGTAAAAGGGCATCTAAAGATGCCCTTTGTCCACAACATCAGTCCTCATTCTTCGAGTGGAAGGGCAACAAATCTGGGGTCGCCTCCTCGCCGGACAAGCAGCAACAGGGATTTACGGCCGGCTTCTGTCGCCTCTTCTATCCGGTCTTCCAGATCGCCAATGCTGGACACGGCCTGCTGACCTGCTTCGGTGATCAGATCACCGGTTCGCACGCCTTTCGAGTAGGCAGATGAGTCTGGGTCAACATCAGTCACCACCAGCCCAGTTGCATCCTCTGGCAGCCCCATGCCCTCTCTGACATCGGGCGTCAGTTCCTGCACAGCCAACCCCAAAACTTCGGAACGTGACGGCTCCGCCGGCGCGTCCCCGCCATTGTCAGTGTTTTGCGCGGTTTCACGGCGGCCCAGCGTCACCAACAAGGTTTGCGTTCCGCCATCACGGTAAACAACCACACGCACGGCTTTGCCAACCTCGGTGTTGCCCACTGTTCGCACCAGATCACGGGTGTCTTGAACATCACGCCCGTCAAATGAAATGATCACATCGCCCGCTTCGATACCCGCTTCTGCGGCTGGTCCTTCCGGAACGTCCGTCACCAATGCACCAGCAACCTCATCCAGACCGATTGCCTCTGCAACATCATCGGTGACATCCTGAATGCGCACACCAAGCCATCCGCGGCGGGTTTCGCCAAATTCTTTCAGTTGGGCGACAACCGGCTCTACAACCGCGGAAGACATCGCAAATCCGATCCCGATGGATCCACCATTGGGGCTAAGGATCGCGGTGTTCACACCAATCACCTGTCCATCCATGTTAAACAGCGGCCCACCAGAATTGCCCCTGTTGATCGCAGCATCCGTTTGAATAAAGTCGTCATAAGTGCCGGATAGGGCACGCCCCCGGGCAGATATAATCCCGGCAGAGACAGAAAACCCCTGCCCCAGAGGATTGCCCATCGCCATGACCCAATCCCCGACCCGAGACACATCGCTGTCACCAAATGGCACAAACGGCAAAGGATCATCATTTTCGACTTTCAGCAGGGCGATATCTGTATTGGGATCAGTTCCGACAACTTTGGCAGGCAGTTCCTCTCCAGAGAACAATTCGATCAGAACCTCATCCGCGCCATCGATGACGTGATTATTGGTGACAACAAAACCATCCTCAGAAATGATGAAGCCTGAACCAAGTGCCTGACTGCGGCGTGAGGGTTGATCTCCTCCAGGGCCATTCCGATTAAAGAAATCTTCGAATGGTGAACCTTCGGGAACCAAGGGCGCCGGGCCACCGCGCGCCGCGACTGTGGTCGATGTCGTGATATTCACGACGGCGGGGCTGACCGATTCTGCAAGATCAGCAAAGCTGTCAGGGGCCGACCGCGCTGGCAGGGCGAATGCTTGAACCAGAACAAACGCCAAACCAAGGGCAAACATCCAGAATACATATGGCGCTGAATATTTACTACGAGACACTGCAATCGCCTTCGACTTCACTTGCTTCTCCTTTGTACCTGCTCGGCATTCATTTTTTAACTTCTGCATCCATATGTTGGGCACGCGGCGCAATCTTCAACATCTTGTCGGCAACATCAGATAAAAAAACCGTGATGCTGGCAGACACTCGCCAACCGAACAAGGTTTTCAATCAAGATCCCAGCCAAGTTTTGCCACCCCACAGGATCACAACACCCAACGCAACTGCAATCAACCCAACTGTCCGACGCGTTTCAATCGGCAACTGGCGTATCATATCCAACATATCTTCGATGCGCGAAGGGGCCAGCGCAAGCACTAGCCCCTCCACAACTAAAACCATTCCAAGTCCGATCGTTAACCAGAGCATCACTCCAGCCCGTCGCCACCCAGAAACTCAAAAAACTCACTGTTAGGTGTGATCACCATAGAAGAGTTTTCACCCTTCAGCGCATTTTCATATGCAGACAATGAACGATAGAACTCAAAGAAATCCGGATCAGCACTAAACGCTTGCGCGAAGATATTGTTGCGCTCCGCATCGGCCTCGCCTCGGGCAATTTCGCTTTCTTTGCGAGCTTCGGAAACAAGTTCCACAACGGTTCTGTCCGCTTGTGCACGAACACGCTGCGCAGCTTCTTCACCTCGGGCAATTTCATCCGCTGCTTCACGCTCACGTTCGGCTCGCATCCGGGCGAATGTGGCTGCAAGGTTTTGCTCTGGCAAGTTTGTCTGCTTCAGGCGCACATCGATCACGTCCAAACCCAAAGCTTTGGCACGCGCTTGCGACAAATTGCGGATGCGAACCATAAGTTCAGCACGCCCATCCGACAGGATCGTGTCCGAGGTCACATCTTTGGAACCAAGAACCGCACGTGTCTGGGTGATCAGGATCGACGCGAGCCGGTCCTCTGCGGCACGAATACCCCCAACACCAACGGCCTGACGGAACTGCACAACATCCTCGATACGATATCGGGCAAAGGCATCCACGACCAAACGACGGTCATCCGAAGGCGTCACCTCGATCGGTGGCGTATCCAGCGATAGGATCCGGTCGTCATAGCGAACGACCTCCTGAATGAAGGGGATTTTAAACGCCAGTCCAGGATCTTCCTTAACCGACCTGATCTGACCAAATTGCAGCACCAGAGCCTTTTCCCGTTCATCAACGATGAAAATTGACGACAGGCCAAGCGCGATTGCGACAACGACAATAGGCATTAGTAGAGCAGATTTACGCATTAGTTTGTTCCTCCACTGCGCCGCAGTTCATTCAATGGAAGATAGGGCACGATACCCTGGCCACCTTCGCTCACTGATTCGTCCAAAATGATCTTGTCCAAACCACCCAACACACGTTCCATCGTTTCAATATAAAGTCGCTTACGCGTCACCTCTGGTGCCAGTTGATATTCGCGAAGAACGGCGGTGAAGCGGCTGGCCTCACCCTCGGCTTCGTTCACGACCCGGGCGCGATACGCCTCAGCCTCCTCCAGCACCTGCGCTGCTTCACCACGGGCCCCCGCAAGCACCCGGTTGGCATATGCATCAGCCTGACGTTCCAAGCGATCACGTTCTTGCTCTGCCGCCTGAACATCACGGAAGCTATCAATAACCTCTCGCGGTGGGTCGGCCTTATCAAGGTTTACCCGGACAATCGTAATGCCAGAATCGTAATCATCGAGTGTCTTTTGAATCAGCTCAAACGCATCCTGTTCAACCTGACCCCGATCCCTGTTCAGAATGGGGGCAAGTTCCGATTTGGCAATGATTTCTCTCATAGCCGATTCAGACACAGAACGTACGGTTTGGCGCGGGTCCTGAAGATTAAACAGAAACTTTGCCGGATCGTTGATGTTCCAAACCACTTGGAAATCGATATCGACAATGTTTTCATCGGTGGTCAGCATCAATCCGGTGCCATCACCCCGACCGGTTGCAACACCGATATCTTCAGATTGTTCGCGGGTCACCGGGATAACCTCGGCCGTTACAAACGGCCAAGGCGCAAAGTTCAATCCTGAATTCCCTGTCGAAGAGTACTCTCCCAGAAACAGTTCCACGGATTGTTCTTCGGGTTTGACCGTATAGAACGATGCAAAGGCCCACAGCCCGAGTGCTGCTAGGATACCGACGCCAATCGTGCCACGTCCAAATTGCGGTCCGTCGCCCCCGCCTTGACCACCGGATCGGCCACCGCCGCCGCGTCCGCCCATCAATACGCGCAGTTGTTCCTGACCCTTTTTGACAATCTCTTCAATTTCCGGAACTTGCGGTTTATCCCCGCCCGGACGTCGTCCGCCCTGATTGCCCCGGTCGCGGTCGTCGTCGCCGCCCCTGTTACCGCCGCCCCAAGGGCCGCCATTATTTCCTGACATAAGGGTCAGTTCCTTCCTATGTTACGTTCTTTGTTTCGTTACGGTCAAAGTGGTTCCGTTTTCTCCAAAATTCAAGACACCCGGGTCGGAGACTTCATTGTGACCAGTTCTTCGGACATTGTTGGATGAACCGCAACAGTACGGTCGAAATCCTCTTTCGTTGCGCCCATTTTTATCGCGATGCCTGCCAATTGGATCATTTCGCCCGCGTGATCGGCGACGATGTGGCACCCCAATACTTTCCGTGTTGTTTGCGAAACGATCAGTTTCATCATCACTCTGTCATCTCTGCCGGCGAATGCTGGCTGCATGGCCCTGAACGAAGCTGAGTATACTTCGATCGGTTCTTGATCTCGGGCATCTTCCTCAGTCAGACCAACGGTGCCAAATTCCGGTTGTGTAAACACGGCGCTGGCCACAAGATCATGATCTGGCTTCGTCGGGTTGCCTTTGAAGACTGTTTCAACAAATGCCGCCCCTTCACGAATTGCGACTGGTGTTAGATTGATGCGATTTGTCACGTCACCGACGGCGTAAATTGACGGAATAGTTGATTGAGAATAGTCATCGACGACGATCTCCCCCTGACGTCCAAGATTGACACCCAGTTCTTCAAATCCCAAACCGTCGGTGTTCGGTTTTCTGCCTGTGGCATAGAGAACCTGATCATACACATCCTCAGAGCCGTTGGTACTTTTAACTTTCAGGCCCTGATCGGTTTTCTCAATATTCAGAACATCGGTTCCAACATGCAGGTTCACCCCGCGTTCGATCATCAATTCAGCCACGTGCCCTCTGGCCTCACCATCAAAACCGCGCAGGATTTGGGCACCGCGATAGAATTGCGTTGTCTTTACTCCCAACCCGTTCAAAATACATGCCATTTCACAGGCGATGAAACCACCACCAACGACAAGAATGGATTTTGGCAATGCGTCGAATTTGAACACATCGTTTGATGTGATGGCATGCTCAATTCCTGGAAGGTCTGGCTTGAACGGCGATCCCCCGGTTGCGACGAGGATATGTTTTGCCGTGAAACTTTCCCCCGTTGATAACGCAACGGTGTGGGCATCTTTCAGCGTTGCGCGTGCATCAAAAACGTCCACGTCAGCCTTTGCCAGATTGGCGCGATAGACATTTTCAAGACGATCAAGTTCTGCATCCAGTTTCGTTCTGAAATGGCCCCAGTCAAACGCACCGTTTTGAACGCTCCAACCATAAGACCGAGCGTCTTCGAACGCTTCGGAGTAAGACGACGCAAAAACCATCAACTTCTTCGGCACACAACCGCGAATGACACATGTTCCGCCCATTCGGTATTCTTCGGCGAGCCCGACACGGGCGCCTGCCTCTGACGACGCTAAGCGGGCCGCACGAACACCACCGGAACCGCCACCGATTACAAACAGATCATAGTCAAACGACATAAATACTCCTCAGAAATCAAATGTCAGAGAACAAGTTCTCATTTTCTGCGAACGATACCTGGCTCTGCTCAACAGTTCCGGCATTTATGTCGCGCAGTTCCACTTTTCCATCCCCATGACCGATCACAACTTTGTCACAGATATCAATAAACAGGCCATTTTCAACGACACCCGGTATCTGATTGATGACCAGTGACAATTGCCGAGGATTCTTAATATGTTTCAGATGCAGGTCGACGACATAGTTACCCTCATCGGTCAGCAAGGGTGTATCACCACTCATACGGCGGCTGGTTTCACGACCCAACACGTCCAGACCTGCCAGAGTTTCCTCAATCAGCGCTTTGGTCGTCTGCCACCCGAACTGGATAACTTCGACAGGCAACGGAAATGCGCCCAGCGTTTCGACTTCCTTTGCCGCATCGGCAATGACAATCATCATGTCAGAGGCGGTTGCAACAATCTTTTCCTGCAGATGCGCCCCACCTCCACCTTTGATCAGATTCAGATTCTGATCAAATTCATCAGCCCCGTCGATCGTGACATCAAGCCAACGTGCCTGATCCAATGTGACGACTTCAATGCCCTGCTCTCGGGCCAAATCCGCGGTTCGACTGGATGTGGGGACACCTTGAATTCTCAATCCCTCATCACGAACACGCTCCCCCAAACAACGTACCATCCAAGCCGCCGTAGAGCCTGTTCCCAAGCCGACCCGCATGCCGTCTTCGATGAAATCAACCGCCCGCTTGGACGCTGCAAACTTCGCCCGGTCAATTGGTGACAGTTCTCCAGTCATTGCAACGATTCCCTTTTCGACCCCACAGCAATACCCAAGCGACTTATAGGGAAATGTCCCCCACGCTGCGAGCGGGAAATTTAAGCCCCTTCTCATTCTCACAGCATCACTTAGAATATCTGTGTAGATTTAGGAAAACCTATGCTGGAATTTGACGCTGAAACTGCACAGATACTCGATAATGCCTATCAGGGTTCTGATGTCATTCGTCGGCGACGGGCAAGTTTTGACGCGCTAGACCTCCGGCCCGGTGAAATCGTTTTGGATTTAGGATGCGGCACCGGCTTGTTGCTCCAGGAAATCGCGCGCGCGGTTGGCATTGGCGGTAAGGTCATCGGCCTGGATCCGAGCCGCGACATGCGAAACACTGCAATGAAACGCTGCGCAGGAATCAGCGAAATTGAAATACGTGAAGGTTCGTCAGATGATTTACCGGTGCCGGATCAAAGTATCGATAAGGCGGTATCAGTTCAGGTATTTGAATATCTAACCGACTTGCACAAACCGCTGGATGAGTTGAAGCGGGTTTTAAGGCCTGATGGCATCTTGGTCATCAGTGACATCCACTGGGACAGCCTGATCTGGTTCAGTGAAAATCCAAAGCGCATGAAACGGGTGGAAAGCGCATGGGATAACCATTTCAGTGATCGTTGTGTTCCTCAGAAACTGCCAGCATTGCTCAGAGATAGCGGGTTCACAGACATCTCACTGACGCCCGTTACTTTCGTTGATCATGTGCTACGCCCGGATGGTTTGGCCGTAATGATGCTACACCTGATCAAGTCATTTGTGACCCAGAATGAACTGATGGAACCGAAAGAGATAGAATGCTGGGCACAGGAACAATTCGATCTTGCACGTGATGGCAGGTTTTTCTTCTCAATCACGCATATCGTTGTACGCGCCCGGCGACCAAGAAATTGAACTTATGTCCGTCTCATTACATATCGCAGACGTCGTTTTCATTACCCCATCTTTCCAGAAACCCCATATCACATTAGCATGATACCCTATCGTCTATACTACGCTCCTGACAACGCATCGCTGATCATCCGACTGGTGTTGACAGAGATGAAGTTGCCGTTCGAAGCCCAACTCCTCGATCGGCTTTCAAACGCACAAAACAGCATTGAATACAAAAAACTGAACCCTCGCGGACTGATCCCGACGCTGTTGACGCCGAATGGTCCAATCTTTGAAACGGCAGCCATTTTGTTGTGGTTGACCGACACGCATGGGCAACTGGCGCCCTCCGTGAGTGCGCCTGACCGAGGCGATTATCTAAAATGGTTGTTTTATGCATCGAATGGCTTGCATGCCGATTTGCGCCAGCTGTTTTATCCAGAAAAATACACGTCGGGACCAGACGCCCATGACCAGCATCATCTTCTTGTCCGCAGCAGATTGCTGGATCACCTGGTTCAGTTCGAGGCCGCTGCAGAGCAAGGTCACACCTGGTTTAACGCAGCTGAACCATCCGCTTTTGACTACTATATCGCTTGCCTGTTGCGCTGGTTGGGGCTGTATCCGGTAAAATGGGCGGGCTGGTTTACGCTATCTGAATATCCCTCGCTGGAATCGCTTGCCAAACGGTTGGAGACGCGCGATGCAACAATTAAAGCCGCACATGCAGAAGGCTTAGGTTCAAACCCGTTTTCTGCACCCATTTATGCGCAACCGCCGGAAGGCAGTGCCACCTGAAAGGACGCATGATATGTTTCTATCTGTTTTTGACATGTTCAAAATTGGTATTGGCCCCTCCTCTTCCCACACGATGGGGCCAATGGTTGCGGCAGCGCATTTTTTGGATCGGCTTCGTTCGAGCCCTTTCCAACCCTCTGGGTTCAAGGGATCACTTCATGGATCGCTGGCCTATACTGGCGTAGGCCATGCATCCGACAGGGCGGTCATTCTGGGGCTCGCTGGATTTCAACCAGAAAGCTATGATGCCGATCGCGCAGAAATCGCGATGGAAGAAATCCGCAGGACAAAGAAAATTAACGTCGACGGCCTTCCTGAAATGAATTTCGATCCAGACAGTGATCTGATTTTTGACTACGGACCGGCGCTTGCTGGTCATGCCAACGGGCTCATCTTGATGGCCACGGATGCTCAGGGCGATGTGATAACACAAGAAACCTATTACTCTATCGGCGGCGGGTTCGTCGTAACCGAGGATGAACTTCAGTCAAGTCAGAATGAAAAAGGGCAAGCTGGTGAATACCCTTATCCGTTCAAATCCGCAAAACAAATGCTTGAAATGGCCGCCCAGTCCGGGTTGAGCATCGCTGAAATGAAACGTGCCAATGAGCTTGTTCAACGCAGCAACTCTGAACTTGATCATGACCTAGGGCGTATTTGGGATGTGATGAATGCATGCATAAATCGCGGCTTGGCAAATGAGGGTATCCTTCCAGGTGGGCTTTCAGTTCGTCGACGCGCCAAAAGCATTCACGTCGCACTGATCGAAGAGCGCGGATTGAACCAAAGCGCACCCCATACAATCAATGATTGGATGAGCGTATATGCGATGGCGGTCAACGAAGAGAACGCCGCCGGCGGCCAAGTCGTGACAGCACCCACCAACGGCGCGGCAGGCACCGTTCCTGCGGTGGTCAGATATTGGCTCGACCATGTCCCCGGCGCGTCAAATACAAAAATAGGTGATTTCTTGATGACCGCCGCAGCTATTGGCGGCCTAGTAAAGCACAACGCATCTATTTCCGGGGCCGAATGTGGATGCCAGGCCGAAGTTGGTTCGGCCTCTGCCATGGCGGCCGCGGGCCTTTGCGCAGTAATGGGCGGAACACCAGAGCAGGTTGAAAATGCGGCAGAAATTGCGCTCGAACACCATTTGGGCATGACATGTGATCCCGTTAAAGGACTTGTGCAAATTCCATGCATTGAGCGAAATGGCCTTGGTGCCATCAAAGCGGTATCCGCAGCATCTTTGGCGCTTCGTGGGGATGGGACGCATTTTGTTCCCTTGGACGCCGCAATCGAAACGATGCGCCAAACTGGCGAGGATATGAGCACGAATTATAAGGAAACTTCGTTGGGCGGCTTGGCAGTGAACATTCCAAATTGTTAGAAACTAAGAATATTTCGCGCTTCGCAAAAATCAGACAAAGATATTCGTCAGATAAAACTTGTTGCCAAAGCACATCAATTTTTTTCTAATTCGTCGGTAAATGTTGTTTTATTCGGGTAAACGTTGATTTTATGCCGCCATTGGGTTTCGAATTCCAATCAAAACCGCTTCGCGATGCAGCACCTTTCAAATTGGGGCTACGTAACGTAAGCTAAATATTGAACTCATCTGAAAGGGTCCGTAAATGAAAGTGCTTTCGGTCGACGACGATCAGGATATCCTGTTAGTCCTGTCGGCAGCGCTTCGTAATATGGGCTACGAGGATGTAACCTGTGTGTCATCGGGTCGCGCGGCCTTGGACGCAATTCAAGAAACCCAAGATCAGTTTGACTGTTTTTTACTCGATATTCAGATGCCACAGATGGATGGCGTTGAGCTTTGCGCACAGATCAGGGCAATTCCCCGTTACAAATTCACGCCGATAATCATGCTGACTGCTAAATCGGATGGGGAAAGCCTGGATCATGCATTCGCGGCGGGTGCCACCGACTACGTCACAAAACCTTTTGATCTGAACGATTTAAACGAACGTCTGACAAATGCGGATGCCGGGCGTGACAATAAAGGGCAAACCCCAGAGGTTCAGAAGCCCAAGACCGTTTCAAAGTTTGTTGAACCGACCAGCATTGATTTGCTCGCCCCGCTCCAACTGCTGAACGTCACCGGAATGGTCAGCACATTGGCCATGCACAACTACCTTGATCAGCTCTATCGCAGCCGTGACGAAGATGTCTTGGCCGTCTGCGTGCGGGTTGCCAACACGGCTGAGCTACAGCAAAGCATGTCATCGGGCGACTTTTACAGGATGCTTTCCAACGTGGCTGAAGCCATCACCCTAAGTCAAAAAAGCAGTATCCGCTTGATGAGCCATTCCGGGGGCGGAGATCTTGTCATCATCCTGCACAAAAGTGGCCCATTTGATCGCATTCAAGCAAAAGTTGATATTGATAAAACTTTGGAAGATCAACGAAATGGCGACGACATTGTGCTCGCACCGTCCATTACATGTTTGATTGGCCGGCCCGTTGGCGTTGACGACTACCCAGATTCGCCGTCAGATTTGTTATCTGCCGCGACGAATGCGTTCGATTAAATCTTAGCGTTCCAGATCTACCGGAATCACGGCCTCAAGATCACCTGCCTCTTCGAATGTCAGGATCACTGTCACGCTCTCGCCGTTTTCAAAGCCTTGTAGTAGACCCATGAACATCACGTGGTGTCCGCCCCTTTGCAGCACAAGTTGACCACCCGCCGGGACGTCCAGACCACCTTCTACATGGCGCATTTGCATAACGCCATCATCGGTTACTGTATGAGTATGGAGTTCGGTACGCACCGCCACTTCGGATGAAACACGTATCAGTCGGTCACCAACTTGGCCCTTGTTTTCAACGACCATAAAGGCGGCTCCAGCCTTTGCCGCAGGGCTAGATGCGCGCGCATAAGCATCGACGATCACGATGTCGGATGCCCAAGCTGGAAGCAATCCAGCTATCAGAACAAAAACTGAGACACCCAAGGCTTTCAATGGCATTCGCGCGCACCCACCAAACAATTACATCTTCGATATCATGTGTCTCGGGTGAATGTTCAAGGAACAGATTGTCGCTCCTAAAGCATAAGTTGCGGAGAACCCTAGTTTAGTCGACTTATCCAGTCACCATGATACACTTTCCGTGTTGGGACACAGGGGAATGGGATGCGAAACACTGATGTTGTGATCATCGGCGCGGGCCAAGCGGGGCTTTCTACCAGCTACGAACTCACCAAACGAAACGTCGATCACGTCATTTTGGAACGTGGCAATATCGGTGAAAGCTGGAGGCGCCGATGGAATAGTTTTTGCCTCGTCACCCCAAACTGGTCGATGCAGCTTCCGGGATACACCTATGACGACGATGACCCTGATGGTTTTTTGCCACGGGATCAAATCGTCGAATTTCTTGAAAGCTATGCGCGCAGCTTTGGTGCACCAGTGCAGGAAAATGTGACAATCCGAAATGTCTCCGGAGGGGCGGGGCAAGACTTCGACATAGCAACAGACCAGGATCACTGGCGATCAAAATTCCTAATTATCGCGACCGGTGCGTTTCAAAAACCATTGCATCCGGCAGGGGCGGATCAATTGCCCAATTATCTGTCAAAACTCGATTTGTCTGACTTCACCTGCAATGCCGATCTACCCGACGGGGGAATCCTGATCATCGGCAGTGGGCAATCAGGGTGTCAGATCGCAGAAGAGCTCCGCCAAGAGGGGCGAGAGGTCGTTCTTGCCTGCGGCCGCGCGCCATGGGCGCCACGGCGGATCGCTGACAAGGACCTGTTCTGGTGGTTATCTGAATCTGGTTTCATGGATGCACAGGCCGCGGACCTACCACAAGACGCACGTCTATTCGCCAATGTGCTGGCCACAGGACACGGGGGCGGTCATGACCTTAATCTTCGCCTGCTTCGTGATCAGGGGATAACTCTGGCGGGCCGCTTCTTGGGATGTAAGGGCAACAAGGCCCAATTCGCCGATGACCTACAGCAAAGTGTTGAATGGGGCGATCAGCGTTACCTCCAACTGCGCGACGTGATTTTGGCCTTCGCAGCGGAACAAGGCATGCCCCAACCAGATATGCCTGACCCAGAATCATTTTCAGGCACTTCGCCTTCCTCAATCGATCTGTCTGATTTCGGCTCAGTTTTGTTCACCGGAGGATTTCGGCCCGATTATCAGTCCTGGCTTCCATGGGCAGAGGCCTTTGATGAGGGCGGATTCCCTTCCCAGACCGATGGTAAAAGTGACGCGGTAGAGGGTCTGTATTTCGTCGGTCAGCATTTCCTGCGCAAACGCAAATCTGCGCTTCTTTATGGGGTGGGCGAGGATGCTGGGGTCGTCGCCGAAATGATTAAATCTCAAACTGCATGATCCGGGAAATGAAAGGTCGACTATGAAAGTTTCAGGCGCCTGCCACTGTGGCGAGATCACTTATGAGGCCGAGCTGGATCCATCCAAAGTTGGCATTTGTCATTGTAGCGACTGTCAGGCCCTGTCAGCCTCTGCGTTTCGGACGATTGCCATTATTCCAGCGGGTGATTTCAAAATGACCCGTGGAATACCAAAAGAATACGTTAAAATTGGCGATAGTGGAAATGGTCGAATTCAGGCGTTTTGTGGAAGTTGTGGGTCCGGCATCTACGCGACCAACGCCGATGGCCCACCAGTCACATTCAATATCCGGCTCGGAACGCTTGCGCAGCGCCTAAATCTAACCCCGCAGTTTGAATGCTGGACGCATTCGTCTGTGCCTTGGTTTTCAGGCGTCCCAGGCAGTAAAAAATTCGGTGGAAATCCGGGATAGTTCGGTCTGTGGCACCCTAAAAAACAAAACCCCGCCAAATGGACGGGGTTTCATCAAAAGTCGTGAACAACTGCTCAAGCAGCAGCTTGTGCCTTAGCGATCTCTTTTTTGACCTTCAGCGCGTTGTCAGACAGTTCGCTGTCTTTGGCTTTTGCCAGAAACTTGTCCAGTCCGCCGCGGTGATCAACACTGCGCAGAGCTGCAGCAGAAATCCGCAGCTTGATTGTGCGGCCCAGAACTTCAGATTGCAGGGACACGTCATTCAAGTTCGGCAGAAAGCGACGCTTGGTTTTGTTGTTAGCGTGGCTGACATTGTTGCCAACCATCGGGCCTTTTCCGGTCAGTTCGCAGCGGCGCGACATGGCTTTATCCTTCGTCTCAATCGGGCCGTGCTGTGGCCCATAACACATATGGGCGCCGCATTGGCAGCGCCCGCAATTCCTCAAGGGCGGGATTTACGTCCAATACTCTCTGTCGTCAAGCGATTCATCAGTTTTTGTTAAAGCTGTTCAGCAAATGCGCCGCAGCAACAGATGGGGTTTTTTGATTCAGTTCGACCTCTGCCCCCAAGGATTGCATTAAGCTGTGCAAATCTGGGTCTTTATGCAGCTTTGCCAACAACCCCTGCCGCACCTCCTCTTCGAACCAATACCTCGATTGACGCGCCCGACGGGCCGCCCAATGCCCATTTTCCTGTCGCCAATTGCTTAGATCCTGCATATCTGCCCAGGCCGCTTGCAAACCTGATTCTTCCAATGCCGATATTGCCGTGGCTTTGGGAAATCCAGCTGGGTCTTCTGCGCGTTTACGCATAAGGCGCAAAGCGCCTGAATAATCGGCACAAGTCCGGGTGGCCGCCGGTTTCAGATCGCCATCGGCCTTATTGACGAGAATCAGATCGGCGATTTCCATGATCCCGCGCTTCACCCCTTGCAGCTCATCGCCACCGGCCGGGGCCATCAGTAACACGAATATATCACACAACTCCGCCACAACGGTTTCAGATTGGCCAACGCCGACCGTTTCAATCAGAACCACATCATACCCTGCCGCCTCGCACAGCGTCACGGCCTCCCGGGTGCGCCGGGCAACGCCGCCTAAATGCGTTTGGCTGGGCGAAGGCCGGATGAATGCGTTTTTCTCTCGGGAGAGGCGATCCATACGCGTCTTGTCCCCCAAAATCGATCCGCCAGAGCGTGCCGAACTGGGATCAACGGCAAGAACAGCAACCTTCAGCCCCATACCAACCAGCATCATGCCAAACGACTCACTGAACGTCGATTTGCCAACTCCCGGCGTGCCCGACAAACCAATCCGCAACGCCTGGCGATCTGTTCCGCTGACATCCCGCAGCAATTCCAACGCCTCTGCCCTGTGATCACCACGCGCGCTTTCGATCAGCGTGATCGCCCGCGCCAAAGCACGGCGTTCACCATTTAACACGCGCGTTGCCAAATCCTGTGCCATATCTTTGTTGCCCATTTCCTTTGGTTTTGACCTTATGCCGTTCAGTCCGCGATTTGAAAAGCGTTGATCGGTCTTGCCTGCCAGCCGTCGCTCAGGCACATCTGGCCAAGTACAGGAATATTGATGCAACCATTTCTTCCCATCGACGACGTCTTACCAGATTTGATCCAGGCCTTACAGGATCACAGACAGGCCGTTCTTCAGGCTCCGCCCGGTGCGGGTAAGACGACCAAGGTGCCTTTGGCCCTGATCGACGCCGGATTGGTTGAGGGGCGCATCATAATGCTGGAACCGCGTCGGTTGGCCGCACGCGCAGCAGCGGAGCGGATGGCCGAAAATCTGGGGGAACACGTCGGTGGCACCGTTGGATACCGTATCAAGGGCGAGGCCAAAACAAGCAAGGCCACACGAATTGAGGTAGTGACCGAGGGCATTCTGACCCGAATGATTCAATCAAATCCCGAATTGCCCGGAGTTTCCGCGATAATCTTTGACGAGTTTCATGAACGATCCTTGAATGCTGATCTGGGCCTAGCGCTAAGTCTGGAAATTCGCGATGCCTTGCGGAATGATCTGATCCTTCTGGTTATGTCTGCCACGCTGGACACCGATGCCGTGGCACAATTGATGGGCGGTGCCCCCACAATTTCGTCACAGGGCCAAGCCTATCCAGTTGAAACGCGGTGGCTCAACAAGCCCGTTCCCCCCAACCAACGATACGAAACCGGGATTGCCCGGTTGATTGAAACCGCCGCGCTGGAAACAGAGGGGGGCATTCTGGTTTTCCTGCCCGGCGAGCCTGAAATTCGCAGAACAGCCTCGATGTTGGACCTGCCGAATGAGTGTATTGTTCAGCCCCTTTACGGCGCCATACCGTTCAAAGATCAACAAAAGGCCATTCAGCCTTTGGCGTCTGGTCGCAAAGTCGTATTGGCCACCTCGATCGCTGAAACCTCCCTGACGATACAGGATGTTCGTGTTGTGATCGACGGCGGTCGGGCACGACGCGCACGGTTCGACCCCGGATCAGGAATGTCCCGGCTGGTAACGGAACGCGTAACCAAAGCCGAAGCCCACCAACGTCAGGGGCGCGCTGGCCGGGTTGCTGCGGGCAAATGTTACCGTTTCTGGACCAAAGGGGAGGAGGGCAGATTGTCCCCCTATCCCCCTGCAGAAATCGACGTGGCAGATCTGACCGAGCTCGCTCTAGAGCTGGCAATTTGGGGGGCTTCTGACCCGTCGACATTGTCTTTTCTGTCTCAGCCAAATGTAGGCGCGTTTAAAGAGGCACAATCAATATTGCATGGCCTTGGTGCGTTGGACGAACAGGCACGCCTAACAGAACATGGGCGTGCTTTGGGAAGGCTACCGCTTCATCCGCGATTGGCACATATGGTCACTACTGCGGGGTCAGAGGCGGCCCTGATGGCCGCACTATTGGCCGATCGAGATCCGCTGCGCGTTCGGGATGTAGATTTACAGATGCGCTTGGATATGCTGACCCACTCAAACCAAATTCACTCTAATCACGACAATGCGGCCCCTTCCCTTAAACGTATCAAGGTCGAAGCGCGCCGTTTGGCAAAGCTCGCGCCAAAACGATGCTCCTCCCTCAGCCCCGCCCAAATGGCGGCGCTGGCATATCCTGATCGAATTGGCCTGCGCCGAGACGGAGACGCGCCACGATGGATCCTGTCTGGTGGGAAAGGCGCCAAGATGGATGACAATGATCCGATGGCTGGTCAGCGACTGTTGGTCGCCGTCGATCTTGACGGGCACGCAAAAGAAGCACGGATTCGCATGGCGATCCCCATAGCAGAGGCAGAGCTTCGCGCGATCTACGGTGCACAGATCAAGTGGCAAAACCAGGCAATGTGGTCCAAACGCCACCGGCGCGTGATCGCCAGGCAACAAGAATGTTTCGGCGCATTGGTGCTCTCGGACCGCAACTGGAATGACGCGCCGCAAGATCAGATTGCGGCGGCCTGTCTGGATGGGTACCGGGATATCGGGCTTCCGATTGGCAAAGCCGCACAGCGTTTCATCGATCGGGTTGAATTGGTTCGATCAGGCGGCAGCGGTTTTCCAGACATGTCGCTATCTGTTCTGCAAGAAAGCATGGACGAATGGTTATTACCGCATTTGCCTGCAATGACCTCTGAAGCAGAGCTGCGCGCCTTTGACGTTCTTCCTGCATTACGCGCCATGCTCGATTGGTCGCAGATGCAAAAGTTGGATGAGCTCGCCCCAAGTCACTTCGAAACCCCGTTGGGACGGCGCATTCCGGTGAGTTACGATAATGCCACGCCGGGGGTGGAAGTGCGATTGCAGGAAATGTTTGGCATCACGCAGCATCCAACCGTTGGTCCCGACCGGACACCAGTTCGCATCACATTGCTGTCGCCAGCGCATCGCCCGGTTCAGGTCACAACTGACCTGCCCGGCTTTTGGGTCAACTCTTACGCCGATGTTCGCAAAGATATGCGAGGGCGCTATCCCAAACACCCATGGCCAGAGGATCCAACCGTGGCAGATCCTACGCTGAAAGCCAAAAGGCGTAGCTGATCAGGTAACGGCCTCGTCTTCAAGATGCAGTTTCATATCCATCAGCACATGCTGTAGCGCGAGTGTCTCTCGCAGCAGACGCTTGGCTTCGTTGATGGTGATGATGCCGTCCTCGATGGACTGATTGTATTCCGCCATCAACATCGCAAATCGCTGAGACAATGCAATCACATCCGCGTTGACGCCACCCGATTGCGCGTCCGAGTTCTTGCGAGCATCATCATAAGACATGGTGATACCGCGCTGTTCGGCCAATGCACTTGTTACATGGGGATAACTGGCTTCAGCCTCCAATGCTGCAACTGTGTCAATCGGCATAAAGCGATCACTGTGTTCTTCGGCATCGGAATAATACCGGCCAAGCGTCGCCTTGGACTTTCCGGATAGCTTACAAGCTGTCTCTATACCGACATCTTTGACCAATGCTTCCGTGTGTTTCTTGAGATAACGACCAACTGTTGACATGCACCCTCTCTGCCAAAAGCCCTTAACGGGGAAATGGAATACTCTTTTCCCATTAATCTGCTTGCGCGCATTTGTCATTTATAAAGCGATCCTTAGTTCAGGATCGTGTGAGTGCCGGCGTTCCCAACGTCGGGTGGTGGGGGTCCGCTGTGTGTCCGTTATGTGGGAGTGATGGAGCCTTATTTTGGCAGCAGCGCAGTGGACCCGTCAGTTAGATATTTTAAACGGGACTCGTTCCATCCCCAGGCTTTTTAGCCAACGGTCCTTATATTTGTTTGACTGATGGGTTTGCAAATTAAGTAACAAGTACGCACAGCGTCCCCACCACAGTGTTTTCAGACTGGCTCTTGCACTCATCACTCGGTGGGGCATATCTGTGCCATGGCTAAACTCTATTTCAATTACTCAACAATGAATGCTGGCAAGTCGACGGTGTTGCTGCAGGCGTCGCACAATTATCATGAAATGGGCATGCAAACCTTTCTGATGACAGCGAAATTTGACACCCGAGCTGGTGAGGGCCGGATCGAATCGCGGATCGGAATAGGCGAAGCAGCCCAGACATACACAAAGCATGACGACCTCTTCGAAAAGATTGAAACACGAATGTCGGCAGGTCCTTGTTCATGTGTCTTTATTGATGAGGCACAGTTTCTGACAAAAGAGCAGGTCTGGCAGTTGGCCCGAGCGGTAGACGACCTGCGCGTCCCGATTATGTGCTATGGTCTTCGCGTTGATTTTCGCGGCGAACTGTTTCCCGGTTCGGCCGCTCTGCTGGCACTGGCCGACGAAATGCGGGAGGTGCGCACCATTTGTCACTGCGGCAAAAAGGCAACAATGGTTGTCCGGCGTGACGCTGACGGAAATTCAGTAACGGATGGCGACCAAGTGCAAATCGGCGGCAATGAAACTTACCAATCCCTTTGCCGTCGTCATTGGCGCGAAGCCGTCGGTGACTGTATCGGTGCGCACTGACGCAATCTTTTGTTGCAGCTCAAGCTGGCTGCAATAGGCTGTTGGAAACATATCCAGGACCACGCTTATGATACCCAAATTTGCAATTGACCGCGACAATGCGATCCCGCTGACGGTCGTTCAGTCATCAGACTTGGACAGTTGGAGCCAAACTCGGCCACCGGCGGTCGCCAACTGGATAGCGGCCACAGGGTTTAAAGCCACCATCGGTGATGTTTGCCTCATACCTAATCAACATGGGCAACTCGCTGCGGCGATTGCGGGATACGGGACGCAGGCAGCGCGTGAAAGATCACGCTTTTCACTTGCTTCGGCGGCCTCCAAACTGCCAGAGGGGGTTTACCGCATCGCGGAAGGAATATCTGACGATGCGATTGAAACCGAAGCGTTGGGATGGCTATTCGCGCAATATGCATTTGACAAATATCGCGATCAATCCAGCATCCGTGCCAGATTGGTTGCCCCTGATGACATTCAGGCAGAACGATTGGAAGTTATTGCCGCAGGTGAATGCCTGACTCGTGATCTTATCAACACGCCCGCCTCTGATATGGGCCCCGGGGAACTGGAATCCGCCTTTGTCGATCTTGCGGTCGCACATGGTGCCGATACCTCGATCATACGTGGGGACGGTCTGTTGGATTTGAACTTCCCGCTTATTCACGCGGTCGGTCGCGCCTCGACCCGCGTGCCGCGCTTACTTGATATGCGTTGGGGGGATGCGGGGCCAACGATTACTTTGGTTGGCAAGGGCGTGTGTTTTGACACGGGTGGGCTGAACCTGAAACCCGGCAGTTCCATGGGGTTGATGAAGAAAGACATGGGCGGCGCGGCAACGGTTCTAGGCCTTGCACATATGATCATGGGCCTCAACCTTCCCGTTCAGTTGCGGGTGCTGATCCCAGCGGTGGAAAACAGTGTCGCGGGCAATGCTTTTCGTCCACAAGATATTTTAACTGGCCGCAACGGGCTAACGGTCGAGGTCAACAACACGGATGCCGAAGGTCGACTGGTATTGGCAGACGCCCTAACCTTGGCGTCCGAAGAAAAACCAGATTTGCTCATTTCAATGGCCACCCTGACCGGCGCAGCACGTGTTGCAGTCGGCCCTGATCTTGCCCCGTATTTCACCGATGACTTGGCCGTATCTGGCGCATTGCAAGCCGCTGCAAGCCGTGTGGCTGACCCTGTTTGGCGCATGCCTTTTCACACCCCGTATGAAAAGATGATCGAACCCGGGATCGCCGATCTGGACAATGCGCCCAAAGGTGGGTTTGCAGGTGCGATCACAGCCGCCCTGTTTTTGCGTCGATTTACTGATGATTGCCCCAGCTACACACATTTCGACATCTACGGCTGGCAACCCAATGCAGCCCCCGCCAGACCCAAAGGCGGTGTTGGGCAAGGCGCGCGTGCCATCTTGGATGCATTGCCCGGTATATTAGACCTATGACCCTTCCGCCTAGATATGACCGCCGCCTGACCGCCGCAAACGGGCGTATCGCTGATGTCGCGCTAAAAGGACACGTGACGGCAGAGACTTACGTCTCGCCAGACTCGGTCACTGTCTCGATTCCGGTAGCGGATTTATTAGACGCACCAAACGGAAAACGCGACAGGCAGCTTTTGTTGGGGTGGGCATTGGATGTTTTCGAACGACATGAGGGCCACGCATTTGTCAGATCCAGACGCGACGGCTATGTCGGTTATATCGCCGAAGAGGCAATAGCCGCACCTATTCTACCGACCCATCAGATTGTTGCCCGCTGCACTCACGCCTATTCGCTTCCCGACCTGAAAAGTCAGGAAGTGCTGTCGATATCTCATGGCTCCCTCGTGGAAGTGACTGCAATCGAGGGCTCCTTCGCCAAGACATCACATGGCTTTATTCCCATTCAACACATCGCAGTGATTGAAGAGAATGCCGCCGATCCGGTTGAAGTTGCTGAAACCTTTCTGGGCGCGCCCTACCTGTGGGGTGGTAATTCGGCCTTTGGTATCGATTGTTCCGGATTGGTACAGGCAAGCTTTCTGGCCTGCGCCATTCCCTGCCCCGGCGACAGTGATTTGCAAGAGACCGCGCTGGGAGAGGCTTTACAACCCGGCACTAATGCCAAACGAGGCGATCTGTTTTTCTGGAAAGGTCACGTTGCAATGGCGGTGGATCAGCACACACTGATCCACGCAAATGCCCACCACATGGCTGTCGCTTACGAACCCATTGATCAGGCCATTCAGCGGATAGAGAAACAGGTTGGCGGCCTTGTGACCTCTCACCGCAGGATCAACGCTTAGGTGCCCCACCCAAGAATTCCGAAATATGCTGCACCAGTTTCTCTGGGTAGGCATACGGAATTTCATGTCCGCAGTTCTTGATCACAACATGCGTTGCTGCGGGATTGATGTTTTGCAACCAGTCGCGTCCGCTCAAAGGTATGAGATCGTCATCCTCCCCCCAAACGATCTGCACCGGCGTTCCATTTTCCGAAATCTTCTGGTGCTGCGTCGCCAAATCCCCCTTCAGCAAATGACGAACACTCGATAAATCCGCCATTGCAAACCCTTTGCTATAGGTTTCCTGGGCCATTCGCTGGTGAATATCAGGGACAACCGGCACAACCCGTTCTGCCTCTTCGGCGACATAGCCGCGCAGAGACTTACCCGCCAAAATGATCTGCAGCCAGTTTCCCAACAGCCCTGCACGAGCAAAGAGCCTTGACGTTCCGCCAGGGTCGTAACCCAACCCGGCAGGGGCGATGAAAACCGCGCGCTCCACACGTTCTGGATTATTGGCTGCGATATGAGCAGCAATTGCACCACCCATCGAATAACCAAGCAAAACCACCGGTGTGCGGATATTCTGATCGTCCAGAAGATCCAGAAATTGACGTTCGAAAAACGCACCGGTTTGCGCGCCTTTGGCCCGGTCTGACACCCCGCGCCCGTATAGATCATACGTCAAAACTCTGTATCCGCGCGACGTGAGTTCACTTACAACACCGTCCCATACATAAGATGGGGTGGTGCGGCCATGCACACAAACAATGACCGGCCCCTCTTCTGGGCCAGACCATTGATAGTAAGTCAGCCCCTGGGATAGATGCGCCAATTGTCCTGAGCGGGTGTGCCGAAGCTGTTCCACCGATGTTCGCCGCCACTCCAAAAGAACCGGCCACATCAACAAACCAATAAAGATGGCCCCGATCACGATTATCCAAGTCATGTCGAAATTCTGCCTCGTCCTGCAATCCATTGTGTTTGTGGTCGACACATGGTTTTTAATCCCGATTGTGAACAACCGTAGTTCATTGAAGCGACGGCGTCAGGGACCGCAACAACTTCAGTCAAGTTCATGATATGCATGTCTGTGTCCCTGCCTCGGCAATCGTCAACAAACCCTCATCAACCAATCGTTTCGCCCACCCGTCCGATCCATCAAACAAATGTGTTTGCCACTGTCGGCTTTGTGCCATTTCAATGTTGTCCATCCGATCATCTGTGAAAAGCAGTTCGTCGGGCGCAAGGCCACAATCTACCTCGACCATTTGATAGATCATCGGATCGGGCTTTATCACCTTCATGTGGCCGGAAATATAGCGCCGATCAAATTCGTTCAGAAACGGGTATTGAGTCGCCGCATAGTCAAAGCTTTCGATCCCGAAATTTGTCAGCGCGAATACCGGGATCCCTTTGTCACGTAATCTGCGCAGTAAAACAACGGAATGATCGATTGCTGGTTCTGCCAACTTGATCCAATTGTCATGCCACATCCTGATTTCATTTCGCCATTCCGGATATTGGTCCGCCGTGGCGTAGATCACGTCGCGAAAGTTTTCTCCCCGATCCACGCGATCATTCATGCCGTGCAAGTCAACGTCTGCAAACATCGCCTCTCGGCGTGCGCGACCAATAGTAGCGTCATAATATCGCTCTGGCTGCCACTCGATCAGGACGTTCCCAATATCAAAAATGACTGCTTTTATCCCGGGCATACGCAATCCTCGCCTGTTGTTCGCTGCACCCTAGCGCCGTGTTTTTGGATGTGCCAGTGCCGGGTTTGAACTGTCGCGACTCTCTCTCCACACAACCAGCAAACCACCACCAATGATCAATACTGTCCCGATCCAAGCGATCAAATCAGGCCATTCCCCAAATACGACCAAACCGAAAAATATTGCTATTGGCATGGCCACGTATTCGATTGGGGCAATCAAACTGGCCTCTGACAGTCGATATGCCTGTGAAATACAATATCCGCCCGCGGCACTGGTTACGCCGATTAAAATCAAGATCGGATAGTCCATATAAGCAGGCCAGACCCAACCTCGAAGGACGAATTCAAAGACGTCTCCTCCCCGGCCGGAATAGGCGCCATCCCCCAATCCCATACCAATTGCCCCGCTGACAAAGATGAATGTCAGTTGGATATAAAACGCCATCGTAGAGGCGCTTTCGGTCATGCCGATTTTGCGGGTCAAAATGTGCAACAACGCGTATCCAAATGCCGCTGCGATCGGAAACAGCAGGGCAACCTGGATGCCATCAATGCTCGGCCTCAACATGATCAACACACCCAGCATCCCGATAAAGACTGCGCCCCATCGAAACAGACCTACTTTCTCACCCAAAAACAGAACCGAAAGTGACGTGATGATCAGTGGACTGATATAAAATACGGCAACCGCATCAGCCAAGGGCAGGACCGACAAGCCGGTGAAAAACGTCATGTTTGCAAAGACTACGCACAGCCCACGCAGCAAATGAACGGGCAGCCGGCGGGTGCGCAGAATCTGAAACCCTCCCTCCAGCGGCACAATGACCGCCAGCAGAACAGAAATCCCGATCACGGATCGGATCAAAGTGATCTGATGCAGGGCGTAATCGCCGCTAAGAAACTTGATCGCAACGTCGTTGACGGAAAAGCATAGCACAGCGATCAGGGCCGAAATGGCCCCCAGACCCGCTTGGCGTTGAAAAGTTTTCATGGCCATGCTCACTTCAGATCATTGTGGCGAGATGCCGTCTGTTCCCCAGACGACAGCAAAGGTGACGTTTTAGGCGAATTTCGATTAGGTCAAATCGCGCGCAGCACCGCGAATTTCGCGCTCCAAAGCATCCAGAAACCTTGATCTGTCCGCTTTGGAAAAGGGTCGCCCGCCACCCTGTCGAAACGGATCTGCGGCGCGCAAGTCTGCCATCAGATCACGGGTTGCCAGTTGATTGCCGATATTGGCTTTTGTCAGTGCATCACCATTGTGACGCAAAACGCGCGCCCCGGCGGCCACACATTTCGCGGCCAATGGTATGTCACTGGTCACAACCACATCTCCCGCTGTCGCACGATCGGCGATCCACATGTCAGCAATATCGGGTCCGTCTGGTACAACGACCGTTTCCACCAGTGGGTTTTGCGATGGCCGGATACCGCCGTTTGAGACGATGTAAAGCTTCAACCGATGGCGTGTGGCAACACGTTCTGCCTCAGATTTTACCGGGCAGGCGTCTGCATCCACATATATGGCACTCACGCTTTCGCTTTCTTCGCGGTCTGCTTGGGAACTTTGTATTCTTCTGGGATCGGCATCCGATTAAACGCATCAAGCCCCGCGATTTTGTAGGCCTCCGCCAAAGTCGGATAGTTGAAGGTATTTTCAACGAAGTAGTCCACCGTCCCTTTCAGGTTTAGCACCGCCTGCGCAATATGGATCAATTCGGTGGCCCCTTCACCCACGATCTGCACACCCAGCAGGCGCCGTGTTTTCAGGCTGACAAGCATCTTCAACATGCCATGCTCAAGCCCCATAATGTGGCCTCGTGATGTTTCGCGGAAACGGGCGACGCCAATTTCATAAGGAATGTCCAGTTCCTGGGCTTCCTCTTCGGACATGCCGCAGGTCGACATTTCCGGCACCGAATAGATGCCATAGGGAAACCAGGGGCTTTCGGGCAATGTCGGCGTCTCAAGCGCGTGACAGGCCGCAATGCGCCCTTGCTGCAAGGACGTCGATGCCAAGCTCGGGTGGCCGATAACATCGCCGGCGGCATAAATATGGGGCACCTCGGTTTGGTAGGTTTTGCGATCAACGCTCAGACGCCCGCGATGATCCGTCTTTAACCCGACAGCATCGAGGTTCAGTTTTGATGTCGCCCCCATCCGCCCGGCAGCGAATAACAGCATTTCTGCGCGCACGTGTCGCCCGTTGGCAAGGCTCACTTCAACATGTTCGGCCGCATCTTCCACGTTTTCAATTTCAGACCCCAATCTCAGATCGACGCCGTTTTCTCTGATCTGATGGGTGAACTCGCTGATAAGCGTTCTGTCGATGAAATCCAAAAATGTTGGCCGCGGTTCGATCAGGGTCACCCTGACATCAAGCGCAGAAAACATGGTGGCATACTCAACCCCGATCACCCCGGCACCCACAACCACCAACGAACGTGGGATACGTGCCATTTCCAGGAACTCATCGCCATCAACAATCGATTTGCCATTGAATGGAACGGATGCCGGGCGATAGGTTTTGGTTCCCGTCGAGATCAGGAATTTGTCGGCACTCATTCGCACGGTCTCACCGGCCTCGGTTTCCACCTCAACCTCATTCTTATCCACGAAATGCGCGGCGCCCATCAATGTTTCCACATGATTTCGGTTGAACTGATGCTCCAGCACGTCAACCTCGTAGTCCAAGGTTTTGTGCAGTCGCATCTTTAAATCATCCGCGTGTATCTCGTCCTTCACCCGATAAGAGCGGCCATAAAAGCTCCGCTCGCGCCAACCAGAAAGGTTCAGCACAGTTTCGCGAAGCGTTTTTGACGGGATTGTACCGGTGTGAACCGACACGCCGCCCAAGCGGTCTTTACGGTCAATCACCAACACCCGCCGCTTCAGCTTTCCGGCTTGAATGGCAGCGGAACGTCCGGCCGGACCACTGCCAATGACGATCAAATCATAATGGTTCATGTCTCACTCCGCATATAGTGCGTCCGCATGGAAGGCGATGTGATCCTCCATGAAACTCGATACAAAGAAATAGCTGTGGTCATAGCCTTTGTGCATTCGGCAGATGGCATCTTGCCCGCGAGCAGCGATGGCTTCGGCCAATGCTGCTGGTTTCAACAGATCAAAAAACTGGTCATCTGCCCCTTGGTCAATCAGAACCGGGCCATCAAATCCCTTGTCCCGCATCAATAGTGACGCGTCATGTTTTGCCCAATTATCTTCATCCGTACCAAGATATGCAGACAGCTGCTTACGGCCCCAGTCCGATTGCGTCGGATTTGAAATGGGCGAAAAGGCTGAAACCGATCGATACCGTCCGGGCAAGTTCATCGCCAGCGTCAACGCCCCGTGTCCGCCCATTGAATGGCCGGCAATTCCCTGGTTTTCCGGATCCAGCGCAAAATGTTCAAAGACCAGAGCGGGCAATTCCTCCGCCACGTAATCCCACATGTTGTAGTTCGGGGCCCAGGGGGATTGAGTGGCGTTTACATAAAACCCGGCCCCCATACCCAGATCATAGGCCTCATCATCGGCAATACCGTCGCCCCGTGGGGAGGTGTCTGGAAACAACAGCGCGATCCCTTCATCCGCGGCCCAGGCCTGCGCCCCTGCTTTGGTCATGGCGTTTTCATGGGTGCAGGTCAGCCCGGACAGATACCAGAGCACCGGGACAGGTCCGTCCTTGGCGTCCTCTGGCACGAACAGGCCAAACGTCATATCGCAGCCGCAGGCCTCAGATTTGTGGGAATAGACCCCTTGAACACCGCCAAAGCATCGGTTTTCTGATTTCGTTTCCATCTCGGCCTCCGTTCGCAATTCTTGTTCTCAGTCCTATCAGCAAGATGCCGCTCTGCCACCCCTAATGCGACGTTTCGTGGCGCGGCTGCAAAGCAATCGGCAAATATCGCAACAGGAACAACAGATACCCAAGCACCCAGAACAGACCAGCAATGTGCAATAAAGCGTCTGATCCGGGATATATTGGCGCGGCAATTCTGATGATTGCGGCAAGATGCAGGGCGGCAATCATGATCTGGTCCATCCGGTTTGCAACCAGTGGCAGGTTGTTATGGCCCAACAACGCGCGCATCATCACGATCAAGGTCATAGAGGCGATCGCCCCCGCCCCCACCGCATGAAACACCTGCGCCTGTGTCACCACATCCGTCAGCGCCGACAGGCCCAGACATATCAGGGCAATCGGCACCCACGCATAGGCCAGATGCAGCGCCACAAGCAACGCCTCACCGCGCACCAGATGCCCGCGCCAACCGATCAGGCGCAATACATGTGCGACCGCTGCGACAACGGCGAGCAGCCCAACCACGGGCGTCGCCTCAAACAAGATCCAAAATATCACACAAAGGATTGTGGTGACGAGCGCAAGCTTGTCGATCAAACCAAAGGCGGCAACCTCCTCCGACCTGCCTTGCGCCTTTAACCAGTTACGGGAAAAGGCAGGTGTGACACGCCCACCAATCACCACAATCATGATCAGCGCCAAACCAAATCCCATCCGCATGCCAAGCATCGGGTCGCTTAACAAATACAGCCCGTCAGCCACTGCGAACAACCAGACGAGCCCCGCCACAGGCAGATTGCGACGATTGCCTCCTAGCCAGATTTCACGTGTGGCCACCGACGCCAAACAGACCGGAAACAGCAGTGCTCCAATCGCGACTATCATTGTGTCTGTCAGGGAGAACAGGGCAATTCGTCCCATCAGCCATAGGCCAAACAATATCAACAGCGGCAGCCCAACCAGCGGTGAACGCTTGGTCCAATTTGGGATTGCGGTCAGCAGAAACCCGGCCAGCGCAGCGCCCAAATAGCCAAACAGCATCTCATGTATGTGCCAACCCAATGGATCCTGCGGCAGAGCTATCTGTACCCCGCCTAGGATCAGAAGCCACATAGGCACAGCCAGACCGGCAAAAAGGGCGGCAGCCGGAAAAAACAGCCGATAGGCACCTGTCAACATCATGGGAAATGAACCTCGGTCAGCGGCACAGTGTTAAGATTTCATCCAACGGTTTTTTCATCTTTGCCACTGCGGGAATTGTCGCATCCTCCTCGGGATGCCCGACTGCAATGATCATCACAGGTTTTTCGCCGTCAGGTCGGCCACACAGTTCATTCAGAAATTTCATCGGGTTGGGTGTGTGCGTAAGGCTGACCAGCCCGGCATTATGCAGCGCGGCCAACAGAAACCCCGTCGCGATACCGACGCTTTCTGGCACGTAATAGTTCTTGTACCGCTCGCCATCTTTGGACATCCCCCAACGCTGCGCAAACACCACGATCAACCACGGCGCCCTTTCCAAATGCGGTTTATCGACACCGGTTCCGATGGGTTCCAGCGCCTTCAGCCATTCCGCTCCTGCCCCGCCATCATAAAAGTTCTCTTCCTCCTGCTCGGCGGCCAAACGTATTTTCGCTTTCATTTCCGGGTCGGAAATTGCAACGAAATGCCAAGGCTGGTGGTTCGCGCCCGACGGGGCCGTGCCAGCTGTGGCGATACAATCCGAGATGACCTGCAGCTCAACCGGACGCTCGGAATAGTCCCTGACCGTGTGCCTTTTTTGCATGAGGGTCAGAAACCGGTGCGCCGCTTCGCGCATTTCATCGTCACTCATCCCTGCACGATCCGGCAGGGGGATTGGTTCATACCGAATGTTTTCTTTGCTAAACATGCTACTCCCGTTGGCCCGCCGCGTGATGCTCGACATCAAGTCCGCGACGACGATATCTATCGATATTTCACTACACCACACGCGCTTAGCATGGATGCGTGCACTTTGAAATGATTGTCGACGCCAACTACAGCGCGTCATCCGCCGCCAATCAGCACCCCGGCCGCAAAAACCAGTGCTCCACCCAATACGACCTGAAATGTCGCCCGCATGAATGGTGTTTGCATAAACCGGTTTTGAATCCAGACGATTGCCCAAAGTTCAATAAACACAACAATGATCGCGATCGTGGTCGCCGTCCAAAAATCCGTGATCAGGTAAGGCAGTGCATGCCCCAGGCCGCCCAACGTGGTCATTACTCCCGATGCAAAGCCACGCTTTACCGGTGAACCACGGCCCGACAGTTCCCCATCGTCAGAAGCGGCCTCAGTAAAGCCCATGGATATCCCAGCCCCCACAGACGCCGCCAGACCAACCAAAAAGGTTGTCCAAGTGTCGCCCGTCGCAAATGCAACGGCAAAAATTGGCGCCAGCGTCGACACCGACCCATCCATCAGGCCAGCAAGCCCCGGCTGCACCCAAGTCAGAACAAACTGGCGATGTGCCGCGCGATCTTCGTCTGAACGGCTTTCGTCATCCAAATGGGTTTCTTCCAACACATTCGCGGAATGTTCATGATGTGCCTCAGCGGCGGCCAAATCAGTCAACAGTTGCCGGGTATCCGCATCCTGCGTCACCTGCGCGGCCTTCGTGTAAAAGGTATGCGCGTCATGTTCCATGCGCGCCGCCTCATCCCGCATCCGTTCCAATCCCAGATTTTCCACCAACCATATCGGGCGACGGGCATAAAAGCCCGAAACATGCTCACGGCGGATAAGCGGAATAACGGTCCCAAATCTACGCTTGTGAAGCTCAATGAGCTGCCGATGGTGTTCGTCTTCCTCAACAGCCATGCCATCAAACACAGCTGCAGAGGCCGGAAAGTCCGCGCGTAGCTTTTCGGCATAAGTCCGGTAGATACGCGCGTCATCCTCCTCAGATGATATCGCAAGGGCAATGATTTCCTGCTCACTCAACTCTGAAAAGCGGCGGCGATTGCTAATTCCTGGGATCATAACATGTCTCTTATTAGAATGATTCTAACTTAATCGAATACCGCTTCGACACAAGTCGATATTCACAATCAGCCTTGCCCCCTAAAGTGACGAATTTCCTTTGCGAAAACTGAACTCAACAGTTTATATTCACCAGTGGGGAAAGGAGCGCAAATGGCAGAGGACAATATCCTGATCTACAAGGGCCGAAAGTTTGATCAGGTGGTGGCAGGCGCACGAGATATTTTTCTGCGTGACGGTTTTGAAGGTGCAAGCGTCGACGATATTGCCCGCAATGCGCAGGTGTCCAAGGCAACGCTGTACAAGTATTTCCCAGATAAACGCCTGCTGTTTTTAGAAGTGTGCGCTGTCCAGTGCCGCGCATTGGCCGATTCTGCCTTGGATCTGGAACAATCTGACCGTCCGATTCAAGTTATCTTGCGGCAGAGTGTGGATTTGTTGATCCGGTTTCTGGTTTCCCCCTTTGCACAAAACATCCACCAACTCGCAATCGGAGAGGCTGAAAGGTTTCCCCAATTTGCCCGAGAGTTTTATCGAACAGGCCCCGCCTTGGGGCACGAACGGGTGAGACGCCTGCTGAGTTTGGGGGTTGAACGCGGCGAGCTGCGGATCGAAGACATTGACCTTGCCGCAGAACAACTCATCGGCCTGTGCCGAACCGACCTCTGGCTACGCGTCAGTTTCAAGGTGCAAGGTGCCGCCAGCGAAGCACAGATTGCCCGTGTGGCCGACGGTGCGGTTGATCTGTTTATGGCGCGCTACGGGGTATAAGTATCAAACAGTCTCAACAAAAACGCCGGGCAATGCCCGGCGATCTTGTCTGATATCCAGGTTAGATCAATAAACGACCACGGACCGAATGCTTTCGCCTGCATGCATCAGGTCAAAGCCTTTGTTGATATCTTCCAGGCTCAGCGTGTGGGTGATCATCGGATCGATCTCGATTTTTCCGTCCATGTACCAATCCACGATCTTTGGCACATCGGTCCGCCCGCGCGCACCGCCAAAGGCCGTGCCGCGCCAGCTGCGCCCGGTGACCAGTTGGAAGGGTCGGGTCGAAATTTCTGCCCCAGCCGGCGCCACACCGATGATGATCGATTCACCCCATCCTTTATGCGCAGATTCTAATGCAGCCCGCATCACGCCAACATTGCCCGTTGCGTCAAATGTATAATCGCCGCCACCGCCGGTCAGTTCCACCAAATGGCCAACAATATCGCCATCAACCTTGGACGGATTGACGAAATGGGTCATGCCAAACTGCTTGGCCATGGTCGCCTTGTCGTCGTTCAGATCAACACCAACAATCATGGTCGCACCTGCCATGCGCAGGCCTTGAATAACATTCAGACCAATACCGCCCAAGCCAAAGACAATGCCGACAGAACCTTGCTCTACCTTAGCAGTGTTGATCACTGCGCCGATACCTGTGGTCACGCCGCAACCGATGTAACAGATTTTGTCAAAAGGCGCGTCATTGCGCACTTTGGCAAGTGCAATTTCGGGCAAGACCGTGTGATTGGAAAATGTCGAACAGCCCATGTAATGCAGGATCGGCGTGCCATCCAACATCGAAAACCGGCTGGTTCCGTCGGGCATAAGCCCCTGACCTTGTGTTGATCGGATCGCCTGACACAGGTTGGTTTTAGGGTGTAGACAGTAATCACATTCCCGACATTCCGGGGTGTAAAGCGGGATGACATGATCCCCTGGCTTCAGGCTCTTTACACCCGGACCCACTTCCAAAACCACACCAGCACCTTCATGCCCCAAAATGGCCGGGAACAACCCCTCTGGGTCCGCACCGGACAACGTGAATTCATCGGTATGGCATATCCCGGTGGCTTTGATTTCTACCAGAACCTCACCCTCTTTCGGGCCTTCCAGGTTCACTTCCATAACTTCCAGCGGTTTGCCAGCTTCAAGCGCAACAGCAGCACGAGTACGCATCAACGTCCCCCCAAATTTGATTTTTCGTTGCACTCACCATGCGCGAAACCTACGCTTGTTTCAACCGAAAGTCGGAATGCACACTGCAGTTTCGGGGGAGAATTATTTGCGAAAGGACCCAAAGGAATGAGACGAGCCGCAATGTTGTTTCTGGTCATAGCATCCGCATGCCAGGAAACCGACGCATCATCCGCTGCTAATTCCCAACCGGAACCCGATTCATGTGGGGCAAATGACTTTCAGGTTCTCGTTGGCCAAGATCCATCAGTACTCGAAACCTACACATTCAACGACCCCCATCGCATTTTCAGTTGGGACAGTGCAGTAACGATGGATCACAGGCCTGATCGCCTGAATATCCTCATCGGAAAAAACGGCGCCATCGAAAAAGTGTATTGCGGCTAACCTAGACAGGACAACACCCCCGGCTGGTTGGCCGAGGGTGTTGCGTAATATCTGCTCCGGCGATGCGGGCTGGGTGGGGGCAATGAACACCGCAACGCCGGAGAAGCGATTGCTCGCTAAAGCTGTTTTTGAAGGAGAAACCGGGCGAATCTGCGTGCCACTGTGGGACTTTTGCAGGTCATTTCTGGGCAAAATCAGGGCGGGGATTGATTTTATACATCTTAGGGGCCACTCTTTCTATATGACATACCAGTCTGTAACGCCCTTCCCCCACCATCGCCGGGTACCGGAACAGGTCAGTTTTGATCGGCGTGAACTGGGTGAAATCATGTCTTTGTATGGCCGTATGGTCGCCGCAGGTGAATGGCGGGACTACGGAATATCCTGTCTAAGGGAAATTGCTGTGTTTGCCGTGTTTCAGCGCACCGCCGAAAGCCCACTCTATTGTATCGAAAAGCGGCCAAAGCTACGCGCCAAGCAACAGCTTTATGCCCTGCGTGGCTTGAATGGACAGATCCTGAAGCGTGGTGCAGAGTTAAAAATCGTATTACGCGATCTGGAACGAAAACTGATCCGCGCGGTCGACTAGGCCACCTTTGCTGCCGCCAGCGGCTTTTCCCGTATCGGCAAATGTACGATCGCCGAAAACGCCCCTACTGCGACACCGACCCACCAAACAAAAGTGTAGTTTCCATAAGAGTCATACATCCGGCCACCCAACCACACGCCCAAGAAGCTGCCCAGTTGGTGGCTGAAAAACACGATCCCGTAGAGCGTACCCATATAACGCAACCCATAGATATGCGCGACCAACCCCGATGTCAGTGGAACCGTCGCCAACCACAAAGATCCCATCGCGATTGAAAAGATGATGACAGAGGTGGGCGTGATCGGCATCAGAATGAATGTCGCACCGATGATGGTTCGGCCGGTATAGATCGCAGCCAGCAGATATTTCTTCGAATATCGCGCCCCCAACCATCCCGCGAAAATGGTCCCGGCAATATTTGCCAGACCGATGATCGACAATGCTACCGCCCCCAAAGCCGACGTGGTGGTAATCCCGATGGAATGCAGAACACCCCCGGGTGCAATGGGTCCGCACAGCTCTGTCACGAAGGCCGGGAAATGCGCGGTGGTGAATGACAGTTGATATCCGCAGGCAAAGAACCCCAGGAAAATCATCGTATAGGATGGATCGCGAAACGCCTTTCGCAGAATCTGTCCCATACTCTCTTCCAGCTCTGCCTTGCTGGCCGCTTCGGGCGCGCGCAACATTGGAAGCGTAAACAACACCAGCAGAATTGCTCCGGCAAAGATCAGGAACACGGTTTGCCACGGGACAAAGCCCAGTAAAAACTCCGCGAAGGGGGGGCCGATCACCTGCCCGGCAGATCCCGCTGCCGTCGCAATGCCCATCGCGATGGAGCGATTTTCATCAGAGGCCGCACGTCCAACCACCGCCAAAATCACGCCGAAACCTGTTCCTGCAATGCCAAAGCCGACGATAATCTCCAGCCACTGCATGGCTTCGGGCGTGACAGCAAAGGATGACAGGATCAGGCCGATCGAATAACAAATCGCGCCAGCGATAATCGCCCGCCGGTCTCCGAATTTTTCCGCCAGCGCCCCAAATATCGGCTGCCCTATCCCCCAGAACAGGTTTTGAATCGCAATCGCCATGGAAAACTCTGATCTGAGCCACCCAAATTCTTCGGCAATCGGAATTTGAAACACCCCAAACGATGCCCGAATGGCAAAGCCCACCATGATAATGATGCAGCCCGCAATCAGCACGGGCGTAAACAAGGGTGCGCGCGAATCCATCAATGATGTCCCTACAATTTCGGGCAACGTCTATCCGAAAGCGGCCATGGTCAATTCATTCCTTGTGGATCACATCATCAAGGAAGGTTATGAATGAAAAAAACTGGGGCAGGTATGGGCGCGACTTTACCGGATATCTATGCACAGAAAGTGTCGGCTGGGGATATCTCCGCGGACCCGGCGCAAGAACTTGTTTTGCCCATACTGGAAAATATCCGCAATCATCTGGAAACCATCAAGGCCAAAAAGCGCGGTATTCTGGGCGGGCTTTTTCATAAACCACAGGATGTCCCGCAGGGCCTGTATCTGTGGGGCGGGGTGGGCCGCGGGAAATCCATGCTGATGGATTTCTTTGTCGAGCATCTGAATATCCCTGAAAAGAGACGGGTCCACTTCCACGCGTTCATGCAAGAAATTCACGCAGGCATGCATAAGGCACGGCAACAAGGGGTCGAGGACGCCCTTGCCCCGGTGGTCAGCGCGATTGTCAGTGAAACCCGGGTACTCGCATTTGATGAAATGCAGATCACCGATATCACCGACGCGATGATTGTCGGGCGCCTGTTTGAGGCCCTTTTTGATGCAGGCGTTATCGTCATTACAACATCCAACCGCGTTCCTGATGATCTGTATAAGGACGGCCTGAACCGGCAGTTGTTCCTACCATTTATCGATATCCTGAAACAGAACCTGGTGGTTCACGAACTGGTCAGCCCGACAGATTACCGACAGGGCCGCTTGGCCGGAGGGCAGGTTTACTTCTCTCCAATCAACGCTGAAACCCGGGCAGAAGTCCGGCGCATTTGGCGCAACCTTTGTGATGGCACACCAGAACCCCTGACGCTGCATATTCAGAAAAGAGAGGTCACTCTCCCCGAATATTGCAACGGTGTCGCCCGGGCAAAGTTTTATGACCTGTGCGGGCGAATGCTTGGCCCGCAGGATTATCTGGCCATTGCTGATGCGGTCCGTGTTCTGGTGCTTCGGGAAATTCCGCAACTCGGGCGGTCAAACTTCAACGAAGCAAAGCGATTTGTGACATTGATCGATGCTCTCTACGAGGCGCGTGTTCGGTTGATCTGCACGGCAGCCGCCCAGCCAGAAATGCTGTATATCGAAGGCGAAGGAAGTTTTGAATTTGACCGCACCGCCAGCCGCCTGCGTGAGATGCAGGATGCCGATTGGGGCAAATAGGCTCGTTACAGCCCAAAACACAAGGGGCTAAACCTTGGTCGCAACATGCGGCGGCGTGATGGATTTGCGCCTGACCTTGGCTTCGCGCCAACTGATAAAACTGATCGCCGCCACGATAATCGCCCCGCCCAACATAACCCAGTTATCCACGGGTTCCTTAAACACCAATGTGCCCAGCAACGTTGCCCAAACCAATTGTAAAAACGCCACCGGTTGGGTGACTGTCACCGGTGCCGCCCTGAAGGCAAGGATCATGGTGTAGTGTCCGGCCGTGGCAAAGGCAGCAACCATGAACAGCCAAAAACACTGCACCAAATCAACGGGCACCCACACCGCATAGGCAAAGGGGGCAAGCCCGATGGTCACTGTGATGGACATCCAGCCAACGATCACCGCGGCTGAAAAGTCATCCGACAGCTTTTTCGCGATCAGGTATCCCCCGGCAAAGGCCAACGCGGTGACCAGCATGGTAAGATGCCCGGTAGACAGCTCTCGAAATCCGGGACGCAATATGATCAACGCCCCAATGAGGGCTACAATGACCGCCGCGATCCGGCGCCACGCGAACCGTTCGCCCAAAAACAAAACCGCGCCAAGAGAGACATAGACCGGCGACAGATAATTCATGGCCGTCACCTCGGCTATGGTGATCTTGGTCATCGCATAGAACCAGCAAATCACGCCCAAACTGTGAATTGCCCCACGCAACCAAAACAACCCCATCTGGCCCGCCGTAGGAACAAACGCCAGCATCGGTCGTAACATCGGCAAGACAAAGATCAGCCCCAATACGTATCGCAAAAACGCGGATTGCGCAGCGGGAATGCCCTGCCCAACATGTTTCACCACCGCTGTCACAGCGACAAAATTCAGGCCAGTAACCACCATCCAAAACACCCCCAACATGGGGCGGCTGCCATTTGAGATGCCTGAATTTGTCATGCAGCCATTGAATGCAGTTGGCCCGGCTTGGCAAGGGTCAATGGAAAATCAATTTAAGGGCGATCAACCACATAACAACCGCAATCAATGCGTCCAAAACCCGCCATGCCTGTGGTCGGGCAAAAATCGGGGTTAACAAACGTGCGCCATATCCCAGCGAAAAGAAAAACACGAATGACGCAGACACGGCTCCAAAACCGAAAAGCGCCACATTGTCGTATTGTGCCGAAACGGATCCTAGCAAAACCACAGTATCCAGATAGACATGCGGGTTCAGCCAGGTCAGGGCCAGACAAATGCCCAAGGTCGGTATCAATCCGATGGATTTGGCGCCTTCTGCCTGTATGCTCTGACCGCCCCGCAAAGCAGAGATCGCGCTACGCACACCATAGGCCGTCAAAAACAAGGCCCCACCATAACGCAGGGCCGGGGCAATTATGGGCAGTTGCTCTGCCACCCAGGCAAAGGACGTAACCCCTACCACGACGAGAATAGCGTCCGATAATGCGCAGGCCATACAAACGGCAAAGACATGCTGCCGTCGCAATCCCTGCTGCAAGACAAAGGCGTTCTGCGACCCGATCGCAAGGATCAGGCTTAATCCCAGAAACAGTCCACTTAAGAAAGTTGACATTAACGACCAGACATCCTGTTCACAACAGAGGGGTGATATCTGACCACTCGGATAGCTTCAACCTACTGTTCCGACACAGACCATCACGCTTTCAGCGGAACTCCATTCACCCACACCGCCCGCGTGGCCCTGTCATCGCCCATCATGATGGTCGGGAACAAAAGCTCCCATTCTGTCTTGGCACGCTCGGCCCGTTGTCGGATCGCATCCGTTGATTTCAGATCAAGAACCACCAGGTCGGCCTCTGCCCCAACAAACACATTGCCGATCTTGTCATCCAGCCGCAAGGATCGCGCCGACCCCACCGTGGCCAGCCAATAAAGCTGCGCAGGGTGCAAGGGCGTGCCTTTCAACTGGCCGATTTCATAGGCTGCCGCCATGGTGCGCAACATCGAAAAGCTCGACCCGCCACCTGTGTCTGTCGCCAGGCCAATCCGCTGGCCCTCTGCCATCAACCCCGGCATGTCAAACAGGCCAGATCCGATAAACGTGTTAGAGGTCGGACAGTGAATCAGGCTGGCATCCACTTCTTTCAGTCGGGCCCGTTCGCGATCCGTCAAATAAATCGCATGGCCATAAAGCCCCCCTGCCCCCAGCAGGCCAAACTGTTCGTAGGTATCCAAATAGTCACGCGAGGCGGGGAACAGTCCCTGCACCCATTCGACCTCATCCGTTTGTTCGGACAGGTGGGTCTGCATCAGACAATCGGGGTGTTCCGCCCACAGAGCACCCATCGCCTCTAGCTGTTCAGGTGTGGAGGTTGGCGAAAACCTTGGGGTGATCGCATAATCGATCCGCCCCTGCCCGTGCCATTTTTCCAGCAAGCGTTTGCTGTCATCATAGCCGGTTTGCGCGGTGTCACGCAGCCCCTCCGGGGCGTTGCGATCCATGCAGGTCTTGCCAGCAATCACCCGTTGCCCGCGCGCGATTGCGGCCTCGAAATAGGCATCAACGCTCTCGGGGTGAATCGTGCAATAACTGGCAACGGTGGTTGTCCCGTTTGACAGCGTCAGATCCAGATGGCGGGCAGCCACATCATCGGCGAACGCCTTGTCGCCAAACTGCATCTCCTCGGGGAAGGTATAGGTGTTTAACCAATCAATCAGCCGCTTGCCCCAACTGGCGATCATGCCGGTCTGGGGATAATGCACATGCGCATCAATGAACCCGGCACTGATCAGGCAATCGCCATAATCGGTCACTTGGGCGTCTGGATATGCCGCGCGCAACACGTCCGCCGTACCGACAGCGGCAATATGTTGGCCTTCGACCAAAATGGCGCCCCGGCGCTCCCATACGGCGGCCTCTTCAATCGGTGTATGAAACGGATCACTTGCGAAACGCAGGACCTGACCCAGTAGCAAAGATTTTGTCGACATGTGCTGTCCTCCGTCGCCCAGAATACCGGGTCATGAAATCTGCGTAAATCACCGGATTATGCCTGTTTCTTTGAAGGTCTTTTGTCTAAAGTCGCGACAAACCGCGCAAGGCGGGCGCAGATTACAAGCCAATTCAAGGGGACAGGCATGGTCGAAGAGTTCATCGAAGCGGAAGAACGCGAAGATGAAGATTACTGGCTTGACGATACCCTGATCCCTTCGGTCCTGGACGCGGTAGAGGCACAAGACCGCCAAAAACTCGAAACCCTGTTCGAACCCCTGCACGCCGCCGATATTGCTGACCTTCTGGAACAGGTCGACAGCGATGAACGGCGAGAGATCATCTTGCTGGCAGAACGGCTGATCGACGGGGAGGTTCTGTCAGAACTCGACGAATCTCTGCGTGAAGAGGTGATCGAGTGCCTTCCAAATGAGCTGCTGAGCGAGGCCGTTCGCGATCTGGATTCCGATGACGTCGTCGATCTGGTCGAAGATCTTGAAGAAGAACAGCAAACGCAAATTCTTGACGCTCTGGAAAGTGCGGACCGCGCCGCAGTCCAGCAATCGCTGTCCTACCCCGAAGAATCTGCTGGTCGTTTGATGCAGCGCGAGGTGGTCTTTGCCCCCGAACACTGGACCGTTGGCGAAGCCATCGATTATATGCGCGCACAGGACGATTTGCCTGAAGAGTTTTATCACGTCATTCTCACCGACCCACGGATGAAGCCAACGGGCTATGTCACGCTGGGCCATATTCTGGCCCGTTCGCGTGCCACCAAACTGGTCGACATCACCGAAGACAGCTTTCGCCCAATCCGTGTCACCCAGCCCGAAGAAGACGTGGCTTATGCCTTCAACCAATATCACCTGATCTCTGCCCCGGTCGTGGATGAGGATGATCGGCTGGTCGGCGTGATCACCATTGATGACGCGATGGCCGTGTTGGACGAAGCCCATGAAGAGGACATCTTGCGTCTGGCCGGTGTGGGCGAGGAAAGCAGCCTGTCGGATACGGTTCTGGAAACGGCCAAGCAGCGATTTCCGTGGCTTTTCGTGAACCTTATCACCGCCATTTTGGCCTCTGCCGTGATCGCCCAGTTTGAATCGACAATCGCGGGATTCGTTGCGCTTGCGGTGTTGATGCCGATTGTCGCCTCCATGGGCGGCAATGCCGGAACCCAATCTCTGACCGTCGCTGTACGGGCATTGGCCACGCGTGACCTGACCGGGTCCAACACATTGCGCGTCGTCAGGCGGGAAGCGATAGTTGGCCTGTTAAATGGCTTGGTATTTGCGGTCGTAATGGGGGTGGTCGGAATGCTCTGGTTTGACAGTCCTGTATTGGGTGTTGTGATCGCAGTGGCCATGGTGATCAATCTGGTGATCGCGGGGCTTGCGGGCATCTTGATCCCGGTTTCCCTTGAAAAAATGGGGATTGATCCGGCGTTGGCCTCTGGTGCTTTTGTCACCACCGTCACTGATATTGTTGGGTTTTTCGCCTTTCTGGGGCTCGCGGCTTGGGTATTGCTATAATGGATCAATCAGAATTAGAGGCACAAAAAGCCGCAGCACGCAAAGCCGCCTTTGCCAGGCGTAAAATTGCCTTTGATCATGGCGATACCGGAATTGGCGCGGCCCGCCTGTTGGAAGTTCTAGAACCACATTCGGGTAAAACCGTTGCCGGTTACATGCCGATCCGAACAGAAATCAACCCGCGGTCGGCCATGGTGAAAATGTCTCAAACAGGTTTCGTGACCGTCCCGGTGATCGAGGCCGCAGGACATCCGCTGAAATTCAGCAGATGGACACCGGACTGTGAAATGGTCGATGGTCCCTTTGGTGCGCGTGTGCCTGCGGAAGGGATGTATCTGGACCCCGAAGTTCTGATTGTGCCCTTGGTGGCCTTTACCCGCGCTGGCGGTCGGTTGGGCTATGGCGGAGGTTTTTACGACCGTTCCCTCGAAGGGCTGCGCGCCATCCGCCCTACCTTGGCGATTGGTTTTGCCTTTGCCGCGCAAGAGGCCGACATGCTGCCTCTGGAACCCACTGATCAGCAGCTGGACATGATTGTGACCGAGGCCGAAGTCATCGATCTTCGGACATGATTGCCCATTAGTGTTGACGAATTACCGTGGGGGCGTGAGCGAAAACCGGTTGCCCTGCCCGTCCGGCTGGCCTAGCGAGGGGATATGAGACTTCTTTTTCTTGGTGATATCGTTGGCCGGACCGGTCGGAATGCGGTGATCGAACGGCTGCCAACCCTGCGGCAGGATTGGCGGTTGGATTTCGTGGTGGTGAACGGCGAAAACGCAACCTCTGGCGCGGGGCTATCCGGGGCGCACGCCAAAGCCTTGCTGGACAACGGCGTCGATGTTCTGACCCTGGGCGATCACGCCTTCGATCAGCGCGATATGCTAAGTTTTATTGATCAGGAACAACGGGTTATCCGCCCTCTGAATTTTGCCAAAGACGCGCCGGGCCGGGGGGCGCGGATCTATGATGCCGGGCGTGGGCGGCGGATTTTGGTGGCCCAGGTTCTGGGACAGGTTTTCATGAAGCGCCCCTATGATGATCCCTTCTCTGCCATCGATGCAGAGCTGAAGAAATTTCCGTTGGGCGGACAGGTTCAGGCCAGCCTGGTTGAGATTCACTGCGAAGCCACGTCAGAGAAAATGGGCATGGGTCATTGGTGCGATGGCCGGGCCAGCGTGGTGGTTGGGGCGCATACGCATATCCCGACGGCCGATGCGCAGATTCTGCCAAAAGGCACGGCATTTCAAGCAGATGCTGGAATGTGCGGCGACTACGATTCGGTCATTGGCATGGACAAGGCCGAACCCTTGCGCCGTTTCATCACCGGGATGCCCAAGGGCCGGTTCACCCCGGCAGAGGGTGAGGCAACGCTGTCGGGCCTCTTCGTCGAAACCGATGACCGGACCGGCAAAGCCACGTCGGTCAGGATGATCCGGGTGGGGGGTCGGTTGGAACAATCCACCCCGCTGGATTGACCCCGCCAGCCAATCGTTAACGCCAAAACCCTTGTCAGTATTACGTCGGTATTCCGACAGCCCTGCGGCGGTGGCAGAACGGAATTGGCGAAATTGTTAACAACCCAGCCTCCGCGCTGGCGTTCTGTTTCAGCATCCATCGAAAGTGACGCTTGTCACCTGTCGGAGGTTTGGCAATGATAGACGCAACACAGATTACGGGCAGGTGCAGATGATCGACCTAAGTTTTCTATCCCCCACAGGTGAGGCGATCCTAGCCTTGTCCATTGTTGCGGTGATGTTTGCCCTCTTCATGAAAGAAGCCTACCCGGCAGAGGTCGTGGCCATTGCCGGGTCTGCGGCAATGATGATCACAGGGTTGTTGCCTTACGAGGACGCCTTACATGTATTGTCCAACCCGGCTCCCTGGACCATCGCAGCGATGTTCATCGTCATGGGGGCACTGGTGCGCACCGGTGCGCTGGAAAAATTTACCAAGTTAGCTGAATCACAAGCCGATGCCCGACCCGGCGTCGCCATTGCCGCATTGCTGGCGTTTGTCATGCTGGCCTCTGCCATTATGAACAACACACCTGTTGTGGTGGTCATGATCCCGGTTTTCGTTCAATTGGCCCGGCGGCTAGATATACCTGCTAGTAAATTGTTGATCCCACTAAGCTACGCGGCGATCCTTGGCGGAACCCTTACCCTGATTGGTACGTCAACCAACCTGTTGGTTGATGGTGTGGCCCGCGCACGAGGTTTGGAGCCATTCACGATTTTTGAAATCACTCCACTGGCAATATTCCTGGTGATCTGGGGGGGAATTTATCTGCATTTCATTGCACCGCGATTGCTGCCGGTCCGCTCCAGCATGGCCTCGATGTTATCAGACAAGAAGCCAATGAAGTTTTTCACTGAAGTCGCTATCCCCGAAGAGAGCGAACTGATCGGGCAAAACGTCACTAATATCGACCATTTTAAACGAGGCGGCGTGCGTTTAATCGACGTCCTTCGTGGTGATGCGTCATTGCGGCGCGACTTGAAGGGCGTGGTGCTAGAAGCAGGCGACCGCGTGGTGTTACGTTCTCAGATGACAGAGCTGCTGGGGCTTCAGCAATCCAAAGACTTGCGGATGGTGGACAAACTGAGCTCTATCCAAACCACAACGGTCGAGGCGCTCATCTCACCCGGGTGCAAAATGGTTGGACGTTCATTGGGATCATTGCGACTGCGTCGCCGTTATGGTGTGTATCCTTTGGCGGTGCATCGCCGAAACCAGAACATCGGACGAAAACTGGATGATCTGGTCGTGCGGGTTGGCGACACGCTTTTGCTGGAGGGCGCGCAAGAAGATATTCAACGGCTGGCCGCCGATATGGATATGGTCGATGTTTCGAAACCGGCAGAACGCCCTTATCGGCGCAGTCACGCCCCAATTGCCATCGCATCACTAATGGGAATCGTCGTATTGGCGGCAATGGGCGTTGCGCCAATCCTGCTTTTGGCTGTTCTGTCCATGGCGATGATTTTCCTGACCCGCTGCATAGATTCGGATGAGGCATTTTCATTCGTTGATGGCCGGTTGCTGGCGCTGATCTTTGCCATGCTGGCTGTGGCCACGGCGCTGGAAACATCGGGGGCGATTGAATTGATCGTGGAACATATCGCGCCGCAGATCGCAGGGCTTCCGCCCTTTTTCATAGTTTGGGCAATCTATTTGCTGACCTCGGTTCTGTCAGAATTGATCAATCATGCGGTGGCGGTGGTGTTGACCCCGGTAGCAATTGGTTTGGCAATCCAACTGGGCGTCGATCCACGCCCGCTAGTGGTTGCGGTAATGTTTGCCGCCAGCGCCACATTTGCGACGCCAATCAGCTATCAGACCAACATGATGGTCTATGGCCCGGGCGGCTATCGGTTCACCGATTTCATGAAAGTGGGCATTCCCCTGAACTTGAGCGTTGGCCTCTTGGCCTCTGCCCTGATCCCCGTGTTCTGGCCTTTGTAGTCGCGCGCCTTACGCTGCTGCGTAATCTTCGGCCTCGACAGGCGGCTGATAGGACAGCTTGCGCTGTTCGCGGATCATATCAGCGATCCGCCCCATGGCGATGCCGCGCATAAAGAGGCTCGCCGGGATAAAGGCCCAGGCCGACACGATCCAGATCATGGATTGCGCCGAATTGGCATCAATCGGATCAAACAGAGAGGCGGCTGATTTCACCACCAGCGGGATCATGAAGGGCAGCAAAAAGCCCATGGAAATATTAATGCGTGCGTCCCGTGTCAGGCGGTCGACGACATCGCCCCCGGCTGTGGGGTCAAAGGTGGGCAGGTTGACCCAGACATTGAACTTGCCCCCTTTGGGCCAGCCCTGAACGCGGATCAGGATCACAAACACCGCCAAAGAGATCAGCGAAATCAAATAGGCCATCCCGGCATTGACACGAATAAGCGCGATGCTGCGCGGATCAGTGCCATCCGGGAACATGGCCAGAACCAGCCGGACCGGGCTGTAGGGGAAATCAATCGTGTGGCCGATCAGGGCACCCACGGCGGCAGTGAATTGTGTCAGCGTGGTCGGGTCGGTGCGCCCACGTGCGATGATGGTCAAGAGGAAGACGGTTAAAAACAGCGACAAAAACCGTACCCGGTTGAACGGCGGGGCGTCGCGAAATTCGACCAGGCTCGGGCAGCTGGAGGCATAATCCATAAAGACCAACCCACCGGCAAACAGCGCAATCAGCATCACGACCTGGGCCGTATCGGGGGGTGGGGCCGGCAACAGCAATGTCGGCATTGCAATCAGCAACACCGTCAAAAACGCGCGAACAATCGCACCTATGAGCCGAGAAATCACTGCCTTGCGCCCTCAACCAGCTGGGGCGCTGTGCATTGCAGCCCCCCGTTTTTTTTCGTCATCTCGCGCCAAATGTGGCGCTGTGCCTTATTTTTGCCCAATTTTTGCCCACTTTCCCCATAAGTCGCAAGGTTTCATTAACTTTGATCGACTCATTGCGGCAATTTCGTGGAGAAACTGGTGCGACTTTGCATCATTTCACCCAAGCAAAAGGGCCCCGAAAACGGGACCCTTCCAGATGTTGTGTTTGTGGGGCTTTCACCCGCTAGGGGTAGCAGAAGCGGCCTTAGACCCAGGGGCGGGCCTGTGCGGCGGCGGCCTCGTAAGTATTGATAGAGGCGGATTTTTCCATGGTCAGACCGATGTCATCCAGCCCCTCGATCAGGCAATGCTTCTTAAAGGCGTCGACCTCAAAGCTGAACGCCTCGCCATCCGAGGTGGTCACAGTCTGGTTTTCCAGATCAATGGTCACACGGGCGTTTTCGCCTTTTTCGGCATCTTTCATCAACACCTCGACCTGATCGGCGGGCAGCACAATCGGCAACATGCCGTTCTTGAAGCAGTTGTTATAAAAGATGTCGGCGAAAGAAGTGGAGATGATCACCTTGATCCCGAAATCCGCCAGCGCCCAGGGCGCGTGTTCACGAGAGGAGCCACAGCCGAAGTTATCGCCCGCGACCAGAATCTGCGTCTTGCGATATTGCGGCTGGTTCAGCACGAAATCGGGGATTTCCGTGCCATCCTGATTGAACCGCATTTCATCAAACAGGTTCACACCAAGGCCCGAACGCTTGATGGTTTTCAGGAACTGTTTTGGAATGATCATATCAGTGTCGATATTGACCAGCGGCATCGGCGCCGCAATTCCTGTGAGGGTCTCAAACTTTTGCATTACATCATCTCCCGAACATCGGTCAGTTTGCCGGTGACGGCAGCAGCGGCGGCCATGGCAGGGCTCATCAGGTGGGTGCGACCACCGCGGCCCTGACGGCCCTCAAAGTTGCGGTTTGACGTGGCCGCGCAGCGTTCACCGGGGGCCAGCTGGTCCGGGTTCATCGCCAGACACATGGAACAGCCCGCCATACGCCATTCAAAGCCCGCTTCGATAAAGATATCGGCCAGACCTTCCTCTTCGGCTTGGGCGCGAACCAGACCTGATCCCGGCACGACCATGGCACGCAGGCCGTCCTTGATCTTTTTGCCCTTCAGGATTTCAGCGGCGGCGCGCAGATCCTCGATCCGGCCATTGGTGCATGATCCGATAAAGACTGTGTCGATCTCGATCTCTGACAACGGGGTCCCCGGGGTCAGGTCCATGTAATCGAGCGAGCGTTGCGCCGCGCCAACCTTACCACCGGTGAAATCGCTGGCTGCAGGCACGCTTGCGGTGATCGGCAGCACATCCTCGGGCGAGGTGCCCCAGGTGACGACCGGCGCGATATCTTCGCCACGGATGGTGACGACCTTGTCCCAATGGGCGTCATCGTCGGAATAAAGAGTTTTCCACCAATCCAGCGCGGCCTCCCATTGCGCGCCTTTTGGCGCGTGGGGGCGGCCCAGAACATAGTCATAGGTGGTCTGATCCGGCGCAATCAGGCCAGCGCGCGCGCCGCCCTCGATCGCCATATTGCAGACGGTCATGCGACCTTCCATCGACAAATCGCGTATCGCCTCGCCGCAATATTCGATGACATATCCGGTACCGCCTGCAGTGCCGGTTTCACCGATGACGGACAGGGTGATATCCTTGGCGGTGACGCCGGGGCGCAGCTTGCCGGTGATTTCCACCTTCATGTTTTTGGATTTCTTCTGAATCAGCGTTTGCGTGGCCAGAACGTGCTCCACCTCGGACGTGCCGATGCCGTGGGCCAGTGCGCCAAAGGCGCCGTGGGTGGCGGTGTGGCTGTCACCGCAGACAACCGTCATGCCCGGCAAGGTCCAGCCCTGTTCGGGACCAACGATATGTACGATGCCTTGGCGCACGTCAGAGACCGGGTAGTAATGCACGCCAAAATCCTTGGCGTTTTTGTCCAGCGCTTCGACCTGAATGCGGCTTTCCGGGGTCATTTGCTCCGGGTTTTCGCGCCCCAGCGTTGTCGGGACGTTATGATCCGGCACAGCGATGGTTTTTTCCGGTGCGCGGACCTTGCGGCCGGTCATGCGCAGCCCTTCGAAGGCCTGCGGGCTGGTGACCTCGTGGACCAGGTGGCGGTCGATATACAGCAGGCAAGTGCCGTCTTCTGCCTCATGCGCGACATGCGCATCCCAGATTTTATCATAGAGTGTTTTGGGGGACATGTGCCCTCTCCCATATGTTCAGATTTTGAAAGTCCAATGGCGAAACGGTACGGGGGAAAACCCCGCACAGGGCGTCATAGCCCGGCAGTGATGGAAAGCGACTGTCCATAAAACCGCCAAGGTAAAAAGGCGCGGTCGTCGATATCATAGATGCGTTTCATGAGGCTGCCTTACACCCGTTGAAAGATTCCATCAAGCTGATGTTGATCACATTAGCCGCGCAAAGAAAATAAGGCTCATCCCCGCCCCGATCACAATGATCACAGTGCGCGTGATCACCGGTGGCAACACCCGGGCCAGCCGCGCGCCCGCATAGCCCCCGGCGATATTGGCCGCGGCCATAATTAGGGCCTGTGGCCAGACGACGATCCCGGCCAATGCAAAGGCCGCGACAGACACCGCCGACACCACCACCGACAGCGCGTTTTTCAACCCGTTCATCTGCGCCAGATCCGTCATCCCCCACAGCGCAAAGAGCGCCAGCATCACGATGCCCAACCCGCCATTGAAATAGCCGCCATAGGTCGACACGACCATCAGGCCAGTGGCTCCACCCAGCGCCAGCCCGCCTCCGTTGCGGCGGGTCCAAGCCAAGACCTGCTTTTGAAAGGCAAAGGAAAGGGTCGCGAAGAGCAATAGGAACGGCACAATCACGGAAAAGGCCGCGTTGGAGGATACCAGCAAAAGCCCGCCACCGATCAACCCGCCCAGCGCAGCCCAAATCAGACAGCGCCGCAACAACCCTGCAGGCAGGTCGGATACACTTTCGCGAAACCCTAAAACCGAGGCCGCATAGCCCGGAAAGACCGCAACCGCGCTGGTCGCGTTGGCGACCACGGGCGGCACACCTGCCCAGATCAGCGCCGGAAATGTCAGAAACGTTCCGCCGCCCGCAATGGCATTGATAATGCCTGCCCCAAACCCGGCCAGACACAGGATTAGATAGTCGCTCATCCTTCCGGCATAGGCGGGCAGACACGCGGCGGCAATGGAAAATTATTGTCGCCCACCGGTTGTCATGCCAGAGTGCCCGTATGGAGCAGGAAACAGAGATTATCACCCCAGAAGTTCAGAGCTTCATTGATCAAGTCCTGATCTTTGCCAACAGCCTGTTGTTGCCCTCGCGCCTGACGCAAGTGGGAATTCTGGTTGCAATTTTTGCGCTGTCTTGGGGGATCAACTATGTTGTCAGCCCCCGCATACATGAGTGGATGCGTGGCCTGGAAGGCCGGCCAAAATGGCAACTGCGTTGGATGCTGATCTTGTACCGCCGGATCAAGCTGATGCTGTTCATCCTGATGACTGGCGCCGCCCTGATCGTTATGCGCGATGTTTTGGGGATGTTTCCATCACGCTATCGGCTGATTGCGATTTGTGCTGCGATTTCTTTTGCCTGGTTTGCGATTGCACTTCTGGCGCAGGTGATCCGCAATTCCTTTTTGCGCCGGATCGTGCGGTTGGGCGGTTGGACCTATGTCGTCCTGTACTATCTTGGGTTTGTCGAAGCGACGATGGCGGTTCTGGACAATCTGGCGATTGAGTTCGGGGATTTTCGCCTGTCGCTTTATGCGATCCTCAAGGCGCTGGTGATCACCGGCATCCTGTTTGTCGCGGCCCGGCTGATCGCCACCACCTCGACCAACAAGATCAAGTCGAACAAGGATATCTCGCCCTCCATGCAGGTCTTGGCGGCGAAGTTTTTGCAATTGATCCTCTATGGTGCGGCGTTTTTCATCGGGTTAAAGGCCGTCGGCTTTGACCTGACGGGCCTTGCGGTTCTGTCCGGTGCCATCGGTGTTGGTATCGGTTTCGGTCTGCAAAAGGTCGTGTCAAACCTGATTTCGGGCGTCATCATCCTGCTGGATAAATCCATCAAGCCCGGCGATGTGATCAGCCTTGGTGAAACCTTTGGCTGGATCGACAGCCTGGGCGCACGTTATGTGTCCGTTGTCACCCGCGACGGGCGCGAATACCTGATCCCGAACGAGGACCTGATCACCGGCCAAGTTGTGAACTGGTCACATTCCAATGATCTGGTGCGATTGGATATCTATTTCGGCACCGCCTATGGCGATGACCCGCATGATGTGCGCCGGATCGCGATTGAGGCCGCCAAAAGCGTCGAACGGGTGCTCAGTTGGAAAGCCCCGGTCTGTCATATCGTGGGCTTTGGCGACAGTTCCGTCGATTACATCCTGCGGTTCTGGATTACTGACCCCACAGGCGGGCTGACCAACATCCGCGGCAATGTCTATCTGGCGCTATGGGATGCGTTCCAGGCCAACAATATCAACATTCCGTTCCCGCAACGGGAGGTTCGGATGTTAGCGGATAAGGACGAAGATCCTGGTAAGCCAGCAGTTGCCGACTGACTGCTGCCAAAATGTCACATCTGCGTCAGCCGTCATTGAGAATTCATATTCGCGATGTTATCTTGAACCTACGCCCTGCGCCGGGGTGTTGTTCGGCGCGATGGAAAGGAGGACACTGTCCTGACATATGCTGAGAACGTGGCTGGCGGAACAGCCGCTGCACATGCCCAAGCTGTGGGCGTTACAGCAAATTACTCTGGTGAACAGTTGCTAGAGCGTATCCTGACCTCTCTGACAGACGACAAGGCCGAAGAGATCGTGCAAATAGACCTGCGCGGCAAGTCGAGCATGGCTGATTACATGGTTATCTGCTCTGGCCGGTCCAACCGTCAAGTGGCAGCGATTTCGGAACATCTGGCCGACGATCTGAAGCAGGAATTTGGTATCCTGTCCAAGATGGAAGGCAAGGATCAGGGCGATTGGGTTCTGATCGATACGGGCGACATCGTTGTGCATGTCTTCCGTCCCGAGGTGCGCGAATTCTATCAGCTAGAAAAAATGTGGCTGGGGACGGCCGCGGGCCAGAACTAGGCCCCTCACCAACATGAAAGTTCACATTTGCGCGGTGGGCCGCCTGCGCGCGGGCCCGGAACGCGAGCTGATCGACGATTATGTCACTAGGTTCGACAGAACCGGTCGCGCCTTGGGGTTGGGGCCCCTGATCATCCATGAAGTTGAAGATAAAAAGGGTGGCGGCATGGAGGCCGAGGCCCAACTGTTGCGGCGCGCCATCCCAAGTGGCGCGCTGATCTGTGTGATGGATGAACGTGGCCGGGTGATGACTTCGCCCGATTTCGCCAACCAACTTGGCAATTGGCGGGATATGGGGCGCAGCGACGTGGCCTTTATCATCGGTGGCGCGGATGGCATTGCCCCGGCGCTGAGGTCAGAAGCCGATTTTGCCCTGAGTTTCGGCAAGATGGTCTGGCCCCACATGCTGGCCCGCACGATGCTGACGGAACAACTCTACCGCGCCGCATCAATATTGGCTGGCAGTCCGTATCACCGGGTGTAGCCCGTCGCACACCTGGCCACGCTTGATATAGCGCTGCTTTCCGGGCAGGGTGCCGCAAACATTACCCGTTCAGAGCCCGCCATGCCCCGCCCCCCGAAACAGGCCTCCTTTGCCCTTGCGGCCTGCGCGATCCTGTCGGCGATCATGCTCTATGATGTGATGGGCGCGATTGTGAAGCATCTGAGCCAGACCTATCCGGCGCCGCAGCTGACCCTGCTAAGGAATATCTTTGGCATGGTGCCAGCGATTCTGATCCTGATGTTGTCCACAACGTGGAAGGCCGCGGGTCGACCGGTGGTGATCCGGCAATGGCGGCTGGGGCTGATCCGGGGCCTGTTTGGGGCGATTGCGCAGCTGTCCTTCTACATCTCCCTCATCCATCTGGAATTTGCGACGGCGACGACGATGCTGTTTGTCGGGCCGATGTTTTCCACCGCCTTGTCTATCCCGCTTTTGGGGCATCGGGTCGGCGGGTTACGCTGGCTGGCGGTCATGATCGGGTTTGCAGGCGTGGTCATGGTGATGCAGCCCGGATCGGACAGTTTCACCTGGTATGCGGTTCTGCCCCTGATCGCCGCACTGGGCTATTCCAGCGCCAATGTCACCTCGCAGTTTTTTGATGCCGATGTGCCGACGCCGCTTTTGAACCTGTACTATAACGTCGGCTCTATCGCCGCCACCTTGCTGCTGGTTGCCTATACCCGCGAACTGGTGCCAATTGTGGGGCTGGTCGATTGGTTGTGGTTGCTGGCTATGGGATGTGCCGGGGGATTGGCCGCCTACTTGCTGATCACTGCATACCGATACGCGGATCCCAGCAGCCTGTCCCCGTTTGAGTTTTTCGCCATCCCGTTTTCCTTTACGCTCGGCTGGGTGTTTTTTGCCGAAGCCCCCTTTGGGCGGCTCTTCCCCGGTGTGGTGCTGATTGTGGGGGGTGGCTTGTTCATCGTCTGGCGCGAACATCGCAGCAAGAAAGAGCGCCCCATATCGGCCGCCTAACCTGAATGCCGTTTGAATTTCAGAGCTGTGCGCCTATATGCCCTAGGGGACAGACAGAAGGACGCGCATGCCCGCCACCAAGATTGCCACTTGCTGTTATTGCGGCACGCGCGCCGCGCTGGTTCTGCGCGGCAAGGTCCAGCATGAGCTAAGTTGCGGCTCTTGCGGCGCGCCGCTGCATGATCTGAAGATTATGCCTGTGTCAGACCATGCCAAAAGGCCGTCGCGGGTGGCGCCCAGCCGGTTCAGGACCGAAAAACCGGTCAAGCCGCGCTATGACCCCCGGCACGACGATCGCAAAAAGCGAAAAAAACGCAAAGACTGGCTGTCTGATTTCGTCGAAGAGGCCTGGGACGTGGTCGAGGATATTTTCGACTGAAACGGGGCGTCAATCGGCCGAGAGTTGTGGTAATGCGGTTGCCCTTTACCGCTGGCAAGCTTAGGTAAAGACAGAGCAGTCTCTGGGGTATGAATGACACCACCAAAGCCAGTCGTCCTGTGCATCCTTGACGGGTGGGGTATGCGCGAGGAACGAACAGCCAACGCACCTGCCTTGGCCCATACGCCGACCTTTGACCGGCTGATGGCCACCTGCCCCAATGCAACGTTGATCACGCATGGCCCCGATGTCGGCCTGCCGCGTGGCCAGATGGGCAATTCCGAGGTCGGCCATACCAATATTGGCGCCGGTCGTGTTGTGGCGATGGATCTGGGCCAGATTGATCTGGCGATCGAGGATGGGTCGTTTTGCAACAATGACACCCTGGCCGCGTTCATCGACAAAACCGGCACCGCCTGTGGCACGGCCCATGTGATCGGGCTGGTGTCAGACGGGGGCGTGCACGGTCATATTCGGCACATGCTTGCAGCGATCAAGGCCATCACCGATCGTGGGGTTAAGGTCGCTATCCACGCCATCACAGACGGGCGCGATGTATCGCCCCGATCTGCCCTGAAATATATCCGCAGGCTGGAAGAAAAGCTGCCCGACACCGCCCGGATCGTCACCGTATCGGGGCGCTACTTTGCGCTCGACCGAGACAATCGCTGGGACCGCGTGCAAGAGGCGTATGAGGCGATTGCCCAAGCCAAAGGCCGCCGTGTCTTTACCGCGGTCGGCGCGGTATCAACCGCCTATCAGCATGGCGAAAGTGACGAATTTATCTCTCCGTCCGTTTTGCCGGGCTATGCGGGCTTTACCGATGGGGACAGCCTGTTTTGTCTGAATTTCCGCGCCGATCGGGCACGTGAGTTGCTGCAAGCCATCGGTGATCCAGGGTTTGAGGCATTTCCGACCGGCGAGCGGCCGGAACTGACTGCGATGCTGGGCATGGTGGAATATTCAGACGCGCATAATGCCTATATGACAACGGTCTTTCCCAAGCGAAAAATCGTGAACACACTGGGCGAATGGGTCGCCAAGCATGATCTCCGGCAGTTTCGGCTGGCCGAAACAGAAAAATATCCGCATGTGACCTTTTTCCTGAACGGTGGAAAAGAGGGGCGCGAGGCGGGCGAAGAACGGTTCATGCCCAAGTCACCTAAGGTCGCGACCTATGACATGAAACCGGAAATGTCCTCTGGCGAAGTGACAGAGCAGTTCGTGAGTGCGATCGCAGAGGGATATGATCTGATTGTCGTCAACTATGCCAACCCGGATATGGTCGGCCATACCGGGGACCTGAACGCCGCAATTGCCGCGTGCGAGGCGGTGGATCGGGGGCTGGCGCAGGTGATCCCGGCGCTCAGGCAGGCAGGTGGGGCCATGATTGTGACCGCCGATCACGGCAATTGCGAAACCATGGTCGACCCGGAAACCGGTGGTCCGCATACGGCCCATACGACCAATTTGGTGCCCGTGATCCTGTTTGGCGGACCAGAGGGTGTGCAGCTGCAACCCGGCCGGCTGGCGGATTTGGCGCCGACGGTGCTGGAATTGATGGGCTTGCCAAAACCCGATGACATGACGGGACAGAGCCTGATCAAGCCATGAGGACGCTGGCACATATATTTGTCTGTTTGTGCTTTCTTTCCCCAACCGGCCTGTCTGCCCAATCCGATGCCGCCGCCCAGGCGCAAGCCGCCGCCGCAAAGCTGGAAACCGCGCAGCAAAGCCTGCAAGAGGCAAAGCGCGCCCGGGACCGGGTCGCCGCCCTGACCGAAACCATTCACGCTTATGAGGACGGATTGGTCGCGCTGCGCGAAAGCCTGCGACTGGCGGCCCGCCAGGAGGCCGTTTTGCGCGTGTCGTTTGAGGCGGAGCGGGATCGGCTGGCGGCACTTCTTGCCACTATGCAGGCGATGCAGGCCCAACCCGAAACCATGCTTTTGCATCCCGAGGGGCCACTGGCCACGGCCCAGGCCGGGATGATCATGGCCGAAGTCTGGCCGGCGATGGAAACCCGGGTCAATGCCCTGCGCCGCGATCTGGAAGAGGTCGTCTTGCTGCAAAGCCTGCAGGAAAGCGCCGCGGTGTCGTTGGAACAGGGGCTGGCGCAAGTGCAACAGGCGCGGCTGAACCTGGGGCAGGCCATCGCCGAACGCACCGATTTACCGCGCAGGTTCCACGATGATCCAGAGGCCATGCAGGCGCTGATCAATGGCAGCGAGACCTTGCAGGCCTTTGCCAGCGGGTTGGCGAGCCTGCCGGAAACTGACGCTGTCGCACCTGTTGATGCTGTGCCCAATATGCCCAAGGATCTGGATCTGCCTGTTAACGGGACGATTTTGCGGCGTTACAATGAACCGGATGCAGCGAATATCGTCCATCCGGGCTGGGTCATTGCCACTCAGCCGCAGGCGCTGGTCTCTGCCCCCTGGCCCGCTACGATCCGCTATCGCGGGCCGCTCTTGAGCTATGGAAATGTCATCATATTGGAACCCCAACAGGACCTGTTGATGGTTTTTGCCGGGCTTGGCGCGGTTTATGGTGAGGTGGGCGAAATTGTTGCCAAAGGCGCACCATTGGGCCTGATGCCCTATAATCAATTCACAAATGACGCGGAATTGAGCGGCGCAATCGTTATTGATGCTGGCGCTGCCCGCACAGAAACGCTTTATATGGAAATAAGAAAGGACCAGCAGCCGCTTGACCCGGCGTTTTGGTTCGCGGGTGAAAAGGATTAGACCGAGATGAAGAAGTTTGTGCTGGCCGCTGCATGCGGGACGATTGCCGGGATCGTGGCAACAACACAGATTGCCGGGCCGTTGTTGGCGCAGGAATCAGCGCGCAATTCCAATGTCTATGAACAGCTGGATTTGTTTGGCGACATCTTTGAACGCATCCGCGCTCAATATGTATCCGAAGTGGATGAGGGCGACCTGATTGAGGCCGCCATTGATGGGATGCTCAGCTCTCTTGACCCACATTCCAGCTATCTCGCGCCAGAGGATTTCGCCGATATGCGCGTTCAGACCCGGGGTGAATTTGGCGGGCTGGGCATTGAAGTCACGCAAGAAGAGGGCTTCGTCAAGGTTGTCTCGCCCATGGATGGCACCCCGGCAGAGGCTGCTGGGATTGAAGCCGGCGATTTCATCACCCATGTGGATGGTGAAAGCGTTCTGGGCATGACCCTGGATGATGCGGTCGATCTGATGCGCGGTCCGGTCGGGTCCGAGATCGTGATCACCGTGGTGCGCGAGGGCGAGGAACAGCCCTTTGACGTGACCATCATCCGCGATACGATCACGCTGACCGCGGTGCGGTCGCGCACCGAAGGCAACACCGTTGTTCTGCGCATCACCACCTTCAGCGATCAGACCTTTAGCAGCCTGAAAGAGGGGCTGGAGGAATCGGTTGCCGAACTGGGCGGCATGGACAATGTGAACGGCTTTGTCATCGACCTGCGCAACAACCCGGGCGGGTTGTTGACCCAGGCGGTGATGGTGTCAGACGCCTTCCTAAATGAGGGCGAGATCGTATCGACCCGGGGTCGCGACCCCGAAGATGGCGAACGTTTCAACGCCACAGATGGCGATCTGACCGAGGGCAAGCCAATTGTCGTGCTGATCAATGGCGGTTCGGCCTCTGCCTCTGAAATCGTATCGGGCGCGCTGCAGGATCACCGCCGGGCAGTTGTCGTGGGCACCAAGAGCTTTGGCAAAGGGTCGGTTCAGACCATCCTGCCCCTGCGCGGTGACGGGGCCATGCGCCTGACCACGGCGCGGTACTACACGCCATCGGGCCGGTCGATTCAGGCGCTGGGCGTGTCCCCGGACATCGTCGTTGAACAACCCCGTCGCGACCCGGATGCGGCAGAGGATGAAACCCCGCGCAACACATTTTCCGAGGCGGACCTGCGCGGCAGCCTGGACAATGACTCGATCACCGAGGATGAGCGCCGGATGCTGGAAGAGGAACGCGCCAAGGCCGAAGCCGCCGCAGAGCTGCGCGAAGAGGATTACCAGCTGGCCTATGCCGTCGATCTGTTGAAGGGGCTTTCGGCCCTGGATACCCCACAGTAGCAAGGTTGGGCCGGGATCGCCCCGGCCCCATCAACCAGATGACCCCCGAAGACATCAACGCCCTGCCTTATCGCCCCTGTGTCGGGGTCATGCTGGTCAATCATGACGGGCAGATCTTTGCCGGGCAGCGTATCGACAGCGAGGTCCCGGCCTGGCAGATGCCACAGGGCGGGATTGATCCCGGCGAAGACCCCCAAACCGCCGCCCTGCGCGAATTGGTCGAAGAAACCGGCGTCACGACTGACCTTGTGACAGTAGAGGCGCAGACCCAGGATTGGCTGACCTATGACCTGCCGCATCATATCGTGCCAAAGATCTGGAAAGGCCGTTATCGGGGCCAAAAACAGCTCTGGTTCCTTTTGCGTTTTCATGGGCGCGACGATCAGATCAACATCATCACCGCGCATCCAGAGTTTTCAGAATGGCGCTGGATTGGGGCAGAGGCGTTGCTGGACAATATCGTCGCCTTCAAACGCGATCTTTACGCGCGGGTCATCGAGTCGTTTCGGACGCATCTAGCGCGCTAGATCGGCGCCGATCTGTCAATGAAACCTGATAATCTACAAAGATTGTTTCTGCCACTGCCCCCGAAACAACCACCCCTAAATTTTCCACCCGGTGGGTGCTAAATATTAACTATTTGTTTTTACGATGATTTTATACTCTAAACCTTGGAAATCTCGCAAACCTGTCGAAATAGACAGGTTGTTGCATGACACATGGTCGTGGATTTTTCTGTTGTGACCTTAGGGGAACGAGTTTGAGAGTAACGAGTGTCGCGTGAATTGCATCACGCAGGTCTGTGTCCGGGGACTTTTAACGCCAGACACGTAAATTGGCCCTCAGAACATATGCTCATGACCCGTTCGGCAGCGTATAAATCTGCCAGCGTATCCTCAGGTTACATCCGGGTGGGGACCTGTGATGTAGTATGAGTGAGTGATTAAAAATGACCTATGTTGATCGTGCAATTTCTGCCGACGCCGCCCTAAAGACGCTCGGCCTGGCCTCAATGCCAACCCAGGACCAGCTGCGCTCTGTGCGCCGGAAACTGATTTTTGATAACCACCCTGACAAATGCGACACGGCAACCGTTGATCTGACAGAGATTGATCAGGCCTATAACATCCTGCTGTGCATGTGCCAAAACACCGCCGATCCAGAACCTGCCAGCGCTGACAATCTGCCCCGCCGCCCGAAAATCCGGGAACGCGTAGAGATGATCGCAGATGAGACGCGGCAGAAATGCGGGAACTTGCTGGAAGGTCTGCATTCCACTTGCAGCGCTGGCAAACGCCAATGGTCCTCTTTCCAAGATATGCTGACCATCCGCGACCATGTTCCGGGTCAGGTCAAACGCTGCGGCCGCGATGTATCCTATCTGATCTCTTCCCCGTTGAAAGAGGGCATGAACCACATCGCCCTGCCCACCGGCGATCTGGTCGACAAGCGCAAGCAGAAGATCGAAATCGTCAAGCTGAAGTCAAAACGCCAGGGTGAGGGCACCTATGACGTACCGGCAGCGCAACTGGCGACCCGGTTCCCCGGTGCCCGCAGTGTTCAGTTGCTGTTTCAGGCGATCTGAGATCAACGCAATCGGCGCAGCACATCCAGTGACGGAAACCCGTCTGGCGTCAGCCCGACAGAGGACTGATAGTTGCGGATCGCGGCAATGGTATTGGGCCCGATAATCCCATCCACCCCATCGGTGTTGAACCCGGCCCGGGTCAAACGGCGCTGAAGCTCTTTCTTCTGGCGCAGGCTCAGGGGTTCATAGCCCCGCGGCCAACTGGCCTGAATTTCCGGCCCACCGGCGATCCGATCCGCCAGATGCCCAACCCCAATCACATAAGCATCTGCCGCGTTGTAGCGTTCGATGACATGGAAGTTATTGAAAATCATGAAGGCCGCGCCATTTGCTCCAGCAGGCAGCAGGATCGAGGCCCGCCCATGATCAGGCACCGGATAGCCGGTGACATCACGCACGCCCAGCCGGGTCCATTCGCCGACGGATTTTTTCACCCGCTCGCCTGAAATTGCATAGTTGAAGCCCTGCGGCAGGCGCACCTCCACCCCCCAGGGCTGGCCCTTGGTCCAGCCGAAACGCGCCAGATAGGCAGCGGTAGAGGCCAGCGCATCCGCCGGATTATCCGACCAGATGTCGCGTTTGCCATCGCCGGTGAAATCCTGCGCATAGGCCAGATAACTGGTCGGGATGAATTGTGTGTGACCCATGGCCCCGGCCCACGATCCGGTCATCTGGCGGGGGGCGACGTCACCTGATTGAATGATCTGCAGGGCGGCAACCAGTTGCTGTTCAAAAAACCTGCCCCGGCGACCATCATAGGCCAGTGTTGCCAACGCCTCGATAATCGGGGTTTGGCCGCGATGTTCGCCATAGGCGCTTTCCAACCCCCAAACGGCGGTGACAATTTCCTTTTCCACGCCGTAATGTGCCTCTATCCGGTCCAGAAGACGCCGGTGTTCACGCAAAGCCGCCTTGCCATTGCGCACCCGCGTGTCAGAGGCCGCGCTGTCCAGATAGTCCCAGATCTGTTTGGTAAATTCGGATTGGTTTCGATCTCTGGCGATCACGCTGTCACTATAGCTGATCCCGCGGAAAGACCGGTCCAGAACCGCATTGCTGATCCCTGCGGCCCGGGCGCGGGGGCGGAACTGACTGATCCAGCGCTGAAAACCGGCATCCTGGGCAGAGGTGGAAACACGCACGACAGGGGTCCTTTCCGGGCGGGTAAGGGGACGGAGGGAACGGACAACAGGGCCCGGGGCAACCACGGGGATGATCAGTTCTAACTGGATCACAACTGGGCGCGGCGCCGGGCGCGGTGATGTTGATAGGGACCACACCGGCGTTGCCATTGGCAGGCAGGCGCACAATCCCAATAGGAAATGTCTTAATACCACGGCTTTGTACCTGTTTTTGTTTTGCCTCAACCCCAGAATAACGCGAATTGATCAATCCTCAAAGAAGATTGGCATTGATGGGTGTCGGATCGGCAAAAATTGGGGCAGGCGGGCGTTATCCCCGCCGTTTGCGGCCGACTTTGCGTTTGGTCGCGGCTTTCTTGTTGCGCGACCGGCCCTCGGCCCGGCGGCTGGTTTTTCCTGATCTGCGGCTGCCCCGTGGCAGCGCTTTGCCGTTTAATTCCAACAATTCCGCGATCAACCCGCCAGTGACAGGTGCGGCCTCTGCCAGACGGATCGTCACCGGCAGACCCGTGCGAATTTCCACACCGCTGTCGCTGCCCGTCAGGGTCTGTTCCTGCGCGTCATGACGGAAATATTCCGTCCCCAGCGTGCCCAGTGGCACAAGCGCATCCGCACCACTGTCATCCAGCCGGATGAACAGGCCAAATTTGGCAATTCCGGCCACGCGGCCGGTCATCTGATCGCCCACCCGTTCAGACAGGTAAGCAGCCAGGTAACGATCGGTCGTGTCGCGTTCGGCAGCCATTGACCGACGCTCGCTTTCCGATATCCAAACGGTGGTTTCAGGCAGACGATCGATATCATCGGCCACCAGCCCGTCATCGCCCCATCCATGGGCGGCAATCAGCGCCCGGTGCACAATCAGGTCCGCATAGCGCCGGATGGGAGAGGTGAAATGCGCGTAAGTCCGCAGCGCTAGCCCGAAATGTCCATAGTTTTCAGGGGCGTAATAGGCTTGCGTCATTGACCGTAACGTCGACATATTGATCAGCTCTGCAAAATCCGTCCCGGCGGCGGCGGCGAGCAATCGGTTCAGATGGCTGGTTTTCAGGACCTGCCCCTTGGCCAATGTCAGGCCAGAGGCGCCGGCGACCTCGCGCAACGCGTCGAGCTTTTCGGGGCTGGGTTCCTCATGCACACGGAAGAGCAGCGGCTGTTGGCGTTTGGTCAGTTCCTCGCCTGCGGCCACGTTGGCGAGGATCATGAACTCCTCGATCAGTTTATGCGCATCCAGCCGGTCGCGGAAATTGACCGACGACACATTGCCATCGTCATCCAGCATGATCTTGCGTTCGGGCAGGTCCAGATCCAGCGGCTGGCGTTCGTTGCGCGCGATTTTTGTGGCCTCATAGGCGGCATAAAGCGGGCGCAGGACATCGTCCAAGAGCGGCGCGGTTTTATCATTGGGCTGCCCGTCTATCGCGGCCTGCACCTCTTGATAATTCAATGACGCCACGGATTTCATCATGCCACGCACAAATCGATGGCCGATTTTATGGCCCTGCGCGTTCAACACCATGCGCACAGCGATACAGGCGCGCGGCACGCCCTCGTGCAGCGAGCACAGATCACCCGACAGCCGATCCGGCAACATCGGCACCACACGATCCGGGAAATAGGTGGAATTGCCGCGTTTTCGCGCCTCTCGGTCCAATTCCGACCCCGGCGTTACGTAATGGGCGACATCGGCAATCGCGACCCAGACAACATGCCCACCGGGATTGTTCGGGTCGTCATCGGCATGGGCATAACACGCATCGTCATGGTCGCGCGCATCAGCCGGGTCGATGGTGAAGAGGGGCAATTCGCGCAGGTCCTCTCGTTTTCCCAAGGGCGCGGGTTTGGCGCGGTCAGCCTCGGCAATTGCCCCATCGGGGAAGGCATCGGGGATGCCATGCTGGTGAATGGCGATCAGCGATACCGCCTTGGGTTGGCTGGGATCGCCCAGCCGCTGCACGATCCGGGCGGAAGGCAGGCCCATGCGCGATTTCGGCCCGGCGCGTTCGGCCTCTACCAACTCACCATCGCGGGCCTTCAGCGTGGCCCCGGCGGCGACCGTCCATTCGCGGTCCGCTTTCTTATCCACCGGCACAATGCGCCCGCCCTCCGCCCCTTGACGGAAAATCCCCAAAATGCGCTCCGGATTGGTGCCGATCTTGCGGATCAGGCGGCCCTCATAGGCGTAATCTTGATCCGTGACCTCTGTCAGGCGCGCGAGGATACGATCCCCCGCGCCCAGCGCCGGATCACCGGCCTTGGCCATCATCAGAACCCGGGGGCCGTCGCCCTCGCCATGCCATTCCAGCGATTGCGCAAACTGGTCGCCATCCGGGTCCGGCGGCAACACTTGCAAGACAGAGACCGGCGGCAGCTTATCCGGGTCGCGATAGGTCTTCTTGCGCTTTTGCAGGTGGCCTTCGGCCTCCAGCTCTTTCAAGATCCGTTTCAGATCAATCCGCGCGGCGCCCTTGATGCCAAAGGCACGGGCGATATCACGTTTGGCGGTGCGGGCAGGATTGTCGGAAATCCATTGCAGGATTTCATCCTTGGTCGGTATGCGCGTCATATAGGTCGCCTAGCACGGAGCGCTGGGAGGGTCACGGGGAATTCGTGGGGGACTTATGCCAAAGATTAATCCGATGACCAGATTGGCACCGTAGCGGCTTTCCCCCTTGCCCGGAACAAAGGCGCTTCGCGCCGCCGGGCATCGCCCGACCGCCCCTCAGGCGGGCGATACCCGGCAGTGTAAATGACCTTCATCGCGTTGAGGCTGCAACTGGCGCCAAAAGACGGTCGTTGAAACTTATATTCATCTTGTGGCCCCAGGACGATACGACAAAATGAAACATTCGGCGGGGCGATTTGAGGCTTAGGTTGATGCAATCTGCGTCCTCAAAATTCATACCAAACTCAATCTTTTCTATGTCTTGAGGCTCAATATGCAGTCCAAAAGGGAGAACTCTAATCCCTGCATCGTCAATCTGAATTTCTTTAAATTTTGCAGCCATAACAAAGCAAATCCACGCCAAGTAAGGCCCTAATATCAACATAAAATATGTTTTTATTGTTACATAGTTTAAGGCTAGAGGTTCAGTAACCACCTCAGAGACGGCAATAAGAAGCCCCAAAAGCATTAGGATGCCTAACCAAAATGCAAATTTTCTAAACCAAGACCGGTAACGATAAACGCCCGCATAATTCTTCAGAAATAGCCTTACGTTTTCAGTCGTCTGTGGGGCATCGGCCATTGTAGTCTCAAATCACATTAACAATCTCTGCTGCTTTCTTGCATGGGATTGCGGCAACAATTTGGACGTGAGAAAATTTACGACAGATCAACCGCCATATCCCGATGCGGAATGCCCGCATCCATATACTCCGGGCCATAAGCAACAAATCCCAACCCTTCATAAAACGGGATCGCGTGGGTTTGGGAGCCGAGCATCGCGCGGGTGATGTCGGGGCGGTCTCGCAACACATCCAGACAGGCACGGATGATGGCGGCCCCGACGCCTTGGCCGCGGTGGCTGGACAGCACGCAGACCCGGCCGATCTTGCCGACCTCACCCTTCAGCAATATCCGCGCGGTGCCGATGGGGGTATCGCCGTCATGGGCTAGCAGGTGGATCGCCTGATCATCCAGACCATCGCGTTCCTCGGCCTCTGACACGTTTTGCTCTGCGATAAACACGTCGGCACGCAGCCGGTGGCAGGTGGCGATGTCGCGGGTCTCTGCAATCTGCAGGGTCATGCGAAATAGTCAGAGAGGATACGGGTATAGATGGATTTCAGCTGGCGGATTTGCGCGATGTCCACATGTTCATCCACCTGATGCATGGTCTTGCCGACCAGGCCAAATTCGACCACCGGGCAGTGATCCTTGACGAACCGCGCATCCGATGTGCCGCCGGTGGTGGACAGCTCCGGCACCCGGTTGGTTTCGCGCTGCACGGCCTTGGACACCAGATCAGACAGCGCGCCGGGCGGTGTCAGGAAACTTTCGCTAGACGGCTTGTTGGTCAACACAATCTGCACGCCAAACTCTGCCGCGACCTGATCGGCCATAGCCTGCATCCATTGGGTCAGACCATGGGAGGTATGCGCATCGTTAAACCGGATATTGACCGCAGCACGGGTCTGGGCCGGGATGACGTTGCTAACGGCGTTGCCGGTGTCGATCGAGGTGACGGCAAGGGTTGAGGCATCGAAATGTTCCGTACCCTCATCCAGCGTATGAGAGGCCAGTCGATCCATCAGCCGCACCATGGCAGGCAGCGGATTATTCGCCCGGTGCGGATAGGCGGAATGGCCCTGCACACCAATCACGGTGATCTGCGTGGTCATGGACCCACGGCGGCCGATCTTGATCATATCGCCCATATGTTCGGGGCAGGTCGGCTCCCCCACCAGACAGACGCTCATCGCCTCATCGTGGGCCACCATCCAGTCCAGCAGAGCGGTGGTGCCATCGGTGGCGTCGCCCTCTTCGTCCCCGGTGATGGCCAGAATGATCGCCCCGTCCGGCGGCGTTTCGCGCACGAAATCCACAGCCGCTGCCGCAAAGGCCGCAACACCGGATTTCATATCGGTCGATCCACGCCCCCAAAGCTGGCCATCCTTTTCTTCGGCCCCAAAAGGATCAACTGTCCAGGCCGCCAGATCACCCACCGGCACCACATCTGTGTGGCCGTTAAAGCCAAAGGTGCGGGCATCGCCCCGGTCACCCCAACGGGCAAACAGGTTAGACGTACCGTTGCGATCCACACGGATGCAGGTAAACCCCGCCTCTGAAAGCAGGGCCTCCAGCAGCACCAAGGCGCCACCTTCCTGAGGTGTGACAGAGGGGCAGCGGACCAGATCAGCGGTCAACCGGACGGGATCAACAGGCATAGACATTCCTGACAGGATCAGCGACGGCGGTCGCGGCGTGACGACATCGGCTGAAAAGCCACGCCGACATGCGCCTGACAATAGGGTTTACCGGGCTGAACCGACAGGCCGCAGAACCAGAATTCTTCGGTCGCGGGGTCCCCGATCGGCCATTTGCAGGTTTTCTCTGTCAGCTCCATCAGGGTCAGCTTCTTGGCCTTCTTTTCGACCTCGCGGACAGAGGCCAAGGCCTCGGGGCTGATCTCGTTGGCCGACGGTTGCGGTGGCAGGGGTTGGCCTGCAGGCACGATCGGACGACGGGCCGGGACAACCGGTGCCGCCGATGTGGTGGCGGGCTCTGCCGGTTTCGCAGCCGTGGCTGGCTTGGGCTCTGCCGGTTTTGATGGTTTTGCCTTGGCCCCGGCAGGTTTGGACGGCTTGTCCTTGGCTGCTGTTTTCGCGGTGCTGGCCGTAGCCCGGTTTGACAGGCCCAACCGGTGGACCTTGCCGATCACAGCGTTGCGGGTCACACCGCCCAGTTCCTTGGCGATTTGGCTGGCAGACTGGCCCTCGGCCCACATTTTCTTCAGCGTTTCGACGCGCTCATCGGTCCACGACATGAAGTGTTCCTTACTTGCAAAGCGGCAATTGGGCGGTCGAGGCCGCTGATCCAACAAAGCCGCAGGGGAAATTCGATCCGCTCTATTCTAATCATAGCGAAACAGGATACAAGCACCCCCGAACATTGCAGGCAAAAAAGACTCATGAACACTGATCCCGCCTCCCGCCCACTCTCGGAACGCCATGCCAATTTATTGGGGTTCTACACACTGGCCCAGCGCGAGGTCCGGCGCTTTCTGGCGGTCTGGACCCAGACGCTGCTGGCGCCTTTAGTCACGGCAGGGCTGTTTCTGTCAATCTTTACGCTGGCCATCGGACGGCAGCGCCCGGATGTGATGGGGGTGCCGTTTGTCGAGTTTCTGCTGCCCGGCATCCTGATGATGACGGTCATTCAGAATGCCTTTGCCAACACGTCCTCGTCTATCGTGATCGCCAAGGTTCAGGGCAATATCGTTGATACATTGATGCCGCCCTTGTCGGCAGGTGAGTTGGTATTGGGATATGTCGCGGGCGGGGTGCTGCGCGGGTTGCTGGTGGCGATTGTGATCAGCACGGTTGCGATGCTCCTGGGCATCCGTCTGGCGCATCCAATCTGGGCGCTGGTCTTTGTGCTGTTGGGGGCGATATTTCTGGGGGGATTGGGCATTCTTGCCGGCATCTATGCCAACAAGTTTGACCAGATGGCCGCGATCACCAATTTCATCGTCACGCCCCTGTCTTTTCTGTCGGGCACGTTTTATTCCATCGAAACCCTGCCCCCGGTGATGGAAGGCTTAAGCCGCCTGAACCCGATATTTTACCTGATCGACGGGGCGCGATACGGATTTATCGGGGCCTCTGATTCGCCCCCCGTTTTGGGATTGATCGTAGGTATGGGGTCGGTCAGCGCGGTTCTGGGACTTGCCTGGGCCATGTTCCGGCGCGGCTACCGGTTAAAGGCCTGAGGGTTTCACCCGCCCCTCGCGCCAGACCAACAGCGCCGCCCCAGCCACAATCGCGGCAGATCCCAGCAGGCTGACCCAATCCGGAATGGTGTCGAAAATCGCCAGATCCAGCAGCATGACATTGACCAGTGTCAGATAGGTAAAAGGCGTCACGAAACTGGCCTCTGCCAGGCGCATCGAATTGATGAAACATGTCTGCGCGCCCGTCATTAGCACCCCGACCCCGGCCAGACCCAACCACTGAACAGGTGTTGGCGGCACCCAGACAAATGCCACGGCAACGGTCGCAATGATGATCCCCAGCAGATTATTGACCCAGAGGATTTGCAAAGGCCGCTCGCGCCCGGCCAGACGCTTGATCACGATAATCTCTGACCCCAGCATCAGCGCAGCCCCCAGCGCCAGCAAGGCGGCAGGTTGAAAGCTGTCCGGCCCCGGGCGCAACAGGATGACCGCCCCGATCAGGGCAATCGCTGCCGCCGCCCAACGCACCGGGCCAACTCGTTCGCCCAACAGCGGAATGGCCAGCATCATCGCAAAGACCGGATTCAGGAAACTGATCGCCGTGGCATCGGACAGCGGAATAAACGCAATCGCTGCAAACATCAGCGTCACGCCCGCCCAACCCAATGTCGTGCGCACCACATGCAGCCCGAAATGGGGTCGCACAAACCGAGGCCGCATCACCGCCACGGCGGTGCTGATGACAATGAAGGCAAACAAAAACCGCCCATGGCTGACCTGAAGCGGATGCAGCGGCGGCCCAAAGGCCCCCTGCCCCAGCGCCTTGACCAGCAGGTTCACAGAGGCAATGAACACCGTCGCCAGCAACATATAGCCCATGGCCAGCGGCCGGTTGGTGTACGGGTTTTGATCCATGCGACAGCGGTAGATGGAATTTGGGCGGGGCGAAAGCCGAAAGACGCAAATACAGAGCGCGGCGCGACCACTAGGAACGAAATGCCTCGCTTCACTCTGTTCAAAACACTCCTGCCGGAGGCCTATAACCCCCGCCGCCGCCCTGTGGATAACCCCACCGTCGCAATACCGTGGAAATACCGCGCAATACCGACATTGATTTTCGGGGGTTCTCGGGGCATGGGTTGCACCCGCCCGGCGCTGTCAACTTTATCTGGACAGCACGGCGATTTCGCACTACATGGCCGCCATGAACATGATTTTGCATATCCCTGCCAGCCGACGCCGACGCATCCACGCCTGACGTCCTGCCTCCTGTTCACCCTGCGCCAAATGGCGCATATCCACCTTAAATTATTGACTTGTCCCCGGGTGTAAGGCACCCATTGGCTTCTTGTAGAAGGATACCACCATGATCCCGTCCGTCCTGCCGACCTATGCACGTGCTCCGCTGACCTTTGTCAAAGGCGAAGGCAGCTGGTTGATCGAGGCTGACGGCCGACGCTTTCTGGATCTGGGCGCCGGGATTGCGGTGAATTCCTTGGGTCATGCGCACCCGACGCTGGTTAACGCATTGACGGAACAGGCAAATTCCCTGTGGCATACCTCTAACCTTTATAACATTCCGGCCCAACAGGCGCTGGCAGATAAGCTCGTGGATGCGACTTTCGCCGACACCGCGTTTTTCACCAATTCGGGCACGGAATCATGCGAACTGGCCGTTAAAATGGCCCGCAAATACTGGCATGACAAAGGCCAACCGGAACGGGTTCAGATCATCGCGTTTGAGGGATCGTTCCATGGCCGTTCTTCCGCCGGAATTGCCGCCGCGGGGTCTGAGAAAATGACCAAAGGTTTCGGCCCGCTTTTGCCCGGTTTCATCCAACTGCCCTTTGGCGATCACGAGGCGGTGGAGGCTGCGGTCGATGATCAAACCGCCGCGATTATTGTGGAACCCGTGCAGGGCGAAGGCGGCATTCGCCCGCTGTCAGATGCCTGCCTGAAAGGGCTGCGTGATTTGTGTGATCGGACCGGGGCATTGTTGATCTTTGACGAGGTCCAATGCGGCGTGGGCCGGACCGGCAAGCTTTTCGCCCATGAATGGGCGGGCGTTGAGCCCGACATCATGATGGTCGCCAAAGGTATTGGCGGTGGCTTCCCGCTGGGCTCTGTTCTGGCGACAGAAGACGCCGCCTCCGGCATGGTTGCGGGCACACATGGGTCCACCTATGGCGGCAATCCACTGGCCTGCGCCGTGGGTTGCGCGGTCATGGATGTGGTCGCTGACGATGCGTTTCTGGCAGAGGTCAACCGCAAGGCAGGCCTATTGCGCCAAAAGCTTGAGGGGCTGATTGCCTCGCACCCAGACGTGTTCGAGAGCGTTCGCGGATCGGGTCTGATGCTGGGGCTGAAATGCAAGGCAACCAACACCGATCTGGTCAAGGCAGGTTATGACGCCCAAGTCCTGACTGTACCAGCCGCTGATAATGTCGTCCGCCTGCTGCCCGCCCTGAACATCGGTGATGATGATATTGCCCAGGCCGTCACCCGGCTTGATCAGGCGGCAAGCGCGGTTTCAAAAGGATTGACCCAATGAAGCACTTTCTGGACATCCACAAAACTGATCAATCTGAACTGCGTGGCATCATCGACAATGCGATTTCCGTAAAATCAGCACGCGCCGGTCAGCCTAAGGGCGCGCTGGATGATGATCAGCCGCTAAAGGATCACATGGTCGCGCTGATTTTTGAAAAACCATCCACCCGGACACGGGTCAGCTTTGACGTTGGTGTGCGTCAGATGGGCGGGCAGACCATGGTGCTGTCGGGCAAGGAAATGCAGCTGGGCCATGGCGAAACCATCGCCGATACCGCGCGGGTGCTCAGCCGCTATGTTGATCTGATCATGATCCGCACGTTCGAGGAACAAACCCTGCTGGAACTGGCCGAATACTCGGATGTGCCGGTGATCAACGGGCTGACCGACCGCACCCATCCCTGCCAGATCATGGCTGATGTCATGACCTATGAGGAACAGCGCGGCCCGATTGCCGGGAAAAAGGTTGTCTGGTCCGGCGATGGCAACAATGTCTGCGCATCATGGATACATGCCGCCGGGCAGTTTGGCTTCAACCTGACCTTTACTGGGCCAGAAACGCTCGATCCCGAACCGGGATTTGTCGATCTTGCACGGTCAAAAGGGGTCGAGATCACCATCGAACGCGATCCCGAGGCCGCCGCCACCGGCGCCGACCTGATCGTTACCGATACCTGGGTTAGCATGCATGATCCGCAATCGGCCCGCGAACGGCGCCACAACCAGTTGCGCCCCTATCAGGTCAATGAACATCTGATGAGCTTTGCCAATACGGATGCGCTCTTCATGCACTGCCTGCCCGCCCATCGCGATGATGAGGCGACATCCGCGGTCATGGACGGCCCGCATTCCGTGATTTTCGACGAGGCCGAAAACCGCCTGCACGCACAAAAAGCCATCATGCGCTGGTGTTTGAAAAAGTAAGCAAGACCAACGGGAAATCAACGAATTTCCCGTTGCAACCCCTGCCTGTCCCCAATATACACGCCGGCGGAGATGTGGCCGAGTGGTCGAAGGCGCTCCCCTGCTAAGGGAGTAGGCGAGGAATCGTCTCGAGGGTTCGAATCCCTTCGTCTCCGCCATAGACCTATTTGGTTCGATTTTTCTCACTATCATTAAGCTGCTAATAATCCATACTTATATGGGTATTTCTGCATTCTGTTATTTCATTGGATTTTACTCGATTGTGCCCGTATACTTTCATTGAGTGGTATTAATTGTGGTATAATTGATGGCTGCGCTGGGCGGAAAGCTGACAAAGAAACTGGTGGAGAATCTAGGGCCGGGTCGTCATGGGGATGGGTCGGGTCTTTATTTGGTTGTGGATCCCTCAGGCGCACGGCGCTGGATTGTCAGGGTAACCGTCAAAGGACAAAAGAATCGCAAGGGCGCACCGCTGCGCACAGACTTCGGTTTGGGCGGCGCGGATGTGGTGACATTGAATCAGGCGCGGGAACGGGCGCTGGAATATCGGCGTATGGCCAAGTCTGGCCTGAACCCCCGATTTAATGCCGCTCAGGAAGTGCCCAATTTCGAAGAACTGAGCCGTCAGGTTCATATAGATCGCCTTCCCAC
>NZ_JBXVVI010000015.1:0-65986 GCF_057219155.1 Roseovarius sp. YIN77
CAACCTGAAGTTCGACGTCGAACTGATCGCCCCGATCGCCATGGAAGAAAAACTGCGCTTCGCCATCCGCGAAGGCGGACGCACCGTCGGTTCCGGCGTCGTCTCCAAAATCCACGAGTAATTCTTACCGATACTCAAAAGAAAGGCCGCTCGATTGAGCGGCCTTTTTTGCGTTCAGTGTTTGTAACTGTCCGGGATTAGATAGGCCCTGACACGCTGACGCGCTTCCCCTTCACCATCGCTGCTGCTGATCAATTGCAAGATGACCAGTTTCTGCTGAACAGACAGTTGAGAAACGTCAACAGAGTCAGAAACGTATCTTTGAATGCGTTTGGTGCTGGATGGCGTATCCACGGGTGAAGCCGCAGCAATACTGCCGATGGCAATCAACAGAGCAGAACTTGTGGCAATAGCTTTCTTCATGTCTCACCTGTCCGGCATGAAAAAGGGGGCCGAGGCCCCCTGATCCCTTCTGCGTTATTTTTCGTCGTTGACGGTGCCGGTGTATTCACCACCAACATTAACGCCGGCATCCAGATAGGCAGCGACGCGGCCTTTCACGCCATTGTCATCACCATGGATGATGCTCAACAAGGTGCTGATCTGGCCATCGCTCAGGCTGTGCACGTCAACACCGGGGGCGACACGTTCGATCTTGGTGGTGTTAACACTGTTGTCCAGGGTCATGGCAGAAGCAGCGCCAGAGAAAGCTGCCAGGGAAATTGCGGTCAATGCGATAAAGCGTTTCATAATATTTATCCTTTCAGAGAGAGATTGAGGAAATGGCAGGGGGACGTGTCCCCCTTGTTGCCTTATTTTTCGTCGTTGACGGTGCCGGTGTATTCACCACCAACATTAACGCCGGCATCCAGATAGGCAGCGACGCGGCCTTTCACGCCATTGTCATCGCCGTGGATGATGTTCAGCAGCGTGTTGATTTGGCCATCGCTCAGGCTGTGCACGTCAACACCGGGGGCGACACGTTCGATCTTGGCTGTGTTCACGGCTGTGTCTTGTGTCATGGCCGATGCGGCACCTGTCAAGGCTGCCAGGGAAATTGCGGTCAGTGCGATAAAGCGTTTCATAATGTTTGTCCTTTCGGTTCGCGTTTGCGTTTGTTGCGTTTGCGCCAGGGAGAGTGGCGCTGTCTTGCTGACACCAAACCAATTGGGGACGATCTGTTCGGGTTTAAATTCACAAATTTGCACACCCGTTTTCACATGGATTTGCCCTTGACGTGAGCAAATCGCACCCTACCCGTCGCGTCGTTCACACGATCGTTGGTTATCTCATTGATTTAGCTTTACTAAAACTTCCCCGCGGTTGTTACATCAGCCTCATTCAGGCGTGAGAATTGTCGGATTTTTCCCGTAGTAAGAGCCCGTTACGCCCCCAACACGAATTTGTGTCGTCACGCCCCTGTGAAGATAAAACCTTGAATGTAACAAACCCGCCCACACACCGGGCAATCGGGCGCGCAAAATCCGCACCCCAATCGCAAAACCGCACTTGAATTCGCCTCGCAGGTGGCGTAATCGGACACCCGGCCTTAGGGGTATAGCTCAGCTGGTAGAGCGACGGTCTCCAAAACCGTAGGTCGCGGGTTCGAACCCTGCTGCCCCTGCCATTTTCCACCACTGCCGGCCCATGGGACTTTCCCACAATTCCTTTTGGCAAAAATACTCCCGCCGGAGGCCACCAGAGGAGGCGCCCGGCAGGGCAACGACGAGATCAGGGAAATGCGCCGCAGGCGCTCCGCCAGGAAACAGCGCGGCTCAAAACCACTGACCCGGCTCCATCAGACCTAAATCCAGCAATTGCCGGGAATGCCATTCAAAGGGCACCGAATTGTGCCATCTGAATGTATCGATCTCAAACCGCGACTCGGGGTTGGACCTAAGCGCCTTGGCGGCGCGAAAGGAACAGATCGTGGCGGTCAGATTGTGATGCCATGGGCAGGCATAGGTATTGTATTCCTCATCCGAAAACCGGTGATCAGGTAACAACGTCAAATCCGGCTTGGCCCGGAACAGCGCCACCCGGTCGATCCGGCGCTTGGCCTGAGGCACATGTTCCTCAAACCGCCAGCGCAGCCCGCCAAAGAAATCCAGCTGCCGATCCTTGGGGTGGTTGTGCCTATCCGGGTCCGGGCGCGCCAGCGCATAATACCCCGCCCGATCCAGATGTGCGGTGTCGCGCGACACGGCATTGGGGTGATCGGTCAGATCGCTGGCATAGAGGTCAACAATATAAGTCAGCATCGCCTCGCGCCGTTCCTCCGTATGAAAAGCCAGCAACTCTCCCACTGTCCGGCTCTCCATAAACGGATAGAACAGGTATTCGGCGTTATAGCAGTAGAAACACCACTGCCCGCCCACCATGGCACCAATTCGGTTCACCGCGTCCACGACAGCATTGTCAGCAAAGACATCGTAGTGGATCGGGATCACCTGCTGTGGCCAGTCAGGATCAAAACGGAACCCCTTTGGCGCCAACACCAGCACCGCGTCAAATCCCAGATCGCAATGATGGCGAATGGTACTGTCGACCTCGACCCGGTCCTCGACAAAGATCATCGCCACCGGCCCCTCGGGCAAGGTGGCCACACCCTTTGCCAAAAACTGATCCAGACTGTCGTACACTGCCCGCCCCTCAAGCCATTTCCCGCAAACTCGGCTAAATCCCGACCCATTGCAAGCGTTGCAGATCGGGCTCAAACCCTGTAGGACGCCGCCTTGAACTGATCAACCGGAACCGCGCGCCATGACCGACCCCAAAAAGCTTTATATCAAGACATATGGCTGTCAGATGAACGTCTACGATTCTGAACGGATGGCAGAGGCGTTGGGCGGTGAGGGTTACGTGCAGACGGAAACCCCCGATGACGCGGATATGATCCTGCTCAATACCTGCCACATCCGCGAAAAGGCGGCAGAGAAGATCTATTCCGAACTGGGCCGGTATAAAGGGCTGAAATCCGACAATCCCGACTTGAAGATCGGCGTTGCAGGCTGCGTGGCACAGGCAGAGGGCGAGGAGATCATGCGCCGCCAGCCGATGGTCGATCTGGTCGTCGGCCCGCAAACTTATCATCGCCTGCCCGATCTGATGGCCAAGGTGAAATTGGGTGAAAAGGCGCTCGATACCGATTTCCCTGAGGAAGACAAATTCGACCACCTGAAATCGCGGCCAAAGGCCAAGCGCGGCCCAACGGCATTTCTGACGGTGCAGGAAGGTTGCGATAAATTCTGCGCCTTCTGCGTCGTGCCCTATACTCGGGGGGCAGAGGTATCCCGCCCTGTCGATCGTATCCTGACCGAGGCCCGCGATCTGGTCGAACGTGGCGTGCGCGAAATCACTCTGTTGGGTCAGAACGTCAACGCCTATCACGGTGCCGGGCCGGATGGCGACTGGTCACTGGCCCGCCTGATCTGGGGGCTGAATGAGATTGACGGGCTTGCGCGCATCCGCTTCACCACCTCTCACCCCAATGACATGAGCGATGATCTGATCGCCGCCCATGGCGAATGCGAAAAACTGATGCCCTACCTGCACCTGCCGGTGCAATCCGGGTCGGACAAGATCCTGAAACGGATGAACCGCAGCCACACGGCAGAAAGCTACATCCGCATTATCGAACGCATCCGCGCGGCACGGCCCGATATCCTGATCTCTGGCGATTTCATCGTCGGCTTCCCGGAAGAAACAGAAGAGGACTTTCAGGACACGATGAACCTGATCCGCGAGGTCCGCTATGGTCAGGCCTTCAGCTTCAAATACTCCACCCGCCCCGGCACCCCGGCGGCAGAACGCCCACTGGTCGATGAGGCAGAGGCGTCAGATCGGCTCTACCGCCTGCAAGCCCTGATCACCCAGCAACAGCGCGAGATTCAGGACGAAATGGTCGGTCGAGAACTGCCCGTGCTGTTTGAAAAACCCGGCCGTGATCCGGGCCAGATGTCCGGCAAATCCGGCTACCTGCACGCCGTGCATGTTTCAGATGCCGACGTGGCCGTGGGGGATATCCGGCAGGTGCGGGTGACCGAGAGCCTGGCGAATTCGCTGATGGGGGTTTTGGTTTAGGGGCTTAGCGGCTGGTGACTACTTAGAACTCATTGCACATCAATGAGAGTGTTTGTTTTACTATTTCAACGCGCGAATCCGATAATCAGATAGTACGCCCTTATGTTCTGCCGTCCACTGTGGTGAGATATATTCACCAGAAGCCGCCAGAGTTAAAATCCGCAAACGTTGCCTATAGCCAAACCGCATCTCGCCGCTAGAAATTTCATAAGCACTATCAAATTCATGGTTTCGACCGCAAATCGAAAGCATCCCAGAACCACTATCGATTCTAAACTCTTCTATAGTTTGAAAAGTATCTGAGCTTCCTGCGGGGCGTTTCTCCCAAAAACCTCGAATATCTCCTGCACATGCCGTGGCAGTGCTGGCAGACCCGATCGCCAACAATATAGTTAAAAGCAGCTTTCCCTTAAATTTTAACATATCGAAACTCCGCAAACATGCGTTGACGATTGCCTTAGATTCACATGATTCCGAGGCTAAAGAATTCGCAATTGGTTACTCTCTGAGTGCCACCAGACGATAGGAAAATCCACGGGATGTATCCACCCACTCTTTGATGTTATATTTGGTCAACCGATACTTGACCCACCACCCCTCTGAAGTGCTGAGATATGTGAAGATATTCCCTCTGCGCGTCAATTCAGTTGTAATCATCCGCTGCCCTTGCCCCTCGTTGATTACATCGAATTCGCAAGAACCAATCACTCGCTCACAGCGGTATGGATCAAAATGCCTCGTTGGCGTGTTGTCTAGGTAGTTTCGCCGTGTCAGAAGGCCTTGGCTGTTATGAAATTCGGTCCAAGCCTTTTCTGCCTTTCCGTCGACAACATTCCAGCGTTCCCACACATGTTCAGTCCCTCTTGAGCCACGGTACACGTAGATGAACGATGACCCGTCGTTTGCGCGGTACTGCGCTTGAAGGCCGATGGGCATTTGATCGAAGCGTTTACCGACTGTTTCTGACAAGGCCGCACTGGATTGAAGGTACAATATGGCAATAGCAATACAGGATATCTTTGACAGTTTTGAATTCATGTCTAACCTCTACAAAAATCTAACAAATTGCCATCCCCGTTTTTTTATCGGAGCCGGGTGAGCACAGATCGTATCTCCACCCCTCGTTCTGATGTTACCTCTTCATACACAGTCAATCCCAAGTCAGGAGACCAGAAACTTACACTTTCACCATCATACTTGTGCCCGTTGATCCCATCCACTTTGGAATAGATCACGATCACCTCCAATTCACCAAACTGCGTGTTCATCCGAGCTTTTCCACGCACCGTCATTCTGTGACGCCAATGGGCAGAGCCATCAGCCCGCCGACGATTGAACGTCACCTGGTTTCCAGAACGAAGTGGAAACATGCGATTGTACTTAGCTTCTTCTATCGGGTGAGTGGTGCGATTGCAGTGAGAAAGACATCCCGGAAAGATTGTCCGGGTGTCGTTTGAAAGTACAATTTCATCGCCGCGCACACGTCCTTGCCAAGTCGAAACATTACCTTCGAAAAATTCACGCTGATATGAGATGCGCTTGCCCTCAGATGGCCCGGCAGTTGCTACTCCTGCAGAGGTAACACAAAGCGAAATCGCAACTACTACCCCCAAATTTAAAAACTTCTTTTTCAATCTAGCCTCCAAAATATTATCTTGGGTCATTCTTTTTCACTTGTCCAATCGTAGCGCCATGAACAGTGAATTGTATAGAAAGAGCATAGTGTGCCAAACGGACAATCACATTATGCCCTCTCCGCTTGCACCGAATTCATTCATATAATTCTAGCCAACACTTAAAAGCACACCGAGCAAATCCAGCCCTTCCCCACCCCATCTAGTCACAAAATCCGCTCATCCCACAAAGTCTGCTTGCGCCCGGCCCATTCCCTTGGCACCATCACCCTACACCTGATTGTTGGAGTCATTTTTGGGTAACAACGCATCGACCCCCGTATTGCAACCGGATGAATTGCCGGAAACGCATCTTGAATTTCCTGACAACCGCCTTCTGATCGACCTCTGTGGGGAGTTCGACAAGAACCTCGCCCATATCGAATCGACCCTTGGCGTGCAGATCATCCGGCGCGGCAATCAGCTCGCCGTGATTGGCGAGGATGGCGCGCGGGATAAGGCCGCCGATGTGTTACAGGCGCTCTACACCCGTCTGGAATCGGGCCGTCAGATAGAGGCCGGCGATATTGACGGCGAAATTCGCATGGGCGCATCCGCAACTGACACCGGCACCCGCGCCGGCGATCAGCTGGAAATGTTCCAGGGCGGCCGGGTCGAGGTCCGCACCCGCAAGAAAACCGTCGAACCCCGAACAGAGGCGCAGAAAGCCTATGTGCGGTCCCTGATGAACCACGAACTGGCCTTTGGCATCGGCCCCGCAGGCACCGGCAAGACCTATCTGGCCGTGGCCGTCGGCGTCAGCATGTTTATCGAGGGCCACGTGGACAAGATCATCCTGTCGCGCCCAGCGGTGGAGGCGGGCGAACGTTTGGGGTTCCTGCCCGGGGATATGAAGGACAAGGTCGATCCCTATATGCAGCCCTTGTATGACGCGCTCAGCGATTTTCTGCCCGGTAAGCAGGTCGCAAAACTGATCGAAGAAAAACGGATCGAGATCGCGCCCTTGGCCTTCATGCGCGGGCGCACGCTGGCCAATGCCTTTGTGGTGCTGGATGAGGCCCAAAACGCCACAACCATGCAGATGAAAATGTTCCTGACCCGTCTGGGCGAGGGATCGCGGATGGTGATCACCGGCGACCGAACCCAGGTCGACCTGCCCCGTGGCGTCCAATCCGGCCTGCGCGACGCTGAACGCCTGCTGGCCCATATCGACAATATCTCGTTCAACTATTTCACGTCCAAAGATGTCGTCCGGCATCCGCTGGTGGCGAAGATTATCGAGGCCTATGACGCAGACAGCGAAAAGGCGCAGGCGGAGAGGTAGCTGGGCCGGGCACTTCCACCCCGATGGGCGGGGCAGCCCGGGCAGTCTCCTTCTTTCCCTTGTGGCGCCCCCCTGCTAAACCCGCGCCATGACAGTTGACACACTCATCGAAGACCCCCGCTGGGACGATCTTGACCTCGACACCCTTGCGGATCGGGCAGCGCAGGCGGCTTTGGCCGAATTGGGCCTAAACCCCGAGGTGTTCGAACTGTGCCTGATGGGCTGTTATGACGCGCGGATTGCTGAACTAAACGCCGATTTCCGGGGCAAACCGCAGCCCACAAATGTGCTGTCGTGGCCGTCAGAGGAACGCGCAGCGGAAACGCCGGGACAAACCCCGCCCCTGCCAGAGCCAGACTCAACCGGTCTGCCCGTAGAACTCGGTGATATTGCCATTGCCTATGAAACCTGCGCCCGTGAGGCCAAGGAAGCCGGCAAGCCCATGGCCGATCACGTGACCCATCTGATCGTCCACGGCACCCTGCATTTACTGGGTTATGATCACATAGAGGACACAGATGCCGCCTTAATGGAGGGGTTAGAGGTAAAAATACTTGGCAAACTGGGCATTTCGGACCCATATGGAGGATGATCGGCGGTAGCCCTGCCGATTTATTTGATTTGGAAAGGACCAATGGGCGACACAACCGACGGATCGTCTGGCGCAGCGCAACGCGCGCAGGAAGACGACGACAGTTTTGAACAGGGATTTTTCAGCCGGATTTTTGGTGCCCTGACTTCAAATGATACTGGCAGCTCTGATGAAGAGGCGGACACCGCCCCCTCCCCCCGGAAAATTCAGGCCCATGGCATTCTGAACCTGCGCCGTATGCGCGTGGGCGACGTGGCCGTGCCGAATGTTGAAATCGTCTCGGTTGCCGATGACATCGACCGCGATGAACTGGTGCGGGTTTTCCGCGACAGCGGCCTGACGCGGCTGCCGGTCTATACGGGAACACTCGATGACCCGATCGGGCTGATCCACCTAAAGGATTTTGCCCTGAAACACGGGTTCAACGGAAACGGCAATGGCGGGTTTTCTGTGGCCGATATGATTCGCCCTCTGCTCTACGCCCCCCCATCAATGCAGGTCGGCGTTCTGCTGCAAAAAATGCAGAGCGAACGCATCCATATGGCCCTCGTCATTGATGAATATGGCGGGGTAGAGGGCCTGGTGACGCTCGAAGATCTGATCGAAACCGTGATCGGAGAGATCGAGGACGAACACGATCTGGACGAGGGTCAGTATTGGACACTGGAAAAGACCGGCAGCTATCTGGCAGAAGCCAAAACCCCGCTGGAGGATTTCGAGGAAGAAACCGGCCTGAACCTGTCAGAGGATCTGGATGATGACGAGATCGACACCTTGGGCGGTCTGGTCTTTGTTCTGGTCGGACGGGTCCCCGCCCGTGGCGAAATGATCCGACACCCTTCGGGCGCTGATTTCGAGGTTGTCGATGCCGATGCCCGCCGGATCAAACGCCTGCGGGTGTATCTGGGCGCCTAGCAGATGGGTCAGGCCCGGGCCTATCTGACCGCGCTTGGCGTTCGGGCGCAGATACTTTTTGCGTTGATGTTGGGGGTCCTTTGTGCATTTGGTCAGGCCCCGTTTTCACTGTGGTGGCTGACCGTGATCGCATTGGTCGCGCTGGCTACGCTTTTGGACACCGCCCAATCAATCCGACGCGCCGCATTGATCGGCTGGGCAGCTGGCGTTGGCTATTTCGGCCTGACACTGCATTGGATTGTCGAACCCTTCATGGTCGATGCCGCACGCCACGGCTGGATGGCGCCCTTTGCCCTGATGGCGATTTCTGGGGGGCTCGCGTTGTTTTGGGCGTTGGGTTTCGGTCTGGCACGCTGGTTGGGCGGGGCACGCTGGTCGGCACTGGCGCTGGTCGTGACACTGACCTTCGCCGAGCTGCTGCGCAGCACCATCCTGACAGGCTTTCCCTGGGGTTTGATCGCCTATGTTTGGACGGATACCGCGCCAATGCAGATTGCCAGCCTGATCGGCCCGCACGGGCTGGGCGCGCTGACGCTGCTGCTGACCAGTGGTGTTTACGGGGTCACGGCCCTACCGCGCCCCCGCTCTATCGTCGCTGCCGGGGCAATCGTTGCCCTAATTACGGGCCTGACACTGATCACTCGTCCCGGCGAAGTTACCATGGGTGCCGAACCCGGGCCCGTGATCCGTGTCGTCCAACCCAACGCGCCCCAGCTCCAGAAATGGGATCCCGACTGGATGCCCGTCTTTTTTGGTCGCGCGCTGCAGGCCACTGCCGCCCCCGGCGCACCCGATCTGATCATCTGGCCCGAAACCTCTATCCCTGCCGTCCTGCGCAATGCCGAGTTTCGACTGGCAGAAATGGCAAATGCCGCCCAAGGCACCCCGATCATCGCGGGGATCCAACGTTGGGGGAGCGCAGGATATCACAACAGTCTGGTCCTGATCGGCGAAGACGGCACCGTGGATCAGACCTATGACAAACATCATCTGGTGCCTTTTGGCGAATATATCCCCTTTGGCAACCTGGCCGCGCGTCTGGGTATATCGGCCTTTGCCGCGCAAGAGGGGTTTGGCTATGCCTCGGGTCCCGGGCCACAGCTGCTGACCTTACCCGGTGCTTTGGGCCGGGCCCTGCCCCTGATCTGTTACGAGGCGATCTTTCCACAGGATGTGGCCGCCACACCCGCACGCCCCAATTGGCTCCTGCAGATCACCAATGACGCCTGGTTCGGCGAATTTGCCGGGCCGCAACAGCATCTGGCGCAGGCACAGTTTCGCGCGGTCGAACAGGGGCTGCCCCTGATCCGTGCTGCCAATACCGGCATATCCGCCGTGATTGATCCCATCGGCCGCATTCGGGCCAGCCTGCCGATGGGACAGGCCGGACATATCGACGCAATGCTGCCCCCGGCCCTGCCCCCGACGCTTTACAGTCGCACCAATGATGCGCCAATTTGGGTGTTGCTGATCCTCTGCATGGGGGGAATGGCCGCATTGCGGACCCGATTTAGCGATTGACGCAACCCGCGCGTGCAAGTAACCCGGGCCTGCAGACCTGGCACAACGGCTTCCTGGCGTGGCAGGGTTAATCTTAATGGAGCACCCCCATGGCGCGACAGCACTACACATTTACCTCTGAATCGGTCTCAGAGGGCCACCCTGACAAGGTTTGTGACCGCATTTCCGATGCCGTTCTTGATGCGTTGTTGACAGAAGAGCCCAACGCCCGCGTCGCCTGTGAAACCTTTGCCACAACAAATCGCGTGGTTATCGGGGGGGAGGTCGGCCTGAGCGATCAGGACAAGCTGCACGATTACATGGGCCGGATCGACGACATCGTCCGCGATTGCGTCCGCGACATTGGTTACGAGCAAGACAAGTTCCACTGGCAAACGCTTGAGGTGTTGAACTATCTGCACGAACAATCCGCCCATATCGCCCAGGGCGTAACGAGCGAGGGCAACCGGGACGAGGGTGCCGGCGATCAGGGCATCATGTTTGGCTATGCGGTGAATGAAACCCCCGAATTGATGCCTGCCCCGATCCTGTATTCCCACGCCATCCTGCGCCGCCTGGCAGAGGTACGCAAATCCGGCCAGGAACCGGCGCTGGGCCCGGATGCGAAATCGCAGCTGTCGGTGGACTACGCCAATGGTAAACCCGTAGGCGTCAGTTCGATCGTGCTGTCGACCCAGCACCTGGATGAAAGCCTGACATCCGATGACGTGCGCGCCATTGTTGAACCTTACATCCGCGAAACCCTGCCCGATGGCTGGCTGTCCGCGGCAACCGAATGGCACGTCAACCCCACCGGCAAATTCGTCATCGGTGGGCCCGATGGCGACGCGGGCCTGACCGGACGCAAAATCATCGTGGATACCTATGGCGGGGCTGCCCCCCATGGCGGCGGTGCCTTTTCCGGCAAAGACCCCAGCAAGGTCGACCGGTCAGCCGCCTATGCCGCGCGCTATCTGGCGAAAAACATCGTCGCTGCCGGGCTGGCAGAGCGTTGCACATTGCAATTGTCCTACGCCATCGGCGTGGCGCACCCGCTGTCCATCTATGTCGATACCCACGGCACCGGACAGGTGCACGAAGCCGCGATAGAGGCCGCCGTCGCCACCTGCATGGATCTGACCCCCCGCGGCATCCGCGAACATCTGAGCCTGAACCGACCCGTCTATCAACGCACCGCCGCCTACGGCCATTTCGGCCGTGCACCAGAGGCAGATGGCGGCTTCAGTTGGGAGCGCACGGATCTGGCAGAGGCGTTGAAGCAAGCGGTGTGACGGAAACCTCTGGCACCCGTGTCCTGATTGCCACGGCGCTGGTTTGCGCCGTTCTTGGCTCCATCCACGCGTTTTCAGTGTTCCTTGTCCCGCTAGAAACGGCGTTGGGGCAAAGCCGCGCAGCGATCAGCCTGACCTATTCCTTTGCGCTTGTATCCATAACCCTGATGGTCCTGTTTGGGCCTAAGCTCTATGCGGCCATGCAGCCGGGTCGAATTCTTGTTCTGGCCGGGGTCTTCGGTGCAGCCGGGACCGTAATCGCAGGGTTTGCCGACGGAATGTTCGGTATTTGGTTCGGCTACAGCATCTGTTTCGGTCTGGCTAACGGATTGGGATATGGGTTTTCCCTGCAATATGCGGCCCATGCCAATCCCACCCGCCCTGGGGCTGCCATGGGGGTGGTGACTGCGGCCTACGCCTCGGGTGCTGCTGTGGCCCCTGCCATATTCACCCGCGCATTAGATCATTCCGGTTTTCTTGCCGCCATGGTCATTTTGGCAATCGCATTGCTGGTGGCAACACTTGTGGCTGGATGGATCATCGCGCGCGCTGGCGTTGCGTATGCCAAATCCTCAGCCACCGGCACATCGAAATTTTTATCCACCGCATCAATCGCCAAAATCTGGGTCGCCTATGGGGCGGGCGTAGCTGCGGGGTTGATGGCCATCGGCCACGCGGCGGGCATCGCCAATGCCGCGCTGATCACCCCCTGGCACGCCCCGGCGGTTTTGGCGATCTGCAATCTGTTCGGAAGCCTGGCCAGCGGACACATGGTGGACCGTCATTCACACCGGGCGATCCTGACCACGCTTCCCCTGCTCTCCGTTGTCGGGCTCGTGGCACTTGCACTGGCGCCGCCACTGACCCTGCCAGCCCTTGGTCTGATCGGGTTTGCCTATGGCGGCACCATCGCTGCCTATCCGGCGGTAATCAGCAACTGGTTTCCCGGAGCGACCGGCGCGCTGATCTATGGCCGCGTCTTTACCGCTTGGGGCAGTGCTGGGCTGATCGCGCCATGGCTGGCCGGGTATCTCTATGACCAATCGCAAAGCTACGCCGCTGCCTTGTGGATCGCAACGGCCCTTGCTGCCGGATCAGCGGGACTAGCGGTGCGAGTATTGCGGTTCACGGGTGACTGACCTGTCTGCAGCGCACGACCTGACATCGCCAATTTGGTCTCCGGTTCGGATCACCTAAAATAGTTTTGCCGACCAAGAGCACATAATCTCTTAACCTATCCACCCCTGCAATACAGTCGCAATACCGACGTAATACCGACAGTGATTTTTACCCTTCCCGGTTGCCCTGATCGCCCCCCTTCGATAAATGCGCGCCATGACTGACAGTAAGCATCCCTCTGGCGCCCCGTGGCGCAATTTCTATGGCCGGTTCAAGGGCAAGGGCCTGCGCGACAGCCAGCAGGTCTATCTGGATCAGGATCTCGCCGCCCTGTCCCCGGGGGCGGTGGATTGGGATGCGAACCCGGATCGCAATCCAATTGATCTGAAAACTTTTTTTGAAAACAAAGAGGTGTGGCTGGAGATCGGCTTTGGCGGTGGGGAACATATGGTCCATCAGGCCGCCCAGAACCCGGATATCGGGATTATTGGATGCGAGCCCTATATCAACGGCGTCGCCATGCTGTTGGGCAAGATCCGGCAGGCCGAGGTCGATAACATTCGCATCCATCCAGGCGACGTGCGCGATATGTTCGATGTTCTGCCTGATGAATCGATTTCAAGGGCCTTCCTCCTCTACCCCGATCCCTGGCCCAAGAAACGCCACCACCGCCGCAGATTCGTCACGCCCGAACATCTGGAGCCCTTGCATAAAGCCTTGAAACCGGGCGCTATTTTCCGGGTCGCGACGGATATACCGGACTATGTGCGCCAAACCATGGAGGAAGTCCCGCGTCACGGATTTGAATGGCTGGCCAACGGCCCGGCAGACTGGCGCCAACCTTGGGGTGATTGGATTTCCACCCGTTACGAAGAAAAGGCCCTGCGCGAAGGCCGCACGCCGCATTACCTGACCTTTCGCAAGGTCTAGGGGCGCCGCCCCTCGCGATCCTTTCGGATCGCTCAACCCGAGGTATTTTTGGCGAATGGGAGAGGCGGTTTTTCGCGAGGATACGGACGGGTGAAAAACCCGGCCACAAGAGATGGACGCGGCCCGTGTCTTGCGCTAACAGCGTTCCCGAGACCACCGAAGGATAGATATATGTCCGGCCACGGCACCCCAATTCCCATGACCTCCCGCAAATGCGGCCCCCTGTCCGGCGAGGCAGAGGTGCCGGGCGACAAATCGATCAGCCACCGGTCCCTGATCCTGGGCGCGATGGCGATAGGGGAAACCAAAATCACCGGATTGCTGGAAGGCGAGGACGTACTCGACACCGCCAAGGCGATGCGTGCCTTTGGTGCCGAGGTTACCCAGCATGGGCCGGGCGCATGGTCGGTGCATGGCGTGGGTGTTGGTGGCTTTGCCGAGCCTGACACCGTCATCGATTGCGGCAATTCCGGCACCGGCGTGCGCCTGATCATGGGGGCCATGGCCACCTGCCCGATCTCGGTCACGTTCACTGGCGACGCCAGCCTGAACAAACGGCCCATGGGCCGCGTGACGGATCCGATCGCACTTTTCGGGGCGCGGTCGGTGGGGCGCTCTGGCGGACGCTTGCCAATGACAATTGTAGGGGCAGAGGCCCCGGTTCCAGTGACCTACACCGTACCGATGCCATCGGCGCAGGTGAAATCGGCGGTGTTGTTGGCCGGGTTGAATGCGCCCGGACAAACCGTGGTGATCGAAAAGGAACCAACCCGCGATCACACCGAACGGATGCTGGCCGGATTTGGCGCCGAGATTATCACAGAGAATACCGATGAGGGCCTGGTTATCACCCTGACCGGACAGCCGGAGCTGACCCCGCAGACCATCGCCGTGCCTCGTGATCCCAGCTCTGCCGCCTTTCCCGTTTGTGCGGCGGCGATTGTCGAGGGGTCCGAGATCACCGTTCCCGGTGTCAGCCTGAACCCAACCCGCAATGGGCTCTACACCACGCTGATCGACATGGGCGCGGATATCACCTTTGAAAACCAGCGCGAAGAAGGCGGCGAGCCAGTCGCAGACCTTCGGGTGCGCCACGCAGCGCTGCACGGGATCGAGGTCCCGCCAGAGCGCGCTGCAAGCATGATTGATGAATACCCGATCCTGTCCGTCGTTGCGGCCTATGCAAATGGCACCACCGTGATGCGCGGGGTCAAGGAATTGCGGGTCAAGGAATCCGACCGGATCGACGCCATGGCCCGGGGGCTGGAGGCGTGCGGTGTCACCATCGAAGAGGACGAGGACACGCTGATCGTCCATGGGATGGGCCCCGGCGGCGTGCCTGGTGGCGGCACCTGTGCCAGCCACCTGGATCACCGGATCGCCATGTCATTCATGGTGCTGGGCATGGCCGCGAAAAACCCGGTATCGGTTGACGACGGATCACCAATCGCCACATCTTTCCCGATTTTTGAGGGGCTGATGGGTGGGCTGGGTGCACATATCAGCCGCGATAATCGGTAGCCGCAAACCGTTCGCGCAGCCATTCGGTGAATACCGTAACCTCTGGCCGCGTTTCGGCCTGCGTGGGCCGACGCACCAGGTAATGCGATTGCGAAAACGGCAGGGCCCGACCCACCCGTTTGATCCTGCGACCTGCGGCAATGGCCCCGTCGGCATAACGCGCGATCACAGTGGCCACGCCGCCGCCGCTTTCGACCATTTCAAACGCTGCCGCGCTCATGTCGACTGAAATTCCGAAATGATGCGGCTCAAGCTCTACACCATGGTCGGCGAAATAAAGCGCCCACATGTCATCGAAACCCAAAATATGGATCAGTGGATGGTTTAACAGATCACGCGGCGTTCGGATCTGATCGGCAATTTCAGTCGAACAAATCGGAACGATATGTTCATCTGACAGCTTTTCTGCGGCGGTGCCGGGCCAGTTGCCATGGCCCAAGCGCAAATCCACATCCACATCCTGCGTGGGTTCGGAATCACCCCAGTTAATCGAAATCAGGCGAATAGGGATATTTGGGTAGAGGCTGCGAAAGTCTGAAATTTGCGCAGCAAGCCACAGGATGGTTGTGGAAACCGGCACGCGCACAGTTACGGCGCGGGTCATTTCGGGGCCGAACAGGCCCAGCGTGGCATAGTTCAGATCATCCAGCGCTGTGCGCACCGGCAAAAGATAGGCGCGCCCCAGATCGGTCATTTGTAGATTGCGCGGCTTGCGAATGAAAAGCGCTGCCCCCAAACGGGTTTCCAACGCCTTGATATGCTGGCTGACCGCGGTTTGCGTCAGCCCCAGCTCAGACGCGGCCGTGGTGAAGTTTAGATGCCGGGCAGCCGCCTCAAACGTACGAAGCCAGATCAAATTGGGAAGCCGTTGAACCATCCCAGAATCCCCAAATAATTTTGGTCATTAAGGCCAAATTATATTATTTTTCTTTTTGCTCGCAATAGCCGATCATCCGCATATCACCAATACGGGGCCAACTGTTTTTTAGTCCGAACAGCGGGAGGAACTGATGAAAGATGCCACAACCCACGCGCTGAGCGATGACCAGATCAATACCTTCAACCAAACTGGCTTTCTGGCCATTCCAGAGCTTATTGATCCTGCCGATCTGAAAGAGATCGAAGATGAATACGCGGCCCTATTGGATGATCTGGCGGATCGGCTTTATGCCGACGGGAAAATTGCCGACCCGCTAAAGGGTACGCCATTTGGTCAGCGCTACTCTCGTCTGATCGCCGAATATTCTGATCTGCACCGATTCTTCAACGTCTCGCTGCCCTTGCTAAACGACGGGATCGATCCTGACACCTTTCATATGCATGCAGGGCCTGCGGTGTTTCACCTGATGCGCCATCCCAAAATTCTGGATGTGGTGGAATCCATCCTCGGGCCAGAGATCTATTCAAACCCGGTGCAACAGATGCGGATGAAGCCACCGGAACGGCAGGTGCACGGGGATTTGAAAGATCATTCCAATGTCGGGGCCACGACCTGGCATCAGGATATCGTTGCTTTGTTGCCAGAGGCAGATGACACCCAGGTTCTGACGGTTTGGGTCGCGATCACTGAGGCGACAGAGGAAAACGGCTGCCTGACATCTGTACCCGCCTCCCATAGCGAGGGGCCAAAGGTCCATTGCTCAAACCTCGCCCTGGCATCAGAACCACAGGCGCCACACAAGATCATGGCGGATCGCGCCGCTGTTGCCTTGCCCGTCCGGAAGGGCGGCGTGGTGCTGTTTCACAAGATGAATGTGCACCGCGCCCTGCCCAACTTGTCAGACGATCTGCGCTGGAGCGTTGATCTGCGCTACAACCCCACTGGTCAGCCCACCGGGCGCCCGGCCTTTCCGGGTTTTGTCGCCCGCAGCCGCGCCAATCCTGCATCTGAACTGCGCGATGCAGGCCAATGGGCCGCAAACTGGGCGCAGGCCCGAGAAGACATTTTATCCGGTCACTATCAGGGCCGGATTTTCGAAGACACACGGTGGAATGACGCCGCCGTTTGCTAACTTGACCAAAACACCCGGCACACAGCCGGATTATCAGGAGAATACACGTCAATGAAAGTTGGATTTATCGGCCTCGGCAATGTCGGGGGCAAACTGTCAGGATCGCTCTTGCGCAATGGGATCGACCTGACGGTTCATGATCTGAATGCCGATCTGGTTGCAAATTTCGTCGCCCGCGGCGCCAAGGCTGCCGAAAGCCCTGCACAGCTGATGCGCGATTGCGATGCGGTCATCACCTGCCTGCCCTCACCCGCTGCATCAGATGCAGTCATGCAGGAAATGCTGCCAGAAGTGCGCGACGGCAAAATCTGGATGGAAATGTCCACGACCGATGAGGCAGAGGTCAAGCGCCTGGGCGCCATGGTCATCGAACGGGGCGGAGCCGCCGTGGATTGCCCGGTTTCGGGCGGTTGTCACCGCGCTGACACTGGCAATATCGCCATTTTTGCTGGCTGTGATCGGGCGACCTTTGAACGGATTTTGCCATTCTTGAAAACCATGGGCCGGCGCATTCTACACACCGGCGAACTGGGCAGCGCCTCGATCCTGAAAGTCGCAACCAACTATTTGGCAACAGCCAACCTGATTACCTGCTGCGAGGCCCTCGTGACCATGAAAGCCGCAGGCATGGATCTGAACACCACCTATGAGGCGTTCAAGATCAGCTCGGGCACCTCGTTCGTACACGAAACCGAAAGTCAGGTGATCCTGAACGGGTCGCGCGATATCTCTTTCACCATGGATCTGGTGAAAAAAGATATCGGCCTCTTCCAGGAGGTTGCCGATCGCGCTGGCGTGCCCGTGGAAATGAACCCACTGATGATCAAGATCTTTGAAGACGGGATCGCACGTTACGGCGAACGCGAACTGTCACCCAACATCATTCGCAGGCTGGAGGACACAACCGGGCTCAGCATCACCGCCCCCGGCTTCCCCCCGGAAATGGTTGATGATGAACCGGAAGAGCCCGGTTATGAGGTTATCCCGCAGGGACGGGGATAATTTCGCTGCGCCATCTTTGCGCTTTCGAAGCATTTGACATTTCTTGCCCTCCTGCCTAGCGATGATCGCAGGCAGGAGGCAGTATTTTGGCATTCACCATCGCGATTGACGGCCCGGCAGCAGCGGGCAAAGGCACGATATCAAAAGCCGTTGCCGCCCATTTCGGTTATGCCCATCTGGATACCGGGCTTTTGTACCGCGCCGTGGGTCGCAAGGTATTGGATGGCGTCGACCCGGTCGCGGCTGCAAAATCCCTGACGGCCGAGGATCTGGACGCAGGCGACCTACGCACACCTGCCGTTGCCCAGGCAGCCTCCAAAGTTGCAGTGATCTCGGATGTTCGCACGGCACTGGTGGATTTTCAGCGCGCCTTTGCCCGTCGTAACGGTGGCGCAGTGCTGGATGGGCGCGATATTGGCACCGTGATCTGCCCGGAGGCCGAGGCTAAGCTTTTCATCACCGCCAGCGCCGAAGTGCGCGCCGAACGGCGTTACCTGGAACTGTCAGACAAGGGGATGACCATTACCCGTGCAGAGGTCCAGGCCGATGTACGCGAACGCGACGCGCGCGACATGAATCGGGCAGAGGCCCCTTTGAGACCCGCACAGGATGCAACTGTGATTGATACGTCCGATATGTCGACCGGGGCAGCCATTCGGGCGGCAATTCAGGCCGTGAATGCCCAGAAATAGGCCGACCCAACGTGGATTAAATCTCGTGTCCCGGGGCCCGCTTGGATGGCGCGATATAGGGCCGTGTCACATCCTTTAGCGTGACATTCAGGCATTCAACATCCACACCGATCGCCCCGTCACCCGCCAAGGTAAGGATCAGGCGGCCTGTGCCATCTTCGCCCGCCTCAAATTCCAGCGACAGCAGGGACAAAACCGTGTCAGGATCACCCTTTTCAACGCCTTGCGATTGAACCCGCAGCGCATCGTCAAGCACCAACACGGACTGCACCCGCTCATAGGGTCGGCCACGGCGTTCGGCGGCGGTCTGATCTTCCCAACGGAACCGGTTCAGCAGAATGGCAAACCGACGCGCCCCGCGCTGCCATGTCATTTCCGATGCTGGGAACACCGCGTCCTGGATCAGGGTCGAAATGACCGACAAATCCACGACATCCTCGGCTTTCAGCCGCAGCGGGGCGTCACCGCCATCCTCAAAAGTTGCATCTACCATGATCAGTCCTTTACCCGCTCAATATCAGCACCAATCCCGCGCAACTTTGCAACGACATGTTCGTAACCACGATCCAGATGATAGACCCGGCTGACGGTGGTTTCCCCCTCTGCCGCCAGCCCAGCCAATATCAACGATACGGAAGCCCGCAAGTCTGTCGCCATCACCGGCGCGCCTTTGAGTTTCTTCACACCGGTCACTTGGGCGGTGCCGCCATGCACCTCAATCTCGGCCCCCATGCGCACCAGTTCCGGGGCGTGCATGAACCGGTTCTCGAAAATGGTTTCGTGCAGGGTGCTTGTCCCCTCTGCCGTGCACATCAATGCCATGAACTGCGCCTGCAAATCGGTGGGGAAGCCCGGGAAGGGGTCGGTGGTCACATCCACCGCCTTGATCGGCCCGGACATGCGCGACACTTTCAGGCCAGCTTTGGTTTCTTCGATCTCGACACCGGCGGCCTCGACCTTTTGGCAGAAAGTTTCCAACAGATCGCGCCGTCCGCCTATCAATTCGACTTCACCACCCGCGATCGCCGGGGCCAGCATATAAGTGCCCAGTTCGATCCGGTCGGTGACCACCTGATGCGTGGCCCCATGCAGACGATCAACGCCCTGAATCGTTATTGTCGGGGTGCCGTCGCCCTCGATCTGTGCACCCATCGCCCGCAGGCAATCGGCCAGATCAACGATCTCCGGCTCGCGCGCGGCGTTTTTCAAAACCGTTGTGCCCTTGGCGAGCGTTGCCGCCATCAGGATGTTTTCCGTGGCCCCGACAGAGGCAAAAGCCATTTCATAGGTGGCGCCTTTCAGGCCAGAGGCGGCCTTTGCGTGCAGATAGCCATCTTTCAGCTCGATCTTTGCACCCATCGCTTCCAGCCCATGAATATGCAAATCCATCGGTCGCGCCCCGATCGCACAACCACCGGGCAAGGACACAACCGCATGGCCATGGCGGGCCAGCATCGGCCCCAGCACCAGGTTGGACGCCCGCATCTTGCGCACGATATCGTAATCGGCAACGTGATTGTCAGCATTATGGCTGGACAGCGCCAGAACCTTACCATCCTGAAGCGACGACACCTCCGCCCCCAACGATTGCAAGAGCGTCGTCATGGTTTTGATGTCCGACAGGCGCGGTGCGTTTGTCAGGGTCAGGGGCTCCTCGCTCAAAAGCGTTGCAGGCATCAATGTCAGGCAGGCGTTCTTCGCCCCGGCAATCGGCATCTGCCCTGAAAGCGGCCCATTGCCCCGTACACGAATCGAATCCATCAGTTGTCCTGTTCCCGGCTGTCCTCAGCCGCTGCCTGTTGCCGTGCGCGCGACTGTGCCTTGCGCTTGGCCATGTTTGCCTTCAACGCCGCTTTCAACCGGTCTTCGCGGCTTGCGGCGGTCTTCCCGGTCTTTTGGTTTGCGGATTTGTCTTTCATCCGGCCTGTGTAGCGCAGGCCGCAAAAAGGGTCCAGATTGCGCTTGCGTCATCTGAAATTTAAAGCTAATGACCCGCCACGCGACGGGGCCTGCCCCAGACGCACCTGGCCGCAGTAGCTCAGTGGTAGAGCGCACCCTTGGTAAGGGTGAGGTCGGGAGTTCAATCCTCCCCTGCGGCACCATCCCCCCAGATTCGGCGCTAGAGTTGTGAAAACTTCACAGCCAGTTTTTGTCAACTTTGTGGCAGGGTTTCCAACTTGGGAAACAGTTTCGTATTTTGCACCACGACTGTTCCGTGCCATTCGGGCAGGAATGTGATCATTTCAGGCCCGGCATAGGTCAGGTTGATGGCAAACTTGTTTTAACATTTTGATTTTATTTACTAAATTTTGATTAACATCTCCCCTCACCTTCAGGACATGGCGAAAAGGACAAGTCACCACCCAATGCGTGTCGGGGGCATAAAGTTTGCAATTCAAGTTTATTAACGAGTGAGAAAGTTATGAAAATCAAGCTGACATCATCTCGGGGGCATAAATCTAAATTCGGTCGTCTTGGCACCGGTTCCGCACACGTCATTGGTGCGGGCCTCGTTGCGGTTCTTATTGGCGTCGTTGCACCGTCGTCGGCGCAAGCGGCGCAAACCTTCACACTCTTTTCAGGGCCAAATGACCTATGTGGTGTGGGCACGCCCAGCCGTGGATTGGCGGCAAAACTGCGCAACCACTCAAAATTCGCAGCAATTGTGGGTTACACGCAGGCAGAATGCCCCGAACTGGCGGCCCTTTTGACTGATATCCCCGTCAACGACGCCTCTAATAATACGCGCAGGGCTGAACGCGACGGTCGGGGTTCAAGCAACCTTGCCCAGGCATCAAACGGTTCCAGAAACGCCCAGCGCTCTGACGAGGGTCAATCCGGCGGGTCTGATTCCCAGTCCGAAAACAACCAGGGTTCATCGCAAGGTGGTGATCAATCTGGCCAATCCGGCACATCCGGCGGCACCAGCAATACTGGTGACAATGGAAACACCGGCAGCGGCTCGGGTGGATCAGGCACGTCAAACAATAACGGCTCTAATGGCAACAACGGCAATAACAGCTCCAACGGTTCCAACGGTTCCAACGGTTCCAACGGTTCCAACGGTTCCAACGGTTCCAACGGGAACAATGGCTCTAATGGGAACAATGGCAATAGCGGCAACAATGGTTCGAATGGAAATAACGGGAATAATGGTTCCAATGGCAACAACGGGAGCAACACCGGCGGCTCCAACGGCAATAATGGCAGCAACGGCACCGATCGCGGAAATAACGGCGGCGGCGACGGCAGCGAAGGAGGCAACAGCCCGGCGCAAAGCGGCAATGCCAACAACGATGAGTAATGAAATTACGGCGAGCCAGACTCTCCGGGCCGCCCCAAGACATTGATATGTGATATTTAAGAACCAAACCATTGGATAAAACCGGCCTCTCCGTCTCAAAATATTGAAACGGAGGGGCCATTTCCCTAGCGGCAACCGCAGCATCTAGGTGGTTGATCAAATTGAACAACCAATCCTTGAGTGGTGTTGCGAGTTATCCACAAAAAAGATCATAGTGGCTGGCTTGATTGTTGCAAAAATCCGCCGGTTGCTTCATCTTTCATTAAAAATGGCGGACAATTGCTACATCTTAACGTGATCACAGAGAGGCAGGGTCACATGTTATATAAAAACGTATTCAAGGCAGCCCTTTTAGGACTAGCCGTAATTTTTGCGTCACCTCCCCAGGTGAATGCAGAAACGCTTCAGGTGATGCGGGGCGAGCCCTCTTCATCGTTGAAGGTTTCTATGAATCGCGCGGTTGTCGTTGAAAGCGACACGCCCTTTGGTGAACTTTCGATCGCCAACCCGGGTATCGCTGATATTTCAACCCTTTCCGACCGGACTATATATGTTCTGGGCAAAACCCCGGGGCGTACGACATTGACACTTTTGACGCCCGAGGGGCGCCTGATCACCAATGTCGACGTGCAGGTCACGCCCGATGTTGCAGAATTCAAAGAACGCCTGCAGCAAATCCTCCCCGGTGAACGCATAGAAGTGCGCACCGCGAATGACGGGATCGTTCTGTCCGGTATCGTTTCCAGCCTGGTCCGCCTGGACCGCGCCCTGGATCTGGCCGAACGCTACGCCCCCGGTCGTGTGTCCAACCTGATGAATGTCGGTGGCAACCACCAGGTGATGCTGGAGGTTAAGTTTGCTGAGGTGAGCCGCAGAGTTTCAAAGAATTTGGGAATGAATTTCTCTCTCACAGATAGTGGACAACCGAACCTTGAAGCATCTTCCAACTTTGTTGGCGAAAATGCCGAAGGGGGAATTCTATCCGGCATCTTAAGTATCGGCAGCCTCGAACTGGATCTTCTCCTGAATGCTTTGGAAGACAAAGGGCTATCCAGAACATTGGCTGAGCCGAATCTCACTGCATTGTCTGGACAAACGGCTAGCTTCCTCGCAGGTGACGAATTCCCTGTCCCCGTTGTTGAGGATGACGGGATTACGATTGAATTCAAGCCAGTCGGTGTTGGATTGAGCTTTATCCCCGTTGTCGTAGGCGGCGATCAGATCAATCTCGAGATCAGTGCTGAGGTCAGTTCCCCAAGCGATCAATCATTTTCAATTAGCGGATCGACATTCTTCGCGTTCAACACGAACCGCGTGGAAACCACAGTTGAACTGAGAGATGGCGAAAGCTTTGCTGTGGCGGGCCTGTTGCGGGATAACTTCTCTGATGGCATTACTCAAGTTCCTTGGTTAGGCGACATACCAATATTGGGCGCCTTGTTCCGCAGCACCAGCTATCAGCGCGAACAGTCCGAACTGGTGATTATCATCACGGCACATCTTGTGACACCAACACGCGGCGAAGCGTTGGCATTGCCAACTGACCGAGTGCGCCCACCGTCGGAAGCTGAATTGTTCCTGTTTGGTAAAGCTGCGAGCAGAGGTGCACCAAGTGGTGCAGCAGGTGAAGTCGCAAGACAAGACTTCTCCGGTTCTTATGGCTACGTAATGGAGTGATGGATATGAAAACGACACTCAAAACCTTCGTGGTCATTCTCGGCTCCACCGCCTTACTGACCGCATGCGCCCCACATACAATCGGTAAGTTCTACACCGAGGCGGGTAGCGAAATCGACAGCGGCCACTTCGGCAATTCGACGCTGAACAACAAACTGATCCAAACCGGGCAGTTGCAATATGCAATCGCTCTAGCCGAACGATTTGCAGCCGAAGTCCCAGACACGATCAATTTTGATTTTGACAGCTCTGTTCTGGATGCCGAAGCAAAGCGCGCCTTGGATCAACAGGCCAACTGGATCGCCCAATTCCCAGAAGTCCGCTTCCGCGTCTTCGGGCACACTGATCTTGTCGGCTCTAACGCTTATAACCAGTCGCTGGGTCTGCGCCGTGCACAGTCCGCCGTGAACTATTTGGTTAGCCGCGGCATCAACCGTGGCCGGCTTGAAGCTCTCAGTTCCTTGGGTGAAACACAGCCTCTCATCCAAACCCAGGATCGCGAGCGTCGCAATCGCCGTACAATGACTGAAGTGTCTGGATTTGTGCAGAACAATCCGATCATTCTGAACGGAAAATATGCTCAAGTCATCCATCGCGAATGGGTTGTCAGTGCGACTGCATCACGGACGGTTGAATCAGCCGATTCAGGTGGTGATGAATAATAGCCTCAAATTGAAATAACGATTGTTTCGGGCGCGGGACGGTGTGAAAAACTCATACCGTCCCGCGCCCGAAACCTTTAAGGCACTGTTTTATAACGGCCTTTCATCACACCCCTCCCCTACACACAATTGTCTCAAATGAACGAATAATTACGTTTTTTTGGCCCTAATGTTGCCAAACTTGCGGTTCATTTTTTCCACTTGGGAGCAGTGCGTGAAGGATTCGCGCATGGGCGACGGCATGATGGACCCGTGAAACAGGCAATACGGATCATCCTCCACACAGGCTGCCGCCCTTCATGAGAAGGACGTAAGGGAATGACCAGCAATGCAGCGCTACAGGCCGAGCCAGCACCGATCGTGGCATGTACGGTTTCACGGGATGTACAGAATTTTGATCTGTTGATCGATGACATGGAAAGCGAACTTGGCGAAAGCTGGGGCGATTTGGGATTTGAGGATGCGAAAGCCTTTCTGTCTCAGCCAGAGGCCGAGCAACTGGAATTCATCGCCATTGCCATCGACAGCCAGGACGAAGAACACATTTCCGAAATCGGTGATCTGATCTCCGCCGCCAATGGCAAAAACATCGCCGTGGTTCTGATTGCCGAAGAGGTCAGCCCAATATCCCTGCACCAGTTATTGCGCATGGGCGCTGCGGAATTTGTCCCCTATCCGCTGCCCGAAGGCGAATTGCACAATGCCATCGACCGGATGCGCAACAAGGCGCAGATGGCAGCCGATATGCAACAACACGTCGCCAATACCGCTCATCCCGGTGGCGGAAACAAACATGGTGTCACTCTTCCGGTACACGGTCTTGCAGGTGGAACCGGCGCCTCGACGCTGGCCGTCAATCTAGCCTGGGAGCTGGCAAATCTGACCAAAGAGGACGCCCCTACCGTTTGCCTGCTGGATCTCGATCTGCAATTCGGTACTGCATCGACCTATCTGGATCTGCCCCGCAAAGAGATCGTTTATGAGATCCTGACGGATTTGCAATCTCTGGATGGGGAAAGCTTCACCCAGGCTATGCAGCTCTTCAACGAAAAACTGCATGTCTTCACCGCGCCCTCAGAAATCCTGCCGCTGGACATCATCACACCTGAAGATGTGGAAAGACTCCTGGATGTGGCAAGCTCTCATTTTGACTATGTGGTTGTGGATATGCCCTCCACGCTGGTCGCCTGGACGGAAGTTGTTCTGCACCGGGCCCATGTCTATCTGGCCACGATGGAACTGGATATGCGGTCGGCCCAGAACACCTTGCGCATGATCCGCGCGCTCAAGGCCGAAGAGCTGCCCGTTGCCAAGCTGCGCTACATTTTGAACCGCGCACCGAAATTCACCGACCTGTCGGGGAAAAGCCGCGTGAAACGCTTGTCAGAAAGCCTGGACATTCACGTTGAAATCCAGATGCCCGATGGCGGCAAAGCCGTGTCAGAGTCCGGCGATCACGGGCTTCCTCTGGCGGAAAACGCTGCCAAAAACCCCCTTCGCAAAGAAATCCAGAAACTGGCCGCCTCGGTTCATGAGGTCAGCCAAGCCGCCGAAACAGCCGGCCAGTAACAGGTAACTCATCATGTTTTCCAGATACAAGAAATCCGACCCAGCAGCCGCCAAACAAACGGCCGCACCGCAATCCAGCAATGTCACCCAGATGCCCAAGGCCGCACCGGAGCCCGCAAAACAGCAAGCGGTTGCAAAGAAAGCCCCGGCAAAGGCGGCCCCAATGGACAAGGAAACAAAGCGCAAACAGCGGCTCAGCGAGGTCAAAGTCGAACTGCACCGCTACCTTCTGGACAATTTGAACCTGTCCGCATTGGAAGCCGCGACAGAAAAGGATCTCCGGGCAGAAATCGTTGATCTGGCCTCCGAAGCGCTGGAAGATATGGGCGTTGTTCTGAACCGCGAGGAACGCACCCAATTGAACCAGGAACTTTATGACGAGGTTACCGGTCTGGGCCCGCTAGAGCCACTTTTGAAAGACCCCACCATCAACGATATTCTGGTCAATGGCCCGCAACAAATCTTTGTTGAGCGGGACGGCAAACTGGAAGTCAGCGAGATCACGTTCAAGGATGAAAAACACCTGTTGCGTATCATCGACAAGATCGTGTCGGCCGTGGGCCGCCGGGTTGACGAATCCAACCCCTATGTCGACGCACGCTTGTCCGATGGGTCACGTTTCAACGCCATGGTTCCGCCGATTGCGGTTGACGGATCGCTGGTTTCTATTCGTAAGTTTAAGGACGACAAGCTGGGCATTGATGATCTGGTCCGCTTTGGTGCCTTTACCGAAGAAATGGCCGCCTATCTTCAGGCCGCCGTCGCTTGCCGCCTGAACGTGATTGTATCGGGTGGTACTGGTTCTGGTAAAACCACAACGCTGAACGCGCTTTCCAGTTTTATCGACGATAGCGAACGCATCCTGACCATCGAGGATACAGCAGAACTTCAGCTGCAACAGACCCATGTCGGCCGGATGGAAAGCCGCCCAGCCAACGTCGAAGGCAAAGGTGCCGTCAGCCAACGTGACTGTCTGCGAAATGCCCTGCGGATGCGTCCAGACCGGATCATCGTGGGGGAGACCCGCGGCGAAGAAGTGATCGACATGCTGCAGGCCATGAACACCGGCCACGACGGGTCGATGACGACGATCCACGCCAACTCTGCCCGCGATGGTGTGTCGCGTCTGGAAAACATGATCGCCATGGCCGGGATCGAGATGCCGATTAAGGCTGTGCGCGCCCAGATCGCATCAGCTGTGAACCTGATCGTCCAGGCCAGCCGCCTGCAGGACGGGTCGCGCCGCATGGTGTCCATCACCGAAGTCACAGGGATGGAGGGTGAAGTGATCTCCATGCAGGAAATTTTCCGTTTCCAGCGCGTCGGCCTGACATCTGACAACAAGATCCTCGGCCACTTCACCGCCACCGGTGTGCGCAGCCACTATTCAGAACGCTTCCGGATGTGGGGCTACGATCTGCCTGCCTCCATCTTTGAGCCCATTGCAGCGGAGTAAATCATGTCTATTGATCCGGAAATCATAATCTACGGGCTTATCTTTGTCGGCGTGATCGCATTGGTCGAAGGTGTCTACCTGACCATGTTCGGCAAATCGATCAGTCTGAACAATAAAATCAACCGCCGTATCGACATGCTGGAAAAGGGCATGGGCCGCGAGCAGGTGCTGGAACAACTCCGCAAGGAGATGAGTCAACACATGAAATCCCGGTCGATCCCGATCTATTCGCTTCTGGCTGATAAGGCACAGAAGGCCGGGATCGTCTTTACCCCCACCCAGCTGATCATGATGATGGTGCTTTTGTCGGCTTTCGCCTTTGTTGGCCTGACAGCCGGCACAGAGGCGTCATTGGTTGTGCGCGCGGGCGTATCCGTGGTGATGGGCATCGGTGGCGTCTATGTCTGGGTCAATGGCAAGGCAAAAAAACGCACCAGCATGATCGAAGAACAACTGCCCGATGCGGTTGAGTTGATGGTACGCTCCCTGCGTGTTGGCCACCCCTTCTCTGCTTCTCTGGGCATTGTGTCGACGGAAATTCCGGACCCGCTGGCCACAGAAATGGGCATGATATCGGACGAGGCAGCCTATGGCCGCGACGTCGGCGAAGCCTTGAAAGATCTGGCCGTGCGTCTAGACAACCAAGATATGCGCTTTCTGGCCGTCGCGGTCACAATCCAACAGGTGTCAGGCGGTAACCTCGCCGAAATCCTGGATGGGCTGGCCAAGGTGATCCGGTCGCGTTTCCGCCTGTTCCGCCGGGTCAAGGCGATCACGGCAGAGGCGAAATGGTCTGGCAACTTCCTGTCTGGCTTCCCGCTACTGGCGATCATGCTGATCAATATTATCAAGCCAGACTATTATGATGACGTGAAAGAAACGGAATACTTCATCCCCGCTTGTCTGGTTGTGGCAGCATTTCTCATCGTCAACATGATCGTGATGCGCACGCTTGTGAACATAAAGGTTTAGGAAAAGATCATGGATTTCATCAACACAATCAATGAGATGCTGATCGCCAAACTGGGGCCGCTGGGCCCACTTATGGCCGTTGGTATCCTGGGCATGTTCCTGATCCTTTTGACACTGCCGATCCTCTTGAAGAAGCGCAAGGATCCGCTTGATAAGCTGAAAGAACAGTCAAACGCTCGGGCACCTGTAAAAACTCAACAGCGTCTGCGCGCGTCTAACAAAAACGATAAGCTGCAGAAATACTCCAATTTCCTCGAGCCGAAGAATGAGGAAGAATATTCTGCCATTCGCCTGAAACTGATGCAGGCTGGGTATCGCAGCAAGCAATCCGTCCGCACCTACCACTTCCTGCAATTCGCGATGGGGCTTGGTTTGCTTGCGATCGGCGCGTTGGTCACGTTGCTCCGTTCGACCGGCGAAGAGGAGCTGACGATCCAATCGATGATGATGACCGGCCTTTTTCCCGGCCTCGTCGGCTATATGTTGCCGAAATATTGGGTCGATAAACGCGGTGAACGGCGCAAAGAAGAAATCACCAATGGTTTCCCCGATGCTCTGGACATGATGCTGGTCTGTGTTGAGGCGGGTCAGTCACTGGATCAGTCGATCATCCGGGTGTCCAAGGAACTCCAGTCGGGCTACCCCGCCCTTGCCGAAGAATTTGAACTGATCGCCCATGAAATGAAGGCCGGTAAGGACAAGACGTTGGTTCTGAAAGACATGGCCGAACGCGCCGATGTGCAGGATGTGTCGAGCTTTGTGACCGTGCTGGTTCAATCCGCCACCTTCGGGACATCCATCGCCGAAGCCTTGCGGGTTTATGCAGGCGAGATGCGCGATAAACGCGTCATGCGGGCCGAAGAAAAGGCCAATAAGCTACCAACAAAGATGACTTTGGCCTCAATGATGCTGACGGTTCCACCACTTCTCTTGATCCTGATCGGTCCCTCGGTCTATGACATAGCTGTAAAGTTGAGTGAACACACCTTCTGAGGCAATATGATCAGCCAGTTTTGGCGTCTCATCGGAATAATTGCGCTTCTGGCCGCCTGTGAACCCACGGGCGGCCGACCCTTTGGGGATGATCCCTTTGCCCCGGCTGGATTTGGCGATCTTGACGACAGCGTTGATGGGTTGATTGTCGGGCATCGTTTGATGGCGGCAGGCGAATATCAACTGGCCTTGCGCGCCTATCACCGCGCGGCGGGTGATCATGGGTTGAATGCCGACACGCTGTCCGCCATTGGCTCAGCCCAGCTTCGTCTGGGCAGATTGGGCCAGGCAGAGGATACGTTGCGTCGGGCCACCGCTGAACACGACTCCTTCCCTGCCGCCTGGAACAATCTTGGCGTTATCCTGATGGAAACCGGACAGACAGGGGAGGCTGAACAGGTTTTCCGCCGCGCCTATGCGCTCGACAGTGGCCAAAGTGACTCGATCCGCGACAACCTGCGACTGGCTATCGCCAAGAACGACAATCAGGGGTATGATGCCCCTCAAAACAACTATAATTTTGAATTGGTGAGACGGGGCAGGAGCGAATTTCTCTTACTCCAGACACCTGAGAGGCAAGAGTAGAAGGACGCAGAAAATGCGCCACATTACACGTATTTCATTGTGCTTGGCAGGCGCATTTATCCTGTCTGCCTGCGAACCCTCACCAGAGGAAGAGGTCGAACGCGCTCTGGCAGAAGTCAATGCCATCGATGACACCAATCTCAGCCATCTGATGCTGAACGCTGCAGACCCGGAAGAGGCGGTTTCGTATTTTTCCAGAACTTTGGCCCAAAATCCCGATCGCATCGATCTGATGCGGGGGTTGGGCCGGTCATTGGTACGCTCTGGCCGCGCTACAGAGGCTGTTTCGATCTGGCGCAAAGCCGTGGAACACCCGGAGTCAAATGAGAATGACAAGGTCGAACTGGCCGATGCGCTGATCCGGTCGAATAACTGGGCAGAGGCGGAAACCGTGCTGGATACCATCCCCCCGACCCACGAAACCTTTAAACGCTACCGTCTGGAAGCCATGATCGCCGACAGCAATCAGGAATGGCACAAGGCGGACAGTTTTTATGAAGTCGCCTCTGGGCTGACGACCACACCGGCGGGTGTCCTGAACAACTGGGGATATTCGAAACTGACCCGTGGCCAATATCGTCAGGCGGAAGAGCTGTTCAATCGCGCCCTGCGCAATGACCGCAACCTGTTCACCGCCAAAAACAACCTGGTTCTGGCCCGCGCCGCACAGCGCAACTACGACCTGCCGGTTGTCGAAATGACCCAAGTTGAACGGGCACATCTGCTTTATTCTATGGCACTCGCTGCGATCAAACAGGGCGATGTCACAATCGGCAAAGGCCTGCTGCAAAATGCCATCGATACCCACCCACAGCATTTCGAGGCCGCGGTCAGATCGCTGCGCGCCCTGGAAGATAACGTAGTAAACGGCTGAAACTCATGACACTCACAAGTTCCGAGGCGCTTTGGTTTTTACCCTTCGCCACCCCAATCGTTCTTTGGGCTGCTTATACAGACCTGAAATATATGAAGATTTTGAATGTCACCGCGGGTGCATTGGCCTTGGTCTTTCTGATTGTCGGATTGATCGCCCTGCCCTTTGACACTTATCTGTGGCGGCTCTTGCATCTGGTTGTGGTGTTGGTGATTGGATTTTTGTTGAACCTCGTGCGCCTGATTGGCGGGGGTGATGCCAAACTGATGGCTGCGATTGCCCCCTTTGTCGCCCTGCCTGATTCGTTGCGGTTTATCTTCATGCTGGCCGGAATTCTGATCGTTGCCTTCATCCTGCACCGTATTGGCAGCCGGATCGGTTTTGTCCGTCGCGCCACGCCAGATTGGAAAAGCTGGGATCATCTTGCCTTTCCCATGGGCACGGCCTTGGCTGGCGCACTAATCACTTATCTGACGACGGCCATCATGTCCGGCATCTGATTTCGGGGTTGGAAACAATACCTTGAAATCGCCACATATTGGCCCCGTCAATGCCCGCTCCACCCACGACATTTACGGTGGTGCGGGATACTCCGCGCCCGTGACAGGTGTGCGGGTTTGCCTATCACCTGTATCACGTTGAAATTACAGGCTGAACGGCAGAGGTTCCTACCGCCATGAATATGCAAGTGTCGAATGTCGTCGCGCCCCCGGCCCCACGCCGGATGCACGAGATGCAGCTTCCCGTCGTGATGATGCGGGATATTCTTCTGAAAACGATTTTCCGCAAGAATGCTGAACAAGTCTCTGAAATCGCCAAGGCCATCTGCCTGCCAATCCCGGTGACACAGGAACTGGTCGACATGGCCCGCGAACAGAAGCTGCTGGAGGCCACAGGCACCCTGCACGCCAACGCCGGCAATGAAATGGGCTATCAGCTGACCGACGCTGGCAAAGCCCGCGCCATGGATGCGCTGGCGCAGTCCGAATATTACGGCGCCATGCCGGTGCCGCTGGATGTCTACCGCGAACAGGTTGAACGCCAGTCGATCCGCAACATCCAGATCACCCGCGAACAGCTGACCGGCGCTATGGGTCACCTGATCCTGCCCGATAGCCTGTTGGATCATCTGGGACCCGCTGTGGGCTCTGGCCGTTCGATCCTGATGTATGGCCCGCCGGGTAATGGTAAATCCTCCATCTCCAACGGCATCCGCGATGCGCTGGGGGATAAGATCTATGTGCCCCGTGCCATCGAATATGCGGGTCAGGTGATCACGGTTTACGACCCGATCGTCCATTCCAAGGCCGAAGAGCAGGCAGAGGACCCCAACGCCCTGCGTCGTACCGCCAACCGCTTTGATACGCGCTATGTGCGCTGTGAACGCCCCACGGTGATCACCGGTGGTGAATTGTCCCTGTCGATGCTGGATTTGGTCTATAACCCGACCGCACGCACCTATCAGGCCCCCCTGCAACTGAAATCCACCGGCGGCGTCTTTATCGTCGACGACCTTGGCCGTCAGGCCGAACCGCCACAGGCGCTGATCAACCGCTGGATCGTCCCGCTGGAAGAATCCAAGGATATCCTGGCCCTGCAATCAGGTGAAAAGTTCGAGGTGCCATTTGACACGCTGGTAATCTTTTCAACCAACTTCCACCCGAACGAGATCTTCGATAAGGCGGCCCTGCGCCGGATTTTCTACAAGATCAAAATCGACGGCCCCGATCAGGCGGATTATCTGAAAATTTTCGCGATGGTCGCACGCAAACGCCAATTGCCGCTGGATGAGCCAACATTGGTCTATCTGATGAAAGAGATTTATCCAACCATCAACAATGTCTACGCGAACTATCAGCCGATCTTCCTGATCGACCAGATGATTTCGATATGCGAATTCGAAGGCATCCCCTATCAGATGTCACCAGACCTGATCGACCGCGCCTGGGCCAACATGTTCGTCCGCGAAGAACATATTGAGCACTGAAACATCACGTAGATTTTCAAAACAAAGCCCCGGTCATTCCGGGGCTTAGTTTCTTACACATCAAACGTCGCGAAAACAGGCGCGTGGTCGGAGGGTTTTTCCCAACCGCGGGCGGCGCGCAAGACGCGGCTGGAATGGCCAGAGGCTGCGATATCAGAGGTTGCCCAGACATGATCCAGCCGCCGGCCCTTATCCGCTGCGTCCCAGTCGCGCGCGCGGTAGGACCACCAGCTGTAAAGTTGCCCCTCGGGGATGTCCTGCCGGGTGATGTCCTGCCAGCGTCCGGCCTCCATCACATCAGTCAGATGCTCTACCTCAGTTGGTGTATGGCTGACAATTTTCAAAAGCTGCTTGTGTGACCAGACATCATCCTCGCGCGGGGCGATGTTCAGATCACCGACCAGGATCGCCTTTTCAGGCCGCTCTGCGTGAAAGTGATCCCGCATTTCGGTCAGGTAATCCAGTTTCTGACCAAACTTCTCGTTCACCTCCCGATCCGGCACATCACCCCCGGCGGGGACATAGAAATTGTGAATGATCACCCCATTTTCCAACTGCCCAGCGATGTGCCGCGCGTGGTTCAAATTTGCAAAGTCGTGGCTGACGACCTCTGTTATCGGCAGGCGGCTCAGGATCATCACCCCGTTATAGCCTTTCTGCCCGCGCGCAATCATGTGGCGATAGCCCAAGGCCTCGAAATTTTCTGTCGGGATCTTTTCGACCGGGGATTTGCATTCCTGCAGGCACAACACATCCGGCGCCTCGTCTTGCAACAGTTTCAGGACAATCGGCTCCCGCAGGCGGACCGAATTGATGTTCCAAGTGGCAAGGGTAAATGGCATGGGATCCTCGGTACAAAATATCTCTGATCCTGATATATCCATCTCTGCACCCAAACACACCCGATAGATGCGGGTTAGGGCCATTTCCTGTCACCAGCCTTCAATTTCGGCCAATCCAGACAAAAAAGACCCGGGCAGAGCCCGGGCCAGTTCAACAGGGAGGATCGTGCCATAACCCGGGCACGGCGGGGTTCTCTATTACTTAGCTATTTAAACGATACCCACCAGATTCGGTCACAAGAAGGCGCGCATTTGCCGGATCTGGTTCTATTTTTTGACGAAGACGATAGATATGTGTTTCCAACGTATGTGTCGTGACACCGGCATTATAGCCCCAAACCTCGTGCAAGAGGATATCCCGCGCGACCACGTTCTCCGTGGAACGATACAGGAATTTCAATATGTTAGTCTCTTTTTCGGTCAGCCTGATCTTGCGATCATCATCGTCCACCAGCATCTTCATGGCAGGTTTGAACGTATATGGTCCCAGCTGAAATACGGCATCTTCCGACTGCTCATGTTGCCTTAATTGGGCGCGCACGCGCGCCAAAAGGACGGGAAACTTGAATGGCTTGGTCACATAGTCATTGGCCCCGGCATCCAGGCCCAAAATCGTATCCGCATCGCTGTCATGGCCGGTCAGCATCAAAACCGGGCATTTCACCCCCTGTTTGCGCATCAGGCGGCACAACTCACGCCCATCTGTGTCCGGCAGGCCGACGTCCAGAATAACCAGATCGTAAATTGCCTGCTTGATCTTTTCCAATGCCTCAGACCCATTCGCGGCGTCAAAGACGTCGAAGTCCTCTGTGGTTAGCAGTTGATCCGACAATGCCTCGCGCAGGTCATCATCGTCATCAACCAGCAGGATCTTTTTCAGGTTGCTCATGCGTCTATCCTCCGTAACCTTGTCCGAGAATTGATCATTCCATACGCCCACGACAAGGTGCCTGACACGAATTTCACGCGCTCGTGTCAATTCGACAGAAAATGTTTCATATTCTTACAAAGCACTTTAAACCTGCCGGACACGAGTTTGATACCACCCATGGTCAATAAATGAGCCTTCTGCCCACCATCGCTGAACGTCTAAGCCGCGCCCGCGCTGATTTGCGCATGGGGGGGGCGGTTGTCGTGCATGATGGGGATCGGGCACTGATCATTTTATCTGCCGAAACCATGACAGAGGATCGGTTGAACAGTCTGCGCGCGCTTGGCCGTGCTCCGGTTCTGACACTGACCAGCCGCCGCGCCGAAACGTTAAAGGCGCGCTGCTATGACGGGGATATCGCGCGGGTCAAAATCCCCGCCGATGTCGGACTTAGTTGGATCCGCGCATTGGCCGATCCGGCCGATGACCTGATGCACCCGATGAAGGGGCCCCTGGCCACAGAGCGTGAGGGCGACGGCGCATTGCACCGCGCTGCCATTCAACTGGTCAAGGGCGCACAGGTCCTGCCCGCCGCGGTCTGCGCCCCGGTGGAGGGCCCGCAATCCTTCGCCCAGGAAAATGATTTAACCTTGATCGACACCCGTCAGGCCGCCCCCTATCTGGCGCAAAGCACGCCCATGCAGCCGGTCGTTCACGCCCGCCTGCCGATGCAGGCGGCGCAGGCCGGGCGCTTGCATATCTTTCGCCCCGGCGATGGCAGCACCGAACATTACGCTATCGAAATTGGCCGCCCGCAGCGTTGCGATCCAGTGCTTGCACGGCTCCATTCCGCCTGTTTCACCGGTGATGTGTTGGGCAGCCTGAAATGCGATTGCGGCCCGCAACTGAACACAGCGCTCGCGCAAATGGGGGCCGAAGGTTCGGGCGTGTTGCTCTATCTCAATCAAGAAGGCCGCGGCATCGGTCTGGCCAACAAAATGCGCGCCTATTCCCTGCAGGATCAGGGCTTTGACACGGTCGAGGCCAATCACCGGCTGGGGTTTGAGGATGACGAACGCGATTTCCGCATCGGGGCCGAAATCCTGAAAAAACTTGGCTTTTCCTCTGTGCGGCTGATGACCAATAATCCTGCCAAGATCGACCGGATGCGCGAGATGGGCATCGAGGTGACAGACCGCGTGCCCCTCAAGGTCGGCCGCACCGATCAAAACACCGCCTATCTGGACACCAAGGCGCGCAAATCCGGGCATCTGTTTTGACCCCTGCCGATCTGGTTCTAACGCCACGCGGTGTGCGGTTCATGGGGCGCACGATCCCCTGTGCCATCGGGGGTGGTGGGATTTCCACGAACAAGCGCGAAGGCGACGGTGCCACACCTGCAGGCACCCACCGGATCATGGGGATGTATTATCGCCCGGACCGCATGGCGCGCCCCAATGATTGGGCCTGGCCCATTGGCCCCCGGGATCTTTGGTCAGACGCATCAGGTGAGGCCGCCTATAACCTGCATGTCCGCGCGCCCTATCCGCATAGCCACGAGGTGCTGCGCCGATCCGATCCGCTTTATGACATGGTGCTGATCACCGATTGGAACTGGCCCGTCGCAACCCCCGACAAGGGGTCTGCCATTTTTCTGCATATCTGGCGGCGACCCCGATTTCCCACCGAGGGCTGCATCGCATTTTCTGAACCAAATCTGCGTTGGATCATCAGCCGGATCGCGCCGGGAACCCGATTGCTCGTGCCACATCTTCGGTAATGGCTCAGGCGATTTGTTCAAATCTGCTCTGGTCACACAGCGGATATCCGGCAACAAAATCTGCAATTGCGGATCTCATCGCCTCAAAGCTATCCCCGTAAAAATACAACCCGGTTTCCTTTGATCCCTGCCAATGGCCGCGATAAACGCCGCCGCCGTTCATCAACTCTTCGCACCGCTCAATCACATGATTGACGTCACAGCTCTCATATACGCTGTCATCCAGATCGGTGCCGTTCAAAAACAGCGCCAAACCTTCTGTCGTGCCAAAATGCGCGACCACATCACCGCTGTCATTTATCAAGCTCGACCCTTTTGGCGCGCCTAGCTCCTCTAACTTTGTGGTGATGAAGGTGACGCGCGCTTCGTCCACTTCCGGCACGCAAATTTCCAGATCGCAAAACTCGATCCCATGCGGCTCATCCGCCAATTGGGTGCCGCCACCTGTGACCTGACCCAACCCAGCTTCGGTTAAGGCGTCATCCAATGGATCCTCATAGTAATCACCACGATCGATCGGCTGGACCTTCGCATTCAGTCGCGCCGTCAGGTAAATGCCTGTCTCTGGGGCTTGTTCCGTCTTCTTCTTAAATGGCCACATTTGAAATCCTCCGCCGGGCTATCGTGTGACACTCCGGACCCGATTTCAATAATCCCGCGCCCCGAAAATCGCTGATCCCACCCGCACATGGGTCGCACCTTGGGCAATTGCGCGTTCGAAATCGCCGCTCATCCCCATCGATAGCTGGTCCAACCCATTTCGATCCGCGATCTTTTTCAACAGCGCGAAATGCAGGCTGGGTTCCTCCTCCACCGGCGGGATGCACATCAACCCGATGATCGGCAGGCCCAGTGCGCGACAGTCCGCAATAAAGGCATCGGCATCGGCGGGCATCACCCCTGCCTTCTGCTCCTCCTCGCCGGTATTGACCTGAATGAACAGATCCGGACATTGGCCCGTTTCGTCACGCAAACGGGCCAGCGTTTTGGCAAGCTTTGGCCGATCCAGCGAATGGATACATTCAAACAAGTCCATCGCCTGCCGCGCCTTGTTGGTCTGCAAAGGGCCCAGCAGATGCACCTCTACCCCGGGAAACTCCTCGCGAAACGCGGGCCATTTCCCTGCGGCCTCCTGCACGGTGTTTTCGCCGAACAAACGGTGCCCTTCTTCCAGCACCGCGCGGGTGCGATCATCGGGCTGACGCTTGGACACGGCGATCAGCTGAACAGTGCCCGGATCACGCCCGACCCGCGCCATCTCTTTTGCAATCTGGTCCTGAATATCCCGCAACGCCATCTGATTCCCCGCTTTTGCCTGCCCCCACAAAAACACCACCTCGCGCCAAAAGAAAAGGGCAGGTCCGAAGACCTGCCCTAATGCCGTTAGGCTGTTCTTCTAAGATTAGAAGGACATGCCCAGACCCAGCGACCAACGCTCGTCGCTGTTGTCAACAGCATAAGTTGTCCAGCTCGGATGGGTCGAAGAACCATAACCGAACATGGCAACCGCTCCGCCGCCCAGATCGTAGTTGATACCGATACCAAAGCCATCTGCATCTACCCCTGAAGAGAAGTCGTGTTCACCGTAGTTGGCTTCTACTGTCAAAGCACCAGTGGTGTAGCCTACACCGATGCCCATGTGATCGAGATCGCCTAAAAGATCTGTTTCCAGCTGAGAATAGTTCAGGCGAACACCCAATCCACCGGCAAAGGCTGCGTCGACGGAAACACCGATGATATTCATGTCGCCAGCAACAGTAACGTCATCAGCAGCTTGGTAAGCAAGGCCGAGACCCAGATCAACGCCGCCCAGTGCCATGTCGTATGTGATACCGATGCCATAAACATCATCACCACTCACAACAGTGGAATCATTTAGTTCCAGCGATACTGCGAAGCCGAAACCACCTACGCTGTGGTCATAACGCAGAACCTGATCGTCATACAGTCCGTCTAGACCGCCGTTAAAGCTGAAGCCACCATGAGAGGTGTGGTCATCAGAAATCGATGTGCCGAAGCCAACTTCCTGCATCGCCCAGTCAAACGCACCATCGGTGTCACCCATGGTCAGCGTACCCCAGGAACCGGAGATCCATGCGGTTTCGGAATCCAGACGCAGGGCCGCGTTGGTGTTCGCGTTCACATTGGAGGTGTCGTCAATCTGACCGGTGAAGCCAAAGCTCAGACCGTTGTCAGTGGTGCCGGAACCAGCGAAGGTCACGCCCCAGTGTTGCAGGAATTGGGTTTCGCCACCGGCGTAACCACCGTCGCCGCCAACTACACCAACTTCGATGTAACCAGAAACGTCAATATCTGCCATGGCCATGCCAGAAGTGGCAACCAGAGCAGTTGTAGCAAAGAGAACTTTTTTCATTTCGTTTTCCCTTAGTTTTGTTCAAGGTGCACCTCAATCCAGGGGAATCCGAATTGAGTATGCGTTTCTCTCGCTCTTTTCAGGGTCTCAATGCAAGAAAAGCAGACATCGGAATTGCAGAGTCATCTAGGGTGGTGCAGCTTTGCCACAGTCGGGTTTTTGGCCTCACCGGCGAGAGTCTTGGTTGTATCGACAGCTGGCGAAAACCCTTGCCCGTCCCGATTGCCTTGGGTAGTAGGGGTAAACGGCACAGAATTGGGGCAAAAGGCATGAACTTTAAGCAAGTTTTAGCGCATATTACAGTTGGCGCAGCACTTTTCGCCCTCTCTGCCTGTGGCGACAGTGGATTTGGTCGTGGCAGCCTGTCATCGGGCAATATTTTTGGCGGCAACCAACCCGCGGATGAAGCCAGTGATCCAGAGGCCGATCAATTCCCGTCAGATAGAACCGCCTCTGAAGAGGCCCGCGCCCGCCGCATTTCCCGCACCAGCCGGAGCCAGTTGGAAGCCAGAGACCGCGTTCAACAGGACGGTCGCGAAACCCTCTGGGACCTGTTCACCAACAAGGACAACCCAAACACCACGCTTGAGGTCAATAAATTCATCTGGGTCGCTTCCCTCGATGTTCTTGAATTTCTACCTATCGAAGCTGCTGATCCTTTCTCTGGCATTATTGTCACCGGCTATGGCCGCCCACCCGGGGGCCGGGCTGCCTATCGCGCAACGGTTCATGTCACCGATCCTGCCTTGGATGGGCGATCGCTGAACCTGGCACTGGAACGTCAGGGTGGTGGCGCTGTGGATGCCAACACCGTGCGCGCGGTCGAGGATGCCATTCTGACCCGCGCGCGCCAGTTGCGGATTCAGCACGGCGACCTCTAGACCCCCGCCGCCAATCGGATTATCACCGCGCCGGGCCCCCATGCCCGGCGTTTTCATGTAAAAGGACTTGGCCCTATGGATCGTTACACCGCCGCAGAGATAGAGCCGAAATGGCAAGACGCCTGGAACCAGGTCGATGTCTTCAAAGCCACCCGCGATGCGGCCAAGCCGAAATACTATGTGCTGGAGATGTTTCCCTACCCCTCTGGCCGTATCCATATCGGCCATGTGCGCAACTATACGATGGGCGACGTGATTGCCCGGTACAAGATGTCCTGCGGGTTTAGCGTCCTGCACCCGATGGGCTGGGACGCGTTCGGAATGCCGGCTGAGAACGCCGCCATGGCCGAGGGCGGTCACCCCGGCACTTGGACCTACAACAATATCGCGGTGATGCGCGACCAGATGAAACCCCTGGGCCTGTCCATCGATTGGTCCCGCGAATTTGCCACCTGCGACCCCGAATATTACGGCCAGCAGCAGGCGATGTTCATCGACTTCATGGAAAAGGGGCTGGTTTACCGCAAAAACGCCGTGGTGAACTGGGATCCGGTCGACATGACGGTTCTGGCCAATGAACAAGTGATTGACGGCAAAGGCTGGCGATCCGGCGCAGAGGTCGAACGCCGCGAGCTGACCCAGTGGTTCTTTAAAATCTCTGAACATTCAGAGGAATTGCTGTCAGCCATTGATGATCTGGACGAATGGCCCGCCAAAGTGAAACTGATGCAGCAAAACTGGATCGGCAAATCCCGGGGCCTGCAGTTTAGCTTTAACACCACCGGGGCGCCCGCAGGGTTTGAAAAGATAGATGTCTACACCACGCGGCCCGATACGTATTTTGGTGCCTCTTTCGTCGGCATTTCCCCCGACCACCCACTGGCCAAGGCGCTGGAGGCTGAAAACCCCGCAATCGCAGCCTTTTGCGCCGAATGCCGCAAAGGCGGCACAACGGCAGAGGCATTGGAGAAAGCCGAAAAACTGGGCTATGACACCGGCATTCGCGCCAGCGTTTATGACGGCGACAATCTGCCCGTCTTTATCGCAAACTTCATCCTGATGGATTACGGCACCGGCGCCATTTTCGGCTGCCCGGCTCATGATCAACGCGATCACGACTTTGCCCGCAAATATGACCTGCCGATTATCGATACATTCCGCCCCTTGGGATCAGACCGGGATGACAGCTATGTCATGCCGGAAATCCTGGCAGAGCCCTTTGTGCCGGGCAAGGATGAGCTGGTGGAATATGTCCGCCCGATCAGCGGGCCGGATCAGATGACCGGACAAGACGCCATCGATCACGCCATTGCGCATTTCGAAAAGATGGGCTGGGGTACGGGCATGACCACCTATCGCCTGCGCGATTGGGGGCTTTCCCGCCAACGCTATTGGGGTTGCCCAATTCCGGTTGTGCATTGTGAAACCTGCGGCGTCGTGCCAGAGAAAAAGGAAAACCTACCGGTCGAACTGCCACAGGATGTCAGCTTTGACCAACCCGGTAATCCGCTGGACCGCCACCCAACATGGCGTGATGTGACCTGCCCGTCCTGCGGTAAGCCCGCGTGCCGTGAAACCGACACGATGGATACGTTCGTTGATTCGTCGTGGTATTTCGCCCGTTTCACCAGCCCCCGTGCCGAAACACCGACCAATCTGGCCGATGCCGAATACTGGATGAATGTCGATCAATATATCGGCGGCATCGAGCACGCTATTCTGCACCTGCTCTATTCCCGCTTCTTTGCCCGCGCGATGCATATCTGCGGCCACTTGCCGGAAAGCGCGAAGGAGCCGTTCAACGCGCTCTTTACCCAAGGCATGGTCACCCATGCGATCTATCAAACCCGCGACGCGCGTGGCCGCCCGGTCTATCACTTGCCCGAAGATGTCGACACCGACACCAACACGGTCAAAGCAACGGGCGAGGCGGTAGAGGTGATCCCGTCGGCCAAAATGTCGAAATCCAAGAAAAACGTCGTCGACCCGATGAGCATCATTGCCCAATACGGTGCCGACACCGCGCGCTGGTTCGTGATGTCTGACAGCCCACCGGAACGCGATGTGGAATGGACGGCCGCAGGCGCAGAGGCCGCACATAAACACCTGGCCCGCGTCTGGCGGATCGCAAATGACATCACAACGGCCAAAGGTGGCGACGCATCACAAGACGACGCGCTCATCCGTGAAACCCATAAAACCATCCAATCCGTGACCGAAGGTGTCGAAGGATTTGCCTTTAACACCTCGGTCGCGAAACTTTATGCTTTCACCAACACGATCGCGAAATCAAAGGCTTCTGTACAGGCTCGCCGTGACGCCATGCGCATTATGGCACAGCTGATGGGGCCCATGACCCCACATCTGGCCGAAGATATCTGGGCCATGCTGGGTGGCGAAGGGTTGGTTATCAACGCCCCGTGGCCCAAAGCCGATCCGGCCATGCTGGTCGATGACACAGTGATCATGCCGATCCAAATCAATGGCAAGCGGCGCTCTGAAATCTCTGTTCCCAAGGATATGGCGAAAGAAGAGATTGAAAAACTGGCGCTGGCGGATGAAGCTGTGCAAAGGGCGCTGAACGGGGCCGCGCCCAAGAAACTGATCGTAGTTCCCGGACGGATCGTCAATGTGGTTGCCTGATCGCCGAGCCTTCATCCTATCTGCCCTCGCCCTGGGGGCCTGCGGGTATGAGCCCGTGTATGGCCCCGGCGGCAGCGCATCGGCATTGACCGGCCAGATAGAGGCCGCCGCCCCCGACACCCGCAACGGGTTTGATCTGGTTCGTCAGTTGGAAACCCGTCTGGGCCAGCCGCAATCGCCGCGCTTTGCGCTGCGCTATACGATCGAGGTTGATCAGGATGATCTGGGCACTGCCCCGACGCAGGAAATCACCCGCTATAACCTCGTCGGGCAGGTTAAATATAGCGTCACCGACATTGCGACCGGCGTGATTGCCACATCTGGACAGGTCGATAACTTCACCGCCTATTCCGCCACCGGCACCACCTTGTCCACGCAAACCGCGCGCCGCGATGCCCACAGCCGCTTGATGCTGATTCTGGCCGATCAGATCAGTGCCCGCCTGATCGCCACATCCGGTGACTGGGCCGAATGAAGCTGAACGCCCGGCAAGCCAGCGACTATTTCGCCAAACCTGACCCAGCAAAAACGGGTCTGTTGATCTACGGGGCCGATGCCATGCGTGTGGCCCTGAAACGCCAACAGGTGATTGCCGCCCTGATCGGCCCGCAGGGGGAGGAGGAAATGCGCCTGACCCGCATTCCCGCCGCTGATCTGCGCAAGGACCCGGCGATGCTGTCTGACGCGATCAAGGCGCAAAGCTTTTTCCCCGGACCCCGCGTCGCCTTTGTCGAGGACGTGACCGACACGCTGGCCAAAACAATCACCGCCGCGTTGGAAGATTGGCAAGACGGCGATGCGCAGGTCATCGTCACCGCCAAGCAGCTGACCGCCAAGTCAGCCCTCAGAAAACTGTTCGAGGGTCATCCCAACGCCTTTGCCGTCGGCATCTATGATGATCCCCCAACACGGCAGGAAATCGAATCGGATCTGGCCAAGGCGGGGGTGAAAATTATGGATCGCGACGGTATGGCCGCGTTAGAGGCCCTGTCTCGCAGCGTCGATCCCGGGGATTTCCGTCAAGTTGTTGAAAAACTAGCCCTTTACAAGCTGAACGACGATACCCCCGCCGACGCCCAAGATGTGGAGGCCGTCGCCCCCCTGTCAACAGAGGCAGCCCTTGATGATGTCCTGAATATCGTGGCAGAGGCGCGTACCGGCGAAATTGGCCCGATCCTGTCACGTCTTGAAAGTCAGGGCGTCCAACCCGTGGGTCTGTGCATCGGTGCCACCCGGCATTTCCGGCAGCTCCACACAGCGGCCTCCGACCCCAGTGGCCCATCCTCCGGCATCGCCCGCCTGCGCCCGCCGGTTTTTGGCCCGCGCCGCGACAGGATGCAAAAACAGGCCCAAAGCTGGGGCATGCACCGACTGGAACAGGCCCTGACCATCCTGACCGACACCGACTTGCAACTCAGATCCACCAGTCGGGCGCCTGCCATGGCCCTGATGGAACGCACCCTGATCCGACTGTCCATGCTGGGGCGGCGGTAGGGAAGAATCAGACCATCAAACTCTGCCATCAACGGCGCGATAGCCGTGCCGAGACAGTGGCATCAGTCCAAGCAGCTTACCCCTGTTCCAACAACATCTCCAACCGCGCGTGCCAGTCATGTTGCGGCCCTGCCGCGCGGCCCAGCGCCTTGAAACCGAAATAAAGATGCACGATCGTGTCCGCCATTTCAGTGCGGGCGTCGGGCTGGGCGGGCACATTAAATCGCACCAACACCTGATGAACACCCTCGCGCAAACGCGCCGCCATCCGATTGGCGCGCTCTTCAACAACCGGATTGATCGGGGCCATTTCAACCATTGCATTACAGATAAAACATCCGATTTCCGGCTGCTGTGACGGCACGAATAACAGCGACAGGCACCGCGCGGCGGTGGCTTCCTTGCAGCTGTTCAGCGCCTCTAAGGTCGCTGCCACGACCTCCCGGTCATACAGGTCGAGCGATTGCAAATACACGCTCTCTTTATCCGTAAACGCCTTGTAAAAACTGCCCCGTGTCAGGCCCATCGAGGTCAACAGATCGGGCAGATTGGTGGCAAGATATCCCTGCCGCCAGAAAATTCCCATCGCCCCTTTCAGCGCCTGGTCCATATCAAATTCACGAGGCCGTCCCATGCTGTCTGTCATAGCCTGCCCATCCGGTTCGAGGAAGAAATATTCCTGTTCACAAATATTTGTTTTGTACCATTTGGTTCCTAATGACTAGATAGCAAGTGTTCAAGGCGCCATGCGTTGCGAACACTGTCCCTCGACCGGCCGGGGCAACCCGCATCTGCCCCGGCCCATTATTTGAAAGAAACGCACATGATTTCCCCAAGAAACCTTCTGACTGGGCTTGCCCTGTCCGTCACACTCGCCACCTCCGCCCTTGCTGCCGGCGTCGAGCTGAACGCGTCCTCAACTGGTCTGGCCCTGCAAGGTTACGATCCGGTCGCCTATTTCACCGAAGGTGAACCAACCAAGGGCAGCTATGCCATCACCAGCGTTTATAACGACGCCACTTACCGCTTTGCCTCGGACGAACACAAAGCCACCTTTGACGCCGATCCCGAGGCCTACCTGCCCCAATACGGTGGCTACTGCGCCTTTGGGGCGGCGATGGGGTTCAAATTTGATGGCGATCCGAACTTCTGGCGGATCGAAGATGGAGAGCTGTATCTGAACCTCGCCGCTGACATTCAGGAAAGATGGGAACAAGACATCCCAGGCTTCATCCAACAGGCCGATGCAAATTGGGTAGAGATTGCCGCCAAATCTCCAGAAGTGCTTCAGCAATAACAACCACCGCTTTGGTTGGACATCGCCGTTCATTTCCGCGGCGAGGATCAGCGACGGGCCCCCCGTCGCTGCATTCATTTCTGCACAGTCGCACCCGAGCCGCACCCCGGCCCCTCATTTCTTTTTAGCCCCAATACTCCCGTCTGAGGCCTGCCAGATCACCCGCCTCTCAGCACGTGTCACAGGCGAATTCGCCACCGTGGTAATACCGACGTAATACCGACGTATCGCAGCATACGTTCTCGCCTTGCAAATCAGGCCTGTCGCACATAGGTTCCCCCAAAGTTTCGCGGGGCAGTCCCGCCAATTAAACATAGGGGACCCCGATGGAAGGCATCGCACAAATCTTTCCGCTCGTTCTGATCTTTGCGATCATGTATTTCCTGCTGATCCGTCCGCAGCAAAAGAAGATGAAGACCCACCAGGCCATGGTATCCGCCCTGCGCCGCGGCGATCAGGTGGTGACCCAAGGTGGCCTGATCGGCAAAGTCACCAAGGTCAAAGACGGCGAAAATGAGCTGGAGGTCGAACTGGCCGATGGTGTAAAGGTTCGCGTGGTTCAATCCACCATCGCTCAGGTTCTTAGCAAAACAGAACCGGCCTCTTAACTCTTTGTAATCAGGGATTTTCCCATGCTGCAAATCGCGTCGTGGAAGCGAATCTCGATCTGGGCTGTGATCCTGATCGGGCTATTGATGGCGCTGCCCAACGGATTTTATTCGCGGGTTGAGCTACACAATGATGCCGCGCGCGAGATCGAAGCGCTGGGGAACACGCCCGACCGTCAGGCGGATCTGTCGCTTTGGCCGGGATGGATGCCGTCCTCTCTGGTCAATCTGGGGCTGGATCTGCGCGGTGGCGCCCATCTTCTGACTGAGGTTCGGGTCGAAGAGGTCTATGAGACCCGCGTTCAATCCATGTGGCCTGAAATCCGTGATCTTTTGCGGGATGAACGCGCCACCGTCGGCACCATCCGCCGTCAGGACGGTCCCGCAGATGAGCTGCACATCCGCATCTCTCAGCCCGACGGCATGGCCCGCGCACTGGAGGTCATTCGTGGTCTGCAGCAGCCCGTGGTCAGCCTGACCGGTGTCGGTGGTTCCGATATCGAGGTGTCTGGTTCAGGTGACACAATCACCGTTACGCTCTCTGATGCAGAACGCGCGGCAACGGATGAGCGGACTGTTCAACAATCGTTGGAAATCATTCGCCGGCGTGTGGATGAGGTTGGCACCCGCGAACCGACGATCCAACGCCAGGGTGCCGCGCGCATTCTGGTGCAAGTGCCCGGCCTTGGATCAGCGGATGAGCTGAAAACCCTACTGGGCAAACCCGCCAAGCTGGAATTCAAACCTGTTGTAAATCGCACAGGGAATGGTGAAGCGGCCCCCGGTGCCGGCAATGAAATTCTGCCCTCTCTGGATGAGGAAGGTGTGTTTTACATTGTCGAACGGGGTGCCGTGGTGACCGGGGAGGAACTGGTCGATGCCCAACCCTCCTTCGATCAAAACGGCCGCCCGGCGGTCAATTTCCGCTTCAACCCCTCAGGCGCCCGCAAATTTGGCGACTATACTGCCGAAAACATCGGCTACCCCTTTGCGATCGTGTTGGATAGCGAAGTCGTCTCTGCCCCTGTGATCCAAAGCCACATCCCCGGCGGATCGGGCATCATTACCGGTAATTTCACCGTCGAGGAATCAACCGAACTGGCCGTCCTGCTGCGCGCAGGCGCCCTGCCTGCCGGGCTCGATATTCTCGAAGAACGCACCATCGGCCCGGAATTGGGTCAGGATAGTATCGAGGCCGGGCGCATCGCCTGTATCGTGGCCTTTGTTGCGGTGCTGTTCTTCATGGCCGCCAGCTATGGCCTGTTTGGTGTTTTTGCCAATATCGCGCTGATCATCAATGTCGGACTGATTTTTGGCCTGTTGTCGATGATCGGGGCCACGTTGACCCTGCCGGGTATTGCCGGGATCGTGTTGACCATCGGCATGGCAGTCGATGCCAATGTGCTGGTCTTTGAACGCATCCGTGAAGAGTTGAAAACCGCCAAGGGCCCGGCCCGTGCGATCGAGCTGGGCTATGAAAAGGCGCTTTCTGCCATTCTGGACGCCAATATAACGACCTTCATCACCGCTGTGATCCTGTTCGTCATGGGCTCTGGCCCAGTGCGCGGGTTTTCGATCACGCTGGGACTGGGGATTTTAACCTCTGTCTTTACCGCGATTTTCGTTACCCGGCTGTTGATCGTCATGTGGTTTGAACGCAAACGTCCCAAAAAGATCGAGGTTTGATATGAGACTGAAGCTTGTCCCCTCGAACACAAACTGGGATTTTTTTAGCACATCCCGCATCACCCTGGGCCTGTCTGCCATTGCCATGGTGGCTTCGATCGTGATTTTTTTCATGATTGGCCTGAACTACGGGATTGATTTTAGGGGCGGCACCACGTTCCGCACCACGGCAGACAATCCGGTTGTCGTCAGCGAATACCGGGACGCGATTGCGCCACTGGGCCTCGGGGATGTGTCCATAACCGAGGTCTTTGATCCAACCAAACCTGATCAGAACGTCACCCAAATCCGAGTGGAGGCACAGGCAGGGGACGAGGCGGTCACCGCCGCCACCAGCACTGCAGTGCTTGCGGCGCTGCAAAGCATCGATCCCACACTTAGTTTTGTCAGCGTCGAATCAGTTGGCCCCAAAGTCTCTGGCGAGTTGATTCAGACTGCGGTTCTGGCCGTGGTATTGGCCATTGGCGCGGTGCTGATCTATATCTGGCTGCGCTTTGAATGGCAGTTTTCACTGGGCGCCGTGGCCGCACTGGTCCATGATGTGGTGATCACCATCGGCGTCTTCAGCCTGCTTCAGGTCAAATTCGATCTGGCGATCATCGCGGCCCTTCTGACCATCGTTGGGTATTCGCTGAACGACACGGTGGTGGTCTTTGACCGGGTACGTGAGAACCTGCGCAAATACAAAAAGCGGGATCTGAAAGAGGTTCTGAACCTGTCGATCAATGAAACGCTCAGCCGGACATTCATGACCTCTGTCACCACGTTGTTGGCCTTGATATCGCTGATCGTGCTGGGTGGTGACGTGATCCGTGGTTTTGTCTTTGCCATGATTCTGGGCGTTGTCATCGGCACCTATTCGTCGATCTTTGTGGCCTCTGCGATCCTGCTGAAACTCGGCGTCAAGCGCGACTGGTCAAAACCAGATGCAAATACCGGGAACCAGTTTGGCAACGTGGATGCCTGATCTGGCCGAACTTCTGGCGATTATCACGACAGGGGATTATGCATTTCTGGCATTTGGCGCTTTTGTCGCCGGGCTGGTTCGCGGCTTTTCCGGGTTTGGCACGGCGATGGTCTATTTGCCCGTCGCCGGTCAGATACTTTCACCATTCGAGGCCCTGACCACCCTGATCATCATGGATTTGGTCGGCCCCTTGCCCAACATGCCCCGGGCCTGGCGCGATGGCACGCCGCGCGATGTGATGCGGCTGGGGCTGGGGGCTGCGGTCGCACTGCCTATCGGCGTCTGGATTTTGACCATCGTCTCGGCAGAGCTGTTCCGATACGGGGTCTCGTCCATTACCCTGACCCTGCTGGTTCTACTGATTGCAGGTATCCGATATCACGGTGAACTTAAACGCCACATGGTCTATCTGGCCGGTGCGCTTGGTGGCTTTCTGGCTGGATGCGCGGGCCTGCCCGGGCCGCCGGTCATCATGCTTTACATGGCCAGCCAAAAGCCCGCGCAAACCATCCGGGCCAATATTACAATGTATCTGTTGGTTACCGATGTTCTGATGCTGATTGTCCTGTCGATCAGTGGCCATCTGGCGGCAAGCGCCGTTGCCATGGGCATAGGCGTTGCGGCGGTCTATCTTATTGGCAATGTGTTGGGGGCCGCGATGTTCCGCCCCGGGTATGAACGCCTGTATCGCGGCGTTGCTTATGGTATCATTGCCGTATCCGCCCTATCGGGCCTGCCATTGTGGGACTGAAACGATCATGCAGTTAAATGAAGTCAACTTTTCCGACGTAAAGCCCGTTGATGGATATGGGCCCGGCTTCTTCCGCATCGGCGGAGAGGTCTATGAAGGTGCGGTTCTCGTGCTGCCAACCGGCGTCGCCCCGTGGGGCGGATATGACGATCAGGACGCTCTTCTTGACAGTGCCGATGCATTGGACGTTTTGTTTGTTGGCACCGGGGCAGAGGTCGCCCAACTGCCCGCCCAGTTTCGGGACGCGTTGGAAAAGGCAGGGCTGGGCCTAGAACTAATGTCCAGCCCATCGGCCTGCCGGACCTATAATGTGCTCTTGTCCGAAGGGCGCCGGGTCGGGCTCGCGCTCTTCCCGGTCTGAACCAAAATCGCTTTTCCCCAACCGGCGATTGGGCTAAGCCCGATGCCATGGATTTGGTCATTGATCATCTAAGTTGCACGCGCGGCGGTGTACCGGTGTTGCAAGACGTGTCTTTCACGCTCTGCCCGGGACAGATTCTGGTGCTGCGCGGCCCGAATGGAATTGGCAAAACAACCCTGCTGCGCACCATCGCTGGCTTGCAACCGGCCCTGTCCGGCCAGATCCGCTATGATCAGGATCAGATCACCTATGGCGCCCATGCGGATGGGTTGAAGGCCACGCTCACCGTTCGGGAAAATCTGACATTCTGGGCGCGCGTTCACGGCACCGGGTCCGTCGATCTGGCCCTTGCCGCCTTTGACCTGACGGAGCTTGAGGATCGACAGGCACAGAACCTGTCCGCCGGTCAAAAGCGCAGGCTGGGCCTCGCCCGGCTCTTGGTCAGCGGTCGGGCGCTTTGGGCGTTGGATGAACCCACGGTATCGCTCGATCAAAACAGCGTTGCTCTTTTTGCCGACTGCATCCGCTCTCATTGCGCGGGTGGCGGCATGGCCATGATCGCCACTCATATCGAACTGGGATTGGGCGCCGATGTTCTAGACCTGACACCGAACCGCGCCAAACCCAATACCGCTGATCAGTTTGACGAGGCCTTTTTGTGATTGCGCTCTTGATCCGTGATCTCAGGCTGGCCACACGGGCTGGCGGTGGCTTTGGCCTGAGCCTTGCGTTTTTCCTGATTGTTGTGGTGCTGGTGCCGTTTGGCGTCGGGCCGGAGACCACTATTCTCGCCACCATCGCGCCCGGCATTCTATGGCTCGGGGCGCTCTTGTCCTGCCTGCTGACTCTGGATCGGATTTTCACGCTGGATTTTGAGGATGGATCGCTAGACCTCCTAGCCACATCCCCCATCCCGATGGAGGGCATCGTGATCACCAAGGCCTTGGCCCATTGGTTGACCACTGGGGTCCCCCTTACTCTGCTCGCCCCGGTTCTGGGGGTCTTGTTGAACCTACCGGCCTCCGCGATGGGTTGGTTGCTGCTCAGCCTGATTTTGGGCACGCCCGCCCTGTCGATGATCGGCACATTCGGGGCGGCGCTGACTCTGGGGCTCAAACGCGGCGGGCTACTGTTGTCACTGCTGGTCCTGCCGCTCTATATCCCGACGCTGATCTTTGGGGCCGAGCTTTTGCAACGTGGCATGCGGGGTCTGGACATAACCACACCGCTGGCACTGCTGGCCGGGATCACCTGCGGGACAGTTGCAATCCTACCCTTCGCAGCAGCGGCCGCTGTCCGCGTCAATCTGCGCTAACCCGACCCATTGCGCGCAAAACGAAAGGCTCTTAGGTAGGCACAATGTCGATCTGGGAATATGCAAATCCAAAAAGGTTCATGCAAACCTCACGCGTGGCTCTGCCGGTTTTCGCAGTGCTGGCCGCCCTAGCATTGCTGATCGGATTAGGCTGGGGTTTCTTCGCCACGCCCGATGACGCAAGGCAGGGATCGACGGTCAAGATCATCTTCTTGCATGTGCCATCCGCGATGATGGCGATCAATATCTGGGTGATGATGCTGGTCACATCGTTGATCTGGCTGATCCGTCGGCACCATGTCAGCGCATTGGCGGCAAAGGCCGCCGCCCCGATCGGGATCACCATGACGTTGATCGCGCTGATCACCGGCGCGGTCTGGGGGCAACCCATGTGGGGCACCTGGTGGGTCTGGGATCCGCGCCTGACCGCATTCCTGATCCTGTTTCTGTTCTATCTTGGCTATATCGCGCTGTGGGAAGCCGTTGATGACCCGGACACCGCCGCCGACCTGACAGCCGTTCTGTGCCTGGTCGGATCGGTCTTTGCCGTTCTCAGCCGCTATGCCGTCAACTTCTGGAATCAGGGCTTGCATCAGGGCGCCACCCTGTCCCTGGATAAAGAGACCAATATCGACAACGCATTTTACATCCCACTTCTGTTTTGCATCACCGGGTTTGTTGCGCTGTTCATCACTCTGGTGCTGCTGAACACCCGCACCGAAATTCGCAAACGCCGGATGCGGGCCCTGTTGATCCGCGAACAGGGGAATGCAGATGCCTGATCTGGGGAAATACGCAGCCGAGGTTGGCATCGCTTACGGGGCCAGCATCATACTGATCGTGGCCCTTATCGCGATCTGCCTGATCCGGTCGCGCCGTACATTGCGGGCCTTGCGCGCGCTGGAACAAAGGATCTCTCCTCGTGGCTAGGATAAATCCTTTGGTATTGGCCCCGCCGCTGATCTTTGCCGGGCTGGCCGCGGTGTTTTTTCTTGGGCTTGGCCGAGAGGACCCGAACGCCCCGCCAACCGGACGCGAAGGCGGGCCAGTGCCAGAGTTCACATTGACGCAGCTGGGGCCAGAGGCACCCTTTGACCGCGAAGTCCTGCAGCAACCCGGTGTAAAACTGGTGAATTTCTGGGCCAGCTGGTGCGCGCCCTGCCGGGCCGAACATCCAAATTTGGAAGCTCTGCGCCAAGAGGGCTATCCGATCTACGGCATCAATTACCGCGATGACCCGGAAAAGGCGCTGGCCTTTCTGGATGAGCTGGGAGATCCCTTTGCAGCCATAGCCGCCGATCCCAACGCCCGTGCCGCCATCGACTGGGGGGTCGCCGGTGTGCCGGAAACCTTTGTGGTGGATTCAAACGGAACTATCCTGCTGCGCTTTGCCGGGCCCGTCACGCAAAGATCACTGGCCCGTCGCATCCGGCCAGTTCTGGATCAAGCGAAGTGAACTGACCGGCCAAGGCCCCAGGTGCCTTAGCCAGCCAGTGCGAGAGCGAGCAACGCCATCAATTCAAGCCACGGGAGCGAAACCGGGCACCGAAACAGGCGTTTGTCTGGTATCGTCAAACTAATCATTACAACATTACCCCTTACAACGCTTAACAAAACATCTATGGGCCGCCCCCATAAGAACAGGTTCCGGAAACAATCTGTTTCACCGCAAAATTGCCTTATTTGCACACGTTTCGCGGGAACGGCTTAAAACACGCTGTTCAACCAATTCACCCAATCCCATGCCTTTCAAAACATTGTTGGCTCATTGCAGACAATGCCGGACCAAAGAAAAAGCCCGGCGAAACCGGGCTTTTTCAGGTGATTCCGTTAAAATCAGGCCGTGGCCAGATTTCGCAACACATAATGCAGCACGCCACCGTGTTCGATATATTCAATCTCGATCGCGGTATCGATCCGGCACTTCAGCTGGATGGTTTTCTCTGACCCATCGGCAAAGGTGATGGTGCAGGGCACCTCTTGCAGGGGCTCGATCGTGTCCAGACCGTGGATCGAAACGGTCTCATTTCCGGTCAATCCCAACGATTTGCGGCTGGCGCCCCCGGTGAATTCAAACGGGATCACGCCCATGCCAACCAGGTTGGATCGGTGGATGCGTTCAAAGCTTTCCGCGATCACGGCCTTCACGCCCAACAATGCGGTGCCTTTGGCCGCCCAGTCACGCGATGACCCGGCGCCGTATTGCTCACCACCAAAGACGACCAGCGGCGTGCCAGCCTCCTGATAGGCCATCGAGGCATCATATATCGACGTCTCAGCCCCATCCGGGCCTTTGGTATATCCACCCTCAACCCCATCCAGCATTTCATTCTTGATACGGATATTGGCAAAGGTGCCACGCATCATCACCTGATGGTTGCCACGACGGGAGCCGTAGGAATTGAACTCGCGGGGGGCAACCTGACGGTCGGTCAGATACTTACCCGCAGGCGTTGTTTCCTTGAATGATCCGGCAGGCGAAATGTGGTCAGTGGTGATCATGTCGCCCAAAACCGCCAGCACTTTCGCGCCCTCGATATTGGTTATCACGCCCGGTTCTTTGCTCATCCCTTGGAAATAGGGCGGGTGTTGCACATACGTAGAGGTCGCCGGCCAGTCATAAAGCTGGCTGTCTGTGGTTTCCACGCCTTGCCATTTCTCGTCGCCGGTAAAGACCTCGGCGTATTTCTCGACAAACGCTTCGCGCGTCACGGTCGCCTCGACCAGTTCAGCAATTTCTGCCTGAGTCGGCCAGATGTCTTTCAGATATACGTCCTGACCATCCGGGGTTTGGGCAATCGGGTCTGTCGCCAGATTGATATCCATGGTTCCGGCCAGCGCATAGGCCACCACCAGCGGCGGTGATGCCAGATAGTTCGCGCGCACATCCGGGCTGATCCGGCCCTCAAAATTGCGGTTGCCGGATAGAACAGATGTCGCCACCAGATCGCCCTCTGCAATCGCGGCAGACAGTTCTTTTTGGATCGGGCCAGAGTTACCGATACAGGTGGTGCAGCCATAACCGACAAGGTTAAAGCCGATCTTGTCAAGATCTTCCTGAAGGTTCGCGGCCTCCAGATAGGCGCTCACAACCTGCGAGCCGGGGGCCAGCGATGTCTTGACCCACGGCTTGCGATTCAGGCCTAGGGCTGCTGCCTTGCGGGCCACCAAACCGGCGCCGATCATCACATAGGGGTTTGAGGTGTTGGTGCAGGACGTGATCGAGGCGATCACAACCTTACCAGAATCCAATGTGTAATCTTCGCCCGCGACGGCCACCTGTTTGCCCATCGGGCGCTTGAAGGTTTCTTCCATTTCGCGGCGGAAAGCCTTTTGGCCGTCGGTCAGAGCCACATAATCCTGCGGGCGTTTGGGGCCGGAAATCGCGGGGACAATCGTGCCCATATCCAGATGCAGCGTGTCGGTATAGACAGGGGCGTAATCCGCATCACGCCAGAACCCGTTTTCCTTGGCATAAGCCTCGACCAGCGCGATCCGATCCTCGGACCGACCAGACGTGCGCAGATAGCGCAGGGTTTCGTCATCAATGGGGAAGAAGCCGCAAGTCGCGCCATATTCCGGGGCCATATTGGCGATGGTGGCGCGATCTGCCAGCGGCAGGCGATCCAGCCCTTCGCCGTAAAATTCGACGAACTTGCTGACCACGCCCTTGGCGCGCAGCATTTCCACGACTTTCAGCACCAGATCGGTGCCGGTTGTGCCCTCAACCATGTCGCCGGTCAGTTCAAAGCCAACGACCTCTGGGATCAGCATGGAAATCGGCTGGCCCAGCATCGCGGCCTCAGCCTCGATCCCGCCAACACCCCAGCCCAGAACCGCCAGGCCATTGACCATGGTGGTGTGGCTGTCAGTGCCGACCAGCGTGTCAGGATAGGCCACCTCGTCCCCATTCTGATCGGTGTCCGTCCAAACCGTTTGCGCCAGATATTCCAGGTTCACCTGATGGCAAATGCCGGTCCCTGGCGGCACAACGCGGAAATTGTTGAACGCCGACTGCCCCCATTTCAGGAAAGTATAGCGTTCCATGTTGCGTTCATATTCGCGGTCCACATTCATCTGAAACGCGCGCGGATTGCCGAACTCGTCAATCATCACCGAATGGTCAATGACCAGATCAACCGGGTTCAACGGGTTGATCTTTTCGGCATCTCCGCCCAGCGCCACGATCCCGTCGCGCATGGCGGCCAGATCGACCACAGCAGGTACGCCCGTGAAATCCTGCATCAACACCCGGGCCGGACGATAGGCAATCTCGCGCGGGTTCTGGCCGCCGTTAGCCCCCCATTCGGCAAAGGCCTTGATGTCGTCGACACTGACGGTCTTGCCATCCTCAAACCGCAGCATGTTTTCCAGAACCACTTTCAACGCGGCGGGCAGGCGGGAAAAATCCCCAAGTCCGGCCTCTGTCGCGGCGGCAATGGAATAGTAGGAAACGCTCTGGTTTCCGACGGTCAGGGTTTTGCGGGTGTTCGCGCTGTCATGTCCGACAGTAATAGGCATTGGCTGGCCTCCCTCGGGTGGAATACTACGTGGCTGCGCTGCTTTTGCCCGATCTCACAGAGTCGTTCAAGGTTTATTGTGCACATTTGTATACAATCACGTCAAATTCCCCAATTCACACGCCCAAACAAGAAAAATAGCGACCTCGCGTTTCCTTGATTGGTATTTCAAATCACGATCCCATAGGGTCTCAGTCCAAGATAAACAGAGCGATTGCCATGAAACTTCGTGTGATTCCCACCCTCGCTGCGCTTTGCATGGCGCTCGGACTAACCCTGGCCGAAAAATCTGCGGCCCAGACATCCCCCCCCGTCGTGGTGGAACTCTTCACCTCTCAGGGCTGTTCCTCTTGTCCGCCTGCCGATGCACTGCTGCACGAGTTTGCCAATCGCAGTGATGTGATCGCACTGGCCCTGCATGTGGATTACTGGGATTACATCGGATGGAAAGACACGTTTGCATCGCCCACCTATACCCGACGGCAACGCGGATACGCCCGGGCATCTGACCGGCGCATGGTCTATACACCACAAATGATTGTCGCTGGGGAGGGGGCCGTCAACGGGCACAAACCCTCTGCCCTGCTGGAACAATTGCGCGACGCCGCAACGGCCACACCCATGATCAGCCTGAACATCCGGCGCCATGTCGGGGTGATCCAGATCGAGGCCGAGCGCCTGGATCGTGGCCTAGGAACCCTTGACGTTCACTTGGTCAGGTACATCCCCAAGGCCCGCGTCGATATTCGCAGGGGTGAAAATGCTGGGCGCATGCTGGAATACAGTAATATCGTGCGATCCTTCACCCAGATCCGTCGATGGTCCGGCGAACGTGACTTATCCATGCAAACCAAGGCCGAAGGCGACGATCCAGTGGTGATCCTGATCCAAGAGGAAAATCACGGCCCCATCTTGGCTGCAGCGCGCCTCTTCTGACGTTCTTTCTGTCGGTCTGGTTTCCAACGGCGATGAATCCAGAACCACTGGTCCATATGCTGGTGCACCATCACCTCCAACTCCTGCGACAGCTCGCTCAGCATTTGTTCAGGTGTGGAATGTTTGATCGGCGCGTTGATGACGATCTTGAAATCCAACCCGTTTTCCAAACGCACCCCGTAAACTGATAGGATCAACGCATCATATTTCAGCGCCATTTCCGCCGCTGACAGCGATGTTGGGGCCGGTTGACCAAAGAAATCGACCAAGGCCCCACTGCTGACATGGTTGTCGATGAAAAATCCCAAAACCCCGCCACCGCGCAGGAACTTGATCATCTGCGACAGGCCCTTGCGGCCCCGGGGAAATATTGGCGTGCCGATCCGGGCAATCGAGCGTTCGTAATGTGAGTTGAAAAACTTGTTCGACATGGGACGGTACAGCGCGCCCACATTATACCCACGGGCAATCAGCGCCGCACGCGGTGCATCGTAATTGCCGAAATGCCCGGTTACCAACACCACCGGACGACCCGCGGCGCGCGCCTCTTCCATGGCTTTCAGGCCGGGGCCTTCTATCTCAACCGCCGAGGCGCGTTTCTTAAACTCCTCGCCAGAATAGATTTCGATCAGGCTACGGCCCGTGTTGTCGGGCACCGAGCGGCACAAGCGGCGAACCTCTTCCTCCGACAGATCAGGCAGGACATGGGCCAGGTTTTCGCGAATGCGTTTGTCATATCCAGCAAGGGGCGCCACGATTCTGGACATGACCCAGCCAAAGAGCGGGATTCTCCATCGATATGGCAGCAGCATCGCCGCCCCGATCATTGATCGTGCGAAAAGGTTTGATACGAACTGAACACTATCTGCGCGATCCGGCATTCAACGCCCCGTGATACCCTGCAAACCTATTACGCGCATCCTGCCCTGATCACAAGAAACCACACCGTCGGAATGCAGTCGCAATACCGACGTGATACCGACATGCGTTTTTCTTATCCAATCACGGTCATCTGCAGGCATTTGCCAGCCGAGACATCCCAGATTTGCCCGGCTGGGCAGGAAATATTCGGATGCCCCTGACCGCAACTCCCCGCAGCCAATGCCGCACCTGACAGCCCCGCGATCAAGGCAAACGTAATGGCGATTCTCGAAAGCATGATCCGTCTCCGCTTTGTCTGGCAGAGACGATATCACATTTTTTGGGCGTCGCCCATATGGGCGGTCATCCTTGTAAATAAGGGCGCTCAGCCCTCACCAAAGACCCGGGCAAAGATCGTGTCGACATGTTTGGTGTGATAGCCCATGTCGAATTTCTCATTGATGCCATCAACGCCCAGCGCTGCAACAACCTCGTCATCCGCCAGCAACAGTTCGCGGAAATCCAAACGCTCTTCCCAAACTTTCAGCGCATTGCGCTGCACCATGGAATAGGCATCCTCCCGGCTGACACCTGCCTGGGTCAGGGCCAAAAGCACCCTCTGACTCATCACCAGACCTGGGAATTTGTTCATGTTATCCAACATGTTGTCGGGAAAGATCAGCATCTTTTCAACAACACCGGCCAGACGGCTCAGGGCAAAATCCAGTGTCACGGTCGCATCAGGCCCAATGCCGCGTTCGACAGAGCTATGGGAAATATCGCGCTCGTGCCACAGCGCGACGTTCTCCATCGCTGGGATTACCGTCATACGCACCAGACGCGCCAGTCCGGTCAGGTTTTCGGTCAGAACCGGGTTTTTCTTGTGCGGCATGGCCGACGAACCCTTCTGCCCCATCGAGAAGAACTCCGCCCCTTCCAAAACCTCAGTGCGCTGCATGTGGCGGATTTCGACGGCGATGTTTTCAATGGATGAGGCAATCACACCCAAAGTGGCAAAGAACATGGCATGACGATCCCGCGGGATTACTTGCGTCGAAATCGGTTCCGGGCGCAGGCCCAGCTGTTCACAAACATGTTCCTCGACCGCAGGGTCGATATTGGCGAAGGTCCCGACCGCACCGGAAATCGCGCCAGTGGCCACTTCCCAGCGCGCCTTTTCCAGACGGTTTTTGTTGCGATCCATCTCGGCATAAAAGCGTGCAAAGGTCAGACCCATCGTGGTGGGTTCAGCGTGGATGCCATGGCTGCGGCCGACACGCACCGTGTCCTTATGTTCCAGCGCGCGTTTCTTCAGCGCTGCCAAAACCTTGTCCATGCCATCCAGCAAGATATCAGCGGCCCGAACCAACTGCACGTTCAGGCAGGTGTCCAAAACGTCAGAGGATGTCATGCCCTGATGTACAAACCGGGCCTCTTCTGACCCCACATGTTCGGCCAGATGGGTCAGGAATGCGATCACGTCGTGTTTGGTGACGGCCTCGATCTCATCGATCCGGGCCACGTCAAATTCGACATCCTTGGCTTTCCACACCGCATCGGCGTTTTCCTGCGGGATCACGCCCAGCTTGGCCATCGCGTCACAGGCATGCGCCTCGATCTCGTACCAGATACGGAATTTGGTTTCCGGCGACCAGATGGCAACCATTTCGGGGCGGGCATAGCGGGGAATCATGCGATCACGACCTTTTGTTAGATGGAGCGTCGCGGGCCTGATAAACGGGATAGGGCGAAGGAACAAGCGAAGGGTTGTCGCAATGCGGATGGTAATGATGATGTGCGGCCTTGTTTTCTGGGCATTTCCGTCTTTTGCGCAAGATTGGCAGCCCATGAGCGGCGATCAAATATCAGAGACCCTCAACGATACACGCGTGACCTATGCCAACGGATACCAGATTTTTCACGCAGATGGGCGCACGCTCTATGCCGTGGGGAATGAAAGCTGGGGGAAGTGGCGCGTTGAGGGGGATCAATATTGTTCGCAATGGCCCCCGTCAAATCACTGGGATTGCTATGACATGACCCAGAACAGCACCGGACAGCGCGTGCGGTTTATTTCCCCGGCCGGCCGGATATTCGAGGGTGCCTTGTCAGAATAACACGATATTGAGTGGGCCCCTTCATCCACACAAAAAGTCACAGATAGTTGTGCAGGATTTCACTCTTTTACGCAGCGTTACATGTTACTATCTGAGGTGAGAAAGGGCTTGAATGCGTGCGTCACAGTACATAAGTCCGATATGTTAATGCGATATACATTCGTCGTGCAGATTTGAGGGTCAACAGATGAGCAATTATACCAAACTTCCCGCCCCATCGCCGGAGCAAGGGTTGAACCGGTATTTGCAAGAAATTCGGAAGTTTCCGCTATTGGAACCGGAACAAGAATATATGCTGGCCAAACGTTGGACGGATCATCAGGATTCAGATGCCGCGCATCAGATGGTCACCAGCCACCTGCGACTGGCGGCAAAAATTGCCATGGGTTATCGCGGCTATGGCCTGCCACAGGCCGAAGTGATTTCAGAGGCCAATGTTGGTTTAATGCAGGCCGTCAAACGCTTTGACCCGGAAAAAGGCTTCCGCCTGGCGACTTATGCCATGTGGTGGATCAGGGCCTCGATTCAAGAGTATATCCTGCGGTCATGGTCGCTGGTTAAGCTTGGCACGACCTCTGCCCAGAAAAAGCTGTTCTTCAACCTTCGCAAAGCCAAAGCCCGAATCGGCGCGTTGGAAGAGGGCGATCTGCGCCCTGAAAACGTGTCCCAAATCGCTCATGATCTAAATGTGACAGAGGATGAAGTCATCTCCATGAACCGCCGTATGTCTGGCGGGGATGCCTCGCTGAATGCCACGGTGGGGTCCGAGGGCGAAGGCACGATGCAATGGCAGGATTGGTTGGAAGACGAAGATGCTGATCAGGCCAGTGACTATGAGGCCAAGGACGAATTGGAAGTACGCCGCGAGTTGCTGGCCGAAGCCATGGATGTGTTGAACGACCGGGAAAAAGAAATCCTGACTCAGCGCCGCCTGGTGGACCAGGCGCAAACGCTGGAAGAGCTGTCAGAGGTTTTCGAGGTCAGCCGCGAACGCATTCGTCAGATCGAGGTCCGCGCCTTTGAAAAGCTGCAAAAGCGGATGCGCGAATTGGCCCGTGGCAAGGGAATGCAGATCAGCCAAACATCCTAAAAGCTTGCATGAGACCTGCAAAATCTGCTTCCCTATACGCAAGTGGATAGGAGGTTTCCATGGCGGGCGGATGGGCACGTGACGGTGCAGAACAGGAACAGATGCAGGCGTCGATAGACGATGAATTGGCGCGGCTGAAGGCCCGAAAACCCCCTGTAGGCGAAAGCCTGACCCATTGCGCCGAATGCGAGGAGCCAATCCCCGAAGCCCGCCGCCAGGCCATCCCCGGCGTCAAGCTGTGCATTGATTGCATGGCCGAACGTGACACTGCTTTCAAGGCACGACCGGGGATGAACCGGCGCGGCTCCAAAGACAGTCAACTGAAATAGCAGACAGGTTCAGTTGGGCAGATAGCCCCAAAATTGGCACGTCGGTATTGCGTCGGTATCACGACTGCATTGCGACTGTGCTGCAAAGGGGCCCAGAGAAGTAGGCTGATTGTCCGCAGTTCAGTGCCGATCCCTGATCAACATCATCAAAAAATCCATCGCATCCTTTTGCGCGGCTTTCGCATCTACATTGGCGTCAGCCTGCGCTGCATTTATCCAAATTCCGTCCATATAGGATTGAATGGACAGGCAAACAGAGTCCAACTGATCCTCGGGCAACACATGTTTCAGCTCATGCTTGAGATTGCTTTGCACCCGTTTGCGGTTCATGCGCTGCAATCTGGCAAGAACAGGAACATAGGGTGCATAGCACCAGTATTGGCTCCAGACACTGCAATGGCGCCGGGAAAAAAACCTGTCATCAAAGTTTGCCAGCACGATCGCGTGCAACCTTTCCTCCGGCCCATTGCAGCCCTTCAGACGTTCGATCGTCGCCGCTCGAAGAATGGTCAGCAAGTGTCGCATGGCCGCTTCGAGCAATGCCTCTTTTGATCCGAAGTAATAGTGAATGCTGCCTGTCGATGTCTCGGCATAGCCGGCGATCTCGTTAACCGTAAGAGACGAAAATCCATGTTCGTGAATCGCTTCAATCACAGCATCGGTCAGCTCTGCACGGCGGATATCTCTTATGGATTTTCGCACATGATCCTCCTGCTTGCGCCAAAATCGTATGTGAGATTGATTTTTTGTTCAATTGCTTTATAAGTTGCACGATCGTGCAAGATTTTATCAATCCATGCATGATGTCACATAGCCATTTCCAAGAGGGAGGGACAAATGGCCGGAATACTTACACTCATCATATCTTTCGGGATATTGATGGCGCTTGCACTGGTCGTGTTTTGCGTCATCAAATGGTGGAACATGCCAGTAATAGGCGTGACGCCCGTACCGCTTTTCACGTTCATCGCGATCCTGTTTACATCAGGGCTGGATGTTGGTTTGATCATGTTTCCGTTGGGCGAATTTCCAACCTATGCGGATACAGCTGGAAACCCTGAATATGGGTTTACCAATCCATTGGCGATTGAGTTTGGATTTTGGGGCTTCCTGATCTGGGGCTTCTACTTCCTGACCAGTTTCTATTTCTGCGCCATTGAACCCCGGGTGAAGTTTTTTGACATCCCCTTCGTCCGAATCCTCAATAACATTGTAATCATCGGAACCTGTGCCTTCACCGCGAGCCTATTTTTGATCTATCTGCCGTTCTACATCCCAGAGATCGGCGATGGTGAAACCGTGGTGACAACGTTCTACGTGATCGTGTTCTGCGTAATTCTGGCTGCGGCCTATTCCAGCACCGACATCAAGTTTGTTCGCATACTGAGTGTCGGATCAACGATCATGTTCCTGCTGCTCATCCTGATGATGTGGGCGGTTGGTGATCTTGGCGTTGCTGGCCTGACCGGGACAATGGCAGATATCGGCGGCTATTTTACGAACCTTCATAAGTTCGTCATTCCGATCAACGCCTATCACGAGTTCTATCTGTTCTGGTGGTTTGCCTGGTCTATCATGATCGGTCAGTTCACATCGCGCTTTGTCGGGGGACTGAAGACCCAGCATCTGTTGCTGGCATTGCTTGTCATACCGTCGATCCCGCTGGCGATCTGGTTCTCGGTTCTCTACCATTATTATGTCAACGAGATCAGCACCGCCGGTTTGTTGAACATTGCCATGGTCGTTGTTGGCGTTACCTTTGTGATCAACTCTCTGGATAGCTTGATCCGTCTGTATTCTGACAACCTGAATATCTCTATCGCACGGTTCGGGAAGTTTGGTTATGTCGCCGGCAACGTCGCAGTTCTGTTCGCACTGACCTTGCTTTTCAAAAGCCAATGGCTGCAGATTCAGTGGATCGGGGCCGTCGTGGTGGGGATTTACCTCGCCTGCGTCGCTTATATCCTCTACCAGCATCGTGGAAGTGTGATGTCGATCACAACATCCCCGCCTGAAAACAAGCTGGACTTTGAGAAGATCAAAGTGACCCACTAAAACAATCGCCGCACCCGGGTTGATCCGGGTGCGGCAGAAACCGGCCGCACCGTGTGTTCAATAAACTATTCTGTCCGGCGAGCGGACATGCTTGGGTTGGCATAGGCAAGATCCGGGTCAAATCTGCCCCAATCAAGCCGCCTTAAAAAACCATAGCCAAATCGCGCAACCAATAACCACGAAGCCCGCCATCAAAATACCGCCGATCACCAGCGCAAAAACCACTGGCTGATTGGACTGCTTCACCAGATTGAACTGAAGCTTGATCTCTCGCCTGCGGATCCCGTTCAAGGCCATGGCCACGGCAAAGCCACCTAAGGACAACGTGCTGAACCCGCCCCAAAGGGTTTTGAGCCGAGGCTCCTCTGACAGGCCAAGCAGCAGGCCAAAAATGACAAAGCCCGCACCGCCGATCCACATCAGTCGTTCTAACCACATATGGACGAGCCTACCGATTGAGGGCGCGGTGTTCTACTCTTTCAGTCACAGCCTTTGGCCGAAATCACGATAGCGGTTGATCTGTCCTCCCCACCACATCTGTAGGCATGCGGGTGCTGCGCATCGAAATACATGGAATCCTGAGGCCCCAAAATATGGGCCTGATCGTGGATCATGATTTCCACCGTGCCGGAGACCACATAGATCAGCTCTATCCCCTGATGTTCATGCGGGTCTGAAAACGGTGCCCGTGGGACAAACTCTGCCAGATAGGCCTCTATCGGGCGGTCATTCACCGGGAAATCCAAGCTTTCAAAATAAAAGCTGGGCATCTTTTCCCTCGTATCCGGAAATTTGATCCTGTCCTTGGCGCGGACAATTTCAAGGGTAGGTTCCTCGCCCTCTTCAAAGAAATGCTCCAGCCCAACGCCAAAGACCATTGCGATCCGCATCAAGGTCGGAAGTGTGGGGAAAACCTGACTGCGTTCGATCTTTGACAGCATGCCCGCAGACAGGCCGGTGTGATCGCCCAACTGGGTCAGGCCCATCTCTTTTGCAGTACGCAGAGTCCGAATTTTCGGACCGATTCGGTAATTTTCCAGGCCCTCTGCCAATACATCCGACAACATTTTCGCCCCGTCCTTTTTCATCTCGTGCAACATCTCAGCGGATGTTTATCTATCATGATAAAATTGTGCATATATTGCAAATTTGCATTGTGTGCACATCTTTTTCTTATCATGACATTCATATCGCAGCGCACATGCTGCACGCAACTGATAAAAAAGGAAGATTGAAATGACACTAAAAATTCCCTCGATCAAAGATATGAGCCTGGTGTTTGGCATGACCATGGCCGCCGCCCCGGTTCTGGCTGGTGGATCGGACATCGTTGACACGGCTGTTGAGGCCGGCACATTCAACACGCTGGTTGCTGCCGTCAGCGCCGCCGATCTGGTGGACGTGCTGAAAAGCGACGGGCCGTTCACCGTATTTGCCCCAACGGATGAGGCTTTTGCCGCCCTACCCGAAGGCACAGTCGCAACATTGCTGTTGCCCGAGAACAAAGATCAGCTGGTCGCCATTCTGACCTATCACGTTGTGCCGGGCAAAGTGATGTCGACGGATCTGGTCGACGACATGACCGCCGCCACGGTTCAGGGGTCCTCGGTGAGCATCGATCTTGACAATGGCGTCATGGTTGATGGCGCAACAGTCGTTGCCGCCGACATCGAGGCGACCAACGGCGTCATCCATGTGATCGATCGCGTCATTCTGCCGGAAGGCTGAGACCCCCCGCCCTGGCGCGAGGGAGAGCGCGCCGGGGCACCTTAACCCTAATTGAAAAGGAGAGCCTCGATGCTTCGTAGAACTATGATTATAGCCACCGCCGCCAGCGCGTTCGCGCTAGGTGCGTGTTCCAACATGGTAAGTGACCCCGATATCGTCGATATCGCGGCATCCAATGATGACTTCTCAACCCTGGTCGCCGCTGTCAGTGCCGCAGGATTGGTTGAAACGCTGAAAGGCGACGGTCCGTTCACGGTATTCGCGCCAACCAACGCGGCCTTTGCCAAACTACCGGACGGAACGGTCGCAAGTCTTTTGGAGCCAAAAAACAAACAGGCCCTGACCGATATCCTGACCTACCACGTGGTCGCGGGCAATGTGATGGCGGCTGATGTGGTCGCCCTGGACAGCGCCACCACCGTAAACGGCAAGGATGTCCATATCCGCGTCAAAGATGGTGCCGTGCATATCAATGACGCCACCGTCATCGCCACCGACATCGTCGGATCCAACGGCGTAATCCACGTTATCGACAGCGTCCTGCTGCCGTGAACCCAACAAACAGGAGAGATGAAATGAAAGTGCTTATCTTAACAACCGCAATCGCCATCGCATATTCAACCACTGCTTTCGCCGATGCCTCAAACGGCAAAGGGGATGGAAAAGGGCGCACAAATGTAGGTGCCGCGGTGTCCGCGGAGCCGGGTGGCGCCAATGTTGCCAGTGGCCTGAAAGGTGGCTGGGGAAGCGCCGGCGGTATTTCCAACGGCACTACCGCAACGCCGAAAAACTGAATACAGACCGGTCGGGCGGTATTTCCGCCCGACCGGCACGGAGAAAGGAACGAATTTGCCAGCCGATCAGACGATCATCGTGAATGACGCTTTTCAGACGGGGTATGTTTATCATCGATCAGTCCCTGTCGGGCACTGTTTTCACAAGGATTTCGAACCCAACTATTCACCCAAACAGATGCTGCATCTGGGCGTGTTCGAGGGGAAATACTGCAACGATTGCCAGAACGAGTTTCCCCAAGATTGGTTCGACAGCGCGCGGATATCCGACATCCCAGATCCCACCCTCAACTGCTTTGGCATAAAAAGCCGCCAACCCCTTTCGATCTGGAGGAACAAGGGCTGGATCATCGGCCCCGATCCACGCGGGTGGTTCCAATGGTATTGCCGCTACTATCTGGGTCGGCGGATTGATGATGTCGATCGCATTCAGATCAAACGCTGGAAAGCCTTTGCCCGCCATGCCGGACAAATCCGCAAGAACTGCGATCCCGCCGATATCTTCTGCAGGCCGCGCCAACGTCAGGCCCTGCTGCAATGGGCCTATGATCCGTTTATTTGAGAACTATCAAGAAAGCATCGGCCATGTACCCGGTTTGAGTCAGGCCGCTTTCTGGCTTGCGATTGGAAACAGCAGCTCCAGATATTCGCGAAACTGCTCGGACTGGCGCGCGGTCATGCCCGGGTTGCCATAGGCGCGTTCCAGGATCAGGCCGCCCTCGATCACCGCAATAATCATTTCAGCCAATCGTTTGGCGGTGATTGGCTTGGCCGGGGGGTGGCGGTCAATTACCTCCTGGAACTTGCGGATATACATGGCTGTCCAGGTTTGCAGGGTCTGGGCGACGAAGCCCTTCACATCATTCTCAAAGTGTTCGTCCTCGTAAGTGTAAAGCGCATACATGCATCCGCGTGGCGGGTTGTTCGGGTCCGCAAGGTAGGTTTCAAAATCCTTCAGAAACTTCATCATCTGATCCATGGGATCGTCATA
>NZ_JBXVVI010000016.1:0-65597 GCF_057219155.1 Roseovarius sp. YIN77
TCCGGAAGTTAGCCAAGATCTTTCCTGCACCGCAGAAACCGCGAACAGCCTGACAAGAAAGGCATGCGGCCATTCTTTCTGGCGACACATTCTGCACTCGCGACACGTTGTTTTTCAACAGAATCGGCTCTTTCCGGGCATTCGCTGCTCTACACTTGAATGTCTGGAACTTGCCGTTTTGTTTCGACTTACTGGATGCAGAACAACAACACCAACCCCATCCTCAACCCAAAAAAATAACGAAACACCCCAGCAACACGGGGTGCGAATTACCCGCATGCTGGATGGTCCAGGAAGGACCCAAATACAATTCTGGCAGTTTGCGAAACTTGGAGCAGAGGGCGGGATGTAGTCATTCGCTGCAAATTAGCACCAATACCACCAAACAAAAAAAGCGGTCGTTGGTCCCCTGCTTCCCAAAATGAACGGTCTACTCAGGGCCGCAATGTCGTTAGCATAATCAGACTAATAATCTTAGGGCTTTCGCCGTATCCAATCGCGACAACACATCAGTAAATTCTTCCGGTCCAGCCGCTTCTGGCAGATGCTTCGCCAAAGTATCAAATTCCCTGTGGACCGATCGTCGGTTCACCAGTCCATCGAAGCTACTTCGCAGAACAGCCTTCTCGATTGTGTCGAATCCTTCCTTCACGTGTCTGACGTCAGCACTTATGGGTCCAAATAGGGCGATTTGCTAAGAGAGTGATTGTTGCTCATCGTAACCACCGAGGAGTGGACGATGAGAAAGACAACGAAGAGCCCCGGCGAGAAGATCGTCAAAGATATCAAACGCGCCACGCGCAAGCACTATTCATCCGAAGAGAAGATCCGGATCGTGTTGGATGGGCTGCGCGGCGAAGACAGCATTGCTGAGCTTTGTCGCCGCGAAGGCATATCGCAGGGGATCTATTACAAATGGTCAAAGGACTTCTTGGAAGCCGGGAAGAAGCGGCTGGCTGGGGATACGGCGCGTGCCGCCAACACTGATGAGGTGAAGGAACTGCGCCGCGAAGCAAAGGATCTTAAGGAGGTCGTTGCGGAGCAAACGCTCGAACTGCGCCTTCTCAAAAAAAGCATGACAGGCGATGGGGGCGACCCCGAATGAGATACCCCGCATCTGAGAAGTTGGAGATCATCCGATTGGTTGAGGAGGCGCGCGCACTTGATGTGGATCTGATCATTTCGTGGGGAACGACGGTAACGCTGGGCACCGCGGGTAAGCTGGCTGATCTCGAGGACCCGTCCCTAAATCATGAAATACCCCAAGTTTTCATGATTATCACCGATCCTCTGGGTTCGGGGATCATCGAGAGCCTTGACCGAACTGGGCGTGACAACCTTACAGGCGTTTACAACAGAGTGCCGGAAACTGTGAATGTCGAAACCCTCCGGCGGCTTCTGCCTAATATGCAAAACCTCGGCCTTCTCTATAATCCAAACAAGGAAAACTCGGTTATCAAACGTGATGAGCTGGCGGAGCTGTTGCCCCAACTTGGGGTCACGCTAATCGATGATGCCTTTACCTTGTCGAATGGCGGCTCTCCCGTGGTTGAGGATATCAGCGACAAAGTCCGGTCTATCAAGGCCCGGGGTGCAGAGGCGATTTATGTAGGAAGTTCCTCGTTCTTGCGCTCAAATGCGGCGATCCTGGGCGCCGCAGCTAGAGATGCCGGTTTGCCCGTGATAAGCCCCTACGAGGAAATGGTCCGAGACGGCAATGCGCTCATCTCTGTGGCAGCACGATATTACGACATCGGCCAGTTGGCAGGACATCAGGCAGCCCCCATTTTGATCGATGGTGCCGAAGCTGGTACATTGCCGGTTGCACAAATGAAGAACTTTGCTCTGACCGTGAACCTGGATTTTGCACGCGCTATCGAGGTTTGGCCGCCAATCGATCTGCTCGAAATCGCCGATGTGGTCAAGTGAGGCCCCACGATCTTGGAAAACTTGTATCGAGGTCTTGTGAAAAAAGGCTGCTCGCATCGCACATATCTAACGACCAGCTCAACAGGTCCGCCCACGTTTCAAAATTTGCTGGGGAAGTGGGCGGTTTATAGTGTCTCCTTGCCTTACATGGGGGAGAATAAATCGTTACTTTTCATTGCCTTGGTGCGGTCGAGAAGACTCGAACTTCCACGGGAGTTACCCCACAGCGACCTCAACGCTGCGCGTCTACCAATTCCGCCACGACCGCACATGATCAGGTAGGCCCGCGCCGTATAGCAATGCGTCGGCGCGAAGGGAAGCGAATTTTGCAGGCGTCAGCCCGGAAAATCGCCTGCTGTATCACGTCGGTATTACGACTGTATTGCGACGGCTTTGACTTCGCCTTAAGGCTCTGCCAAAAAGACCCCCGCCTAGGCCAAAGAAGCAAAACACCTTATGCCGGATGACCGCATCAACATCGTCTCACCCCAAGCCGTCGAATGGATCACCTCTGATGGCTTGACCGGTTATGAGACAGCCGTTGCGTTCATGGAAGATCGTGTTGCGAAAATCGCAACTGGCGAAGCGCCAGAGGCCGTTTGGCTGGTTGAACACCCCCCGCTTTACACCGCCGGCACATCCGCCGATCCGGCGGACCTGACGGACCCGGACCGTTTTCCGGTCTACCCATCGAAACGCGGCGGGCAATACACCTATCACGGTCCGGGGCAGCGTGTGGCCTATGCGATGCTGAATGTCGGTGCGCGCGGGCACGATGTGCGCAAATTCGTCGCGCAGTTGGAGGATTGGGTGATCCGTACCTTGGCCGAGTTCAATGTCAAAGGTGAACGGCGCGAAGGCCGCGTGGGCGTTTGGGTGGTGCGGCATGACAAACCACTAGGGTCTGACGGTCAACCGCAGGAAGACAAGATCGCCGCCATCGGTGTGCGCCTGCGCAAGTGGATCAGCTTTCACGGCATCTCAATCAACGTCGAACCCAATCTCGACCATTTCACCGGCATCGTGCCCTGCGGAATTTCCGATCACGGTGTCACCAGCCTCGTTGATCTGGGCTTACCCGTGACGCTGGATGATCTGGATGTGGCGTTGAAGAAGTGCTTTGAAGAGGTGTTTGGGAGCAACAAAAATGCTGCAATTTAACGATGGCAAACCCATTTATCAGTTACACCACTATTGTTCACCTTCCGTTTTTCTGTCCTTAATAAAACACAAACAGTTTTGGCTGACTTCACTTTCTCACTCCAATGATAAAGCTGAAGGAATATGGATGCTAAACCATTGGCTAGGCAAGTTTGATCGGCGAGATTCCCAGAAGCGTCCCCTAAGAAACGGAGCCCGAATTGCAGTTGAAAATGTTCTCAGAAACCACTTGGCGCTAGGGACATGTTTTTCAGAAGAGAGCGACCTTCTAAGCCAATGGAGAGGGTATGCGCAGGATGGAACTGGATACTCAATAGCATTCAACGCGGAAAAACTGGATGACCTAGCTCGCACGCAAAACGATGGTTTAGCTCTGTCGCTGTCGAGAATTGCATACGGAAATCAAGACTGGAGTTCAATCAATCAGGTTGTAGGGTCTCTTGCACAGGCATTTATGGAAGATGCAAAAAAATACAGTGAGAGTGCTGATGGAATTGGCTCGATGTCATTAAATTTCACCGCTGAAAAACATCAAACTCAGCGAGATACCTTGCGTCAGTTGTTTACAGTCAAAAATAGCGCGTTCCATGAAGAAAAAGAATGGAGATTGTTCAGTTTCATCTCCCCGTACGACATTAGGGAGCTTGATTACAGGGAACACAATCAAATCATCTCTCCTTTTGTTAGAGTTGGTTTTGATGCTGAACTAATTGAAAGCGTAACCTTAGGACCTACAAATCCGACACCAATTCACACAGTCGAGAATGCTTTGAAAACTTTCGGAATTAATGCAAATGTTAACAGAAGCTCCGCGAGCTATCGAATAAAATAATTCCATTTCTTTTGGCGCAAATACTCCCGCCAGAGGCTCCTCGCGAGACCGCCCTTTGGGGCGGGATCGAGATAAAGGTCTTGCGCCGCAGGCGCTCCTTTCAGGAACGGTTCGGAACAGAAAACCCGGCCAATGGCCGGGTTTTCAAGTATCTCGCAAAATAAAGAGCTGGTTAGTGCAGCTTAGCCTCGACATCAGAAATCGACGCATCGATCAGGGCATTGGCATCGGCGGCAGTCATCTTCTTGGCGATGACATCTCCGGCAGCGCCAATGGCAACCGCGATGGCCTGATCACGCACGTCCTTGACAGCAGCAGCCTCGGCAGAGGCGATCTGATCTTCGGCGGCTTGCAGACGGCGGGCGATCGAGGCTTGCAGGTCCACTTTGGCCTGTTCTGCCGCTTCTTCCGCTTCCATTTTGGCGTGGGCGACGATGCGCTCCGCCTGCTCTTTCATCTCTTCGTGCTTGCGCTCGTAAGACCCCAGCAGGGTTTGCGCCTCTTCACGCAGCTTGCGGGCCTCGTCCAGATCAGACTGAATGCCCTCTGCGCGCTTATCCAGCAATCCGGTCAAAAGTCCGGGTACGCCCGCCTTAACCAGAACGGCCACGAACAGCAGAAACGACAGGGTGACAACAAAGTCCGTGTTGCTGAGAACGAAAAAGCCTTCTTCACCTTTGGCGGCAAAGGCCGGGCTGGCGGTCAAGGCGAACAGGATGGATAGTTTTTTCATCATCTTCACCCTTTCAACCGTGCATTGACAGCCGCAGTCACGGTTTTGGCATCCGCAGATTGCCCAAGGGCCGCGACGATTTCCCGCGCGGTATCCTTGGCCACTTCTTTGGCGCTTTCAACCGCACCGGCGCGAATGTCGGAGATTGCTTTCTCCGATTCCGCAGATTTTGCGGAAATTTCGGCATCGGCCTTGGTTATGGCAGCATCAAGGTCAGCCTTGATCTCGTCTTTGGCCGCTTCGACGATGCGGTTCGCCTCGACACGGGCATCGGCCAGCGCCTTTTTATAAGCTTCTTCGGCTTCCTCGGCTTTTTGCTTCAGCTCTTCGGCTGCCGTCAGATCATGGGTGATGGTTCCCTGACGTTCTGACAGAACCGCCGCAATACGCGGAAGTGCAATCCGGGACAGGACGAAATAGATCACGACAAGCGTGACCAGAAGCCAGAAAATCTGGTTGGGGAAGGTCGAGAAATCCAGCTGCGGCATACCGCCGGCGGATTCCGCGTGACCTGCCGCGCCGTGGGCTGCATCTGCAGCGCCGTGGCCGGTATTAGTTTCAGTTGTGGCCATGTCTTCCTCCTCGCAAACCTCGGTTACACCGGGTGGATCAGTTCAGACCCACCCGGCCGTAAGGATGGTTCGTAAGGATTATACGGCGAACATCAGCAGCAGAGCGACGAGGAACGAGAAGATCCCCAGTGCTTCTGCAAATGCGATACCGATAAAGAGGGTTGCAGTCTGTGCGCCAGCTGCGGATGGGTTGCGCAGTGCGCCAGCCAAAAAGTTGCCAGCTACGTTGCCAACACCGATAGCGGCTGCGCCGGAACCGATTGCTGCCAGGCCTGCGCCGATGTGTGCGAGATCGCCTTCCATGTGAATTCTCCTTACGATGGGAAGTTTCGATAACTTGGTTAGGGTTCAGACCTTAGTGCGACGGATGCAGCGCATCCTTCAGGTAAACACAGGTCAGAATGGTGAATACGTAAGCCTGGATAAAGGCCACGAGAACTTCGAGAGCATAAACTGCGGTGATGGCAAAGATCGGCAAGAAGCTGAACAGCCCCAGCGCCGCGGCAAAGCCTGCAAACACTTTCAAAACCGCGTGGCCCGCCATAATGTTGCCCGCCAAACGAATGGAGTGGCTGACCGGGCGCACGAAGTAGGAAATCAGCTCGATAATGGCCAGGATCGGGCGCAGCGCCAATGGCGCCGACGACACCCAGAAGAGGCCCAGAAACGCAGCGCCGTTTTTGACAAAGCCAACAATGGTGACGGTGAAGAAGACCAGCGCGGCCAAGATCGCGGTTACGGCGATATGCGATGTGGTCGAGAAGGACATCGGCAAAAGGCCAAGGAAGTTGGCAAACGCGATGAAGATGAAGAGTGTCATGATATAGGGGAAGAATTTGATGGCATCTTTGCCAGCAACATCTTCGACCATCTTGTAGACAAAGCCATAGGCCAGTTCGGCCACCGATTGGGTGCGGTTGGGCACGATCGCGCGGCGGCGGGTCCCAAAGACCAGCAACCCGATCATCGCCAGAACGGACAGGGCCAACCAAACAGTTGCGTTGGTGACGGTGAACATTCCAATTTCACCGTGACCAAAGACCGGCGCGACAACGAACTGATCCATCGGGTGAATGGCAAGGCCAGCTTTTTCAGGGGAAAACAATGCGCCCGACACGATAACCAGCGCCAATATAGCCCAAAAGAAAATCTTGCCCATCTGTCCCATTCTCCTTTGCCAGGGTCTGACCCGGCCTAGTCTTTCTTTGCGGCGTCATGTGCCGCCTGTTCTGCCTGAACTTCTTGCGCCGTGCGGATCATCGTCTTCACACCGGCCGCGAAGCCCAAAAATATAAACAGCACCATCAGGAATGGTTTGGTGCCAAACAGCCAATCCAACCCGTATCCGATGCCGAAACCGATCCCCAGACCGGCCACAAGTTCTATCACCATCCGCCAGGCCAAATTGGCCATCGAAAAGTGTTCGTCCGCGCGAGGCCCCGGTTCCATATCATCGCGCATTTCATCAATCCGCTTTCCCAACTGTTTCAGCCGGTCGGATTCTGGCGCGTCTGACATGCGTTTATGCCCCCCGTTTCAGATGTGGCGAACCTAGAAAGGTGGGGGGGCAGAGTCAATAGCGGGACAAACATCATAACTAATTGATTTACTTTTATTAATTATGGCAACACCTGTTCAACACAGTCACTTACCGGGCATTTATATATTCAACCAAATGGTTGACTCTGGCTCAGCGCCTTCGATCATGACCCTGCTGCCGGTCGCCGACGGGAGCGAAAAAGACGCTGATCGATCAACAGCAAACCGACAAAGATAATGGCCATACCCAACAAATGCTCAGGCAGGATCACCTCGCTCAGGATCAGAACGCCGGATATCAGTGCAGAGATTGGCGTGATGAATGTTACCGTTGACGTGGTCGTGGGTCCAACGCGCGGCAACAGCCAGTAAAGCACGATAAATGATGCCGACGTCATCACAAACCCGATCATGCAGAGCGAGAACCATGTTTGGGATTGGGTGATCACCGGCATTCCTTCAATCCCAACGGCAATCGGTGAGATGAAGAGCGTCGCCCCCGTTAACGTCCAGGTCGCGATCACGGTGGACTCCACACCCTTGAAATAACGCACAAAGTTTGTCGCGAACCCATAGCAGATCGGGGCGCAAAGTGCGATCAGGATCGCCCATAGCTCGGCGCTGACGCCATGTTCCAGAACAGGTAGCGTCAAAACAACGATCCCGGAAAACCCCACTAATACACCCAATGTTTTCAATAGGCTGGCGCGTTCCCCACCGGGCCAAAAATGCGACACGATGATCACCATCAGGGGCGTTGTCGCGTTGATGATGCCAGCAAGCCCGCCAGAAATATACTGCTGGCTGATCGGGAAGAGTGCGAAGGGAATGGCAAAAAATATCGTGCCCAGCGCCATCAGGCCAATCACGGTACGCATGGGTAGCCACAGGGGCTTGCCGGTTGCCAAGGCCCAGATCCAACAGCCCAGCGCACCAAAGCCTACGCGGCCCATCGATACGCTGATCGGGCCCAGTTCACGCAGAAGCAAGGCATTGAAAAGGAAGGACGTTCCCCATCCGATTCCCAGAATAAAAATGATCACCCAGTACCTGATTGGCATCTTGAAACCCCCGAAAATACAATGTTTTCAGGCATATAAGAGTTAAGGCAAATGTCCACCCGAATATTGTGATATCGTCCATTCCAATTGCTGATCGGACCCCCTACTCTGCCCTCATGAACGCCTCTATCGACACGATCTTTTCGGCCCTGTCTGATGCCACCCGCCGCGATATCCTGATGATGTTGCTGGAGGATGACATGGCCGTAACGGATGTGGCAGAACCGTTTGAAATGTCACTGGCGGCGATCTCTAAGCACCTGACAATATTGACCAAAGCAGGGCTGATCAGCCAGGAAAAACGCGGCCGGGTGAAGTGGTGCAAGCTGGAACCCGACGCGATGCGCGATGCGTCGATCTGGATGCAGAGCTTTGGCCAGTTCGAGGCCGTCAATCTGGACGCGTTTGAGCGGTTTTTGGAAAGCGAGTTGGGTCAGTCAGAGCCCTGAGGCGGAAACGTTAACGCAAAATCACATGTCGGTATTACGCCGGTATTTTATCGGTATCGCGACGGTGGGTTTTTCGCGGGGCGGTGCGCGTTAACTTTTGGGTTTGGGGGAATGGTGGGGTGAAACCCCACCCTACGGAACCGTCGAAATCGTGACACGTAGGCCAGGGATTACCCCGGCGCATTGAGGTCGGCGTTGTTCCTGTGCCGGGCTGAAGCCCGGCCTACGGCGGCACGCAGTACCGTTGGAAATAGACTTGTGAGGGCCGCCGGGCGGGAGGTTGAATTTGCAGAAGTTCTTATGTCTGAAGAGACGGTGGGCAAATTGCCCACCCTACGGTGCAATCACCTCCGCCTCACCTTCGCCACCACATGCCCCCAGCCTCCGGGGCACACCACGAAGGACAGGCCGAAACCGGTGACAAAGCCCACGACCTCGGCGATCCAGTCCAGATCAGCCCCGAACAGGATGCCAAACAACAATCTGATCCCCAGCAGGAATCCGATGAGCGTAAAGGCGCGGTATTGGTTGGCGCCTTTGTGGCCGAGGTCAACCCACAAGAGAAAGGTGAAGGCGCCAAGGATGCCAAAGACGCCCGGGTAGGCGCCAAAAAGCCAACCCGGCGTGCCAGTCAGGCTGAAGGCCACCGCCCCCAGGATCGAGGAGGCGAAAAACACCAACAGTACGGCCCAGGCGGCGAAAATCTCTGCCACCGCCTTGCCCAGCGCCAGCAGCAGAACCGCAGCAAAGGCCATGTGGATAAACCCGCCATGAACAACCGGATAGGTCACATAGCGCCACAGGAATTCTGCCGGGAACTGGCCGGATTGCAGCATCCAACTCTGCGCGTTGCCTTTCAGCGCGAAATTCTGGATCGCCCATTGCCGCCAGCCCACGGCCTCCGCCCCGCCGACAACCCCCTGCCCACCGAGGCTCAGCAAAACCTCCACCGAAAACAGCGCCAGTGCCATGGCCACGATCACCGGCGGCAACGGGTTTACCGGGGCTGCATTCAGATTGTCGTCATACATTGGCTCGTCCTCTTTCCACGGGTCTGGTTGACGCCCGCCTGTCCGATGGGTAAGCGATGCCGAAGAATAAATCCAGACGGAGTATCCGCATATGACAGAGGTGGTCCACACACCTCGCGCCAAAGGCGCGGCACATACCCCACGTGTCTTTTCCGGCATTCAGCCCACGAACCACCTGCAGCTGGGCAATTACCTTGGCGCTGTGAAACGGTTTGTTGAAATGCAAGATTCAGGGATCGAGACGATCTATTGCATCGTCGATCTGCACGCGATCACCGTCTGGCAGGACCCGGCCGATCTGCGCCGGGCGACGCGGGAACTGGCGGCGGGCTATATTGCATCCGGTTTGGACCCACAGAAATCCATCCTGTTCAACCAATCGCAGGTGCCGGCCCATGCCCAACTGGCGTGGCTGTTTAACTGTGTGGCCCGAATGGGGTGGCTGAACCGGATGACGCAGTTCAAGGATAAGGCCGGCAAGAACCGGGAGAATGCCTCTGTCGGCCTGTTTGCCTATCCGAACCTGATGGCGGCGGATATTCTGATCTATCACGCCACGCACGTTCCGGTGGGAGAGGATCAGAAACAACATCTGGAGCTGACCCGCGATATTGCGGCGAAGTTCAATAATGACTTTGGCGTCGATTTCTTTCCGATCACAGAACCAGTGATCGAGGGCGCCGCGACGCGGGTCATGTCTCTGCGTGACGGGTCCAAGAAGATGTCAAAATCTGACCCGTCCGACATGAGCCGGATCAACATGACCGACGACGCCGACACGATTGCCAAGAAGATCCGCAAGGCCAAGACCGATCCGGAGGCTCTGCCATCGGAGCTAGATGGATTGGCAGACCGGCCAGAGGCGCGCAACCTGATCAATATCTATGCAGCATTGGCCGAGCGAGATCCGGCAGATGTGATTGAAGAGGTCGGCGGTAAGCAGTTTGGCGAGTTCAAGCCCATGCTGGCGGAACTGGCCGTTGAGAAGCTGTCGCCGATTTCGTCAGAGATGGCCCGGTTGATGGAAGACACCACAGAGATCGACCGTATCTTGGGTGACGGGGCCGAACGCGCCCATGCCATAGCCCAACCTATTCTGGATCAGGCCTATGACATTGTGGGCATGGTGCGGTCGCGGTAATCGCAAACCTATCCTTGATTTCTGAAAGGGGCCCGCGAGGCCCCTTTTCTTTTGCACAGGCCCTGTGCGGTGGTGCATCTTGTGTGTACGGATCCCGCGCTTATTTTCCGACTAATTCAGTAAGGAAAAGACCATGACCACAACACATCCTGAAACCCGCATTGGACATGTGCATCTTAAAGTGTCTGACCTGGATCGCGCCATCGGATTTTATTCGGGCGTTCTGGGCTTTGGCGTGCAACAGAAATTTGGCGACGAGGCTGCCTTTCTGTCTGCTGGCGGTTATCACCACCATATTGGCCTGAACACCTGGCAATCCAAAGGCGGCACCCCGCCCCCGCCCGGCCATACAGGGCTGTTTCATACGGCATTTTTGTATCCCGACCGGGCCGAACTGGCCAAAGCCGTCAAACGCGTGATTGATGCGGGGTATCAGATAGAGGGCGCCTCTGACCACGGTGTCAGCGAAGCGGTTTATCTGTCAGACCCGGATGGCAATGGGGTGGAGCTTTACCGAGACCGGGCAGAGGCTGATTGGCCCCGCAATTCCAATGGCAGCCTGGCCATGGTAACACAGCGGCTGGATCTGGCAGCGCTGCTGGCGGAGGCGTAACGTCACGCAACTGATACATCTCTGTCATTTAACTGTTTCGGATTACCGGCAGGATAGCTGCATCTGCAAAAACTGCGGAACATGTTACCATCCAGCCAGGAGATTTCGGCATGGCCAAAGACGAACTGTCTTTTGATGAATTCGACGAAGTAAACTATCCGCGACCAGACGACTGCGATTTTGATCGCATTGTGGAACGCGCACTGTCCCGCCGTGGGTTTTTGGGCGAGGTCATGACCTTTGGTGTTGGCAGCTTTCTTGTTGGCACCACCGCCATGACACGACGGGCCGACGCGGTTGGCGCTACCCCTGATCGGTTTGGCTTTGACCAGATTGCGGCCAATAGCGCTGACACAATCATCGTTCCCGACGGGTTCGACTGGGAGGTTCTGATTCAGTGGGGTGATCCGCTGTGGTCCGACACACCCGACATGGACGAAGCGACCCGTGGCACTGCCGCCACGCAGGCCCGCGCCTTTGGCGACAACAATGACGGCATGTCCTTTTTCAGCTTCAACGGCCGATCCATTATGGCGGTGAACAATGAGTACACAAACCGCAACATCCTGTGGGGCAACAACCCTGATGGCAAACCGGCCACGAATGACGACATTGAAAAGGGCATGATGGCCCATGGCGTGTCGATTGTTGAAATTGAGCGCACGGCCAATGGCGGCTGGACCGTTGTAAAAGACAGCGAACTGAACCGCCGGATCACACCACGCACAAATATGGCGCTGACCGGGCCTGCGGCTGGTCATGACCTGTTGAAAACCGATGCCGATCCATCCGGCAGGATAACGCTAGGCACCTGGAACAACTGCGGAAACGGCGAAACACCCTGGGGCACCTATCTGGCTTGCGAAGAAAACTTTAACGGCTATTTCTCTTCTTCTGATCAGGCGCTGAAACGCACGCAGCAAGAAATACGCTATGGTATCAATCTGGAAGATTGGGGCTATGGCTGGGCCAAATTGGATGAGCGTTTTGACATCGCAAAACACCCAAATGAACCCAACCGCGCCGGATATGTGGTTGAGATCAACCCGTTTGACCCGAACTCCACCCCGAAAAAGCGTACGGCATTGGGTCGCTTCAAACATGAAAACGCCGAAGTTGTGATCGCCGCCAATGGCAAGGTCGTCGTCTATATGGGCGATGATGAACGGGGCGAGTTTCTGTATCGCTTTGTTTCCAAGGGCGTCTATTCCGCCACCGGCGACAATTCGAACCTGCTGGAAGACGGCGATCTGTTTGTCGCCAAATTCCATGACGATATGACTGGAAAATGGCTGGCCCTGACCCCGGCAACCACGGGCATGTTAGATGCTGAAATCCGTGTCTTCACCCGTAAAGCGGGTTCTGCAGTTGGCGCCACCACCATGGACCGGCCGGAATGGGTGGCATCAAACCCGAACAAGGCCGAGGTTTACGTGGCCCTGACCAACAATAAAAACCGTGGCGTAAAACCAAATGCCGGGGGCGATGACACATCTGTCAACGCCGCGAACCCGCGGATTGGCAATAAATACGGCCAGATTGCCCGCTGGCGCCCGGCAGGCGACGATCACACCGCCGAGACTTTCGACTGGGATCTTTATGCGCTGGCTGGCAATCCAACCGTGCATTCGGACGTCAATGCCGGGTCCGAAAACATCAACGCAGGCAATATGTTCAATTCGCCCGACGGGATCAGTTTTGATGACAACGGCATGTTGTGGATCCAAACAGATGGTAAGTATTCCAACACGGATGATTTTGCTGGTATGGGCAACAATCAGATGCTGGTCGGTGACACCATGACCGGTGAAATCCGCCGCTTTTTGGTAGGCCCGAAAGAATGTGAGGTGACAGGCATATGTTGGTCGGCTGATCGCCGTACGGCCTTTGTCGGTATTCAACACCCGGGCGAGAAAGGCGATAGTCACTTCCCTAACGGCGGCACGACGATCCCAAGGTCAGCGATTGTTGCCGTAACCCGCAAGGATGGCGGCCTGATCGGATAACTCGTTTAAAAACCCCCATCGACTTTGCGCCCCCGATCTTTCAGGGGCGCATTTGTTTTATCACAATGAAATTAATGCAGAACTTTTGCACCTGCCTCCAGAAAGGCGATGGTGTCCGGGGCGCCGCCCAATGCAGCACCGTCTACGAGGTCTTCATCGTTGACACCCATCACGTTCGCACAGACACGGCAAATCAGAATGCGCCCGCCCTTTTCGACAAACTCATCAATGTAGTCTTTGACCGGGGTGTAGCCCTTGGCGGCCAGACCGGCGGCATTGCCCTTGATCACAAGGTTCAATGCATCGCCTGTTAGAAAGACTTTGGTTGTCGCAGTGTTGGCGGCCGAACAGGCCAGAATAAAGGGAACTGTCGCACGTTCCATGTCTTTGGGTCCAAAGCTGCTGTTGATCAGATATGACATTAATTTCTCCAGTTTGTATCGGTTGATTAGTGCCATAGTGATGACGCCCTTGTGTGACGCGAACGTCAGGCGAGACCGCATTCAAACGCGAAGTTTGCGTGAATTTGCGTGAAATCGACCCGCGGCAGCGCGAAACACTGTGTTTATCGTCAAACGGGTGTTTTTGTGGAAGGCGGCCTTTTTCTGATGACATCAACCGTTTAACATGCCCGGCGTTGACTATGACGTATGGATTTTAAGAGGTGCCCCATGAGATCGACTTTGTTTCCGCTCGTCGCCGCGCTTTTATTGGGGGCTTGTAGCTCTGCACAAACTGGAAAGCTGACGCATGCGATACCGGTGAGCGACAAATTCGCGGCAGGAAAGATTGACTGGGAAGGAAGCCTAGGAACTTATACCTACCAATGGGGCGTTACCGAGTTGAATGGCGAAATCCTGATTTGTGGTGTGGGGCAGTATTCATCGGCAAAAGCCAAACCTCTGACTCGTGACGTCATGCGCCGGGCATCGGCCAAATTGGGGCAAGAACCCATCCTGACCAACCTGAATTTCTTTGCCGAGGTTGAGGCCAATGACGACCTGACAAAACAGGTCGCCAATTGTAATCGCACCGGCACGCCGGTCCCGGCAGGCAGCTGGGAAGTGGTTTTGAGCTCTCCGGGTGGACGGATCAACACCGGTGACCGGTAGATATTTCTAACCCAGCGTTGCCGCCAGATCCGCGCCCACTGCGGGATCGGCATCTGTCAGTGGCGGGCGGAGGGTGAGCCAGCGGTTGTCGCCGGTTTGGTGCGCTTTCAGCGATTTCAGGGCGGGGATCAGGTCGGCCCTTTGCACGGCCAGCCGGTGACGATTGATATCATCCATCATTGCCTCGGCTTCCTCAAAGCGCCCCTCGGCAGCTAGATCATACATGGCGCGGATCGGGGCGATATTAGAATTCATGCTGCCGGAAATACAGCCCCCACCGCCCAGGCACATCGCCTGTAACATCAGGCTTTCAGATCCGGGAAAAACCGACAGGTTTGGGGCGGCCTCGATCACGGCGCGTGTGTTGGCCCAATCACCCGAGCTGTCCTTCAGCGCGATGACGATACCTGGGAACGCGTTGCTCAGCCGCGCGGCCAAGGTTGGGCTGAACCCGATTCCGGCAAATTGCGGGATGTGATAGAGGCAGATGCGCAGATCCGAATGCCCCACCCGTTCGATCAGGGTGCTGAAATAGCGATACAGCCCCTCATCCGTGGCATCGACATAGAAATACGGCGGCAGGATCATTGCCGCGCGGCATCCCATCTGGGCGGCGTGGCGGGTCAGGGTCAGGGTTTCTTCCATAGAACACAACCCAGTTCCCGGCATCAACTGATCGGCGCGCGCGGTGCCGGAGCTGATCAGAAGTTCGACCATGGCCAAGCGTTCGGCTACCGAATGGCTGTTGGCCTCTGACGTTGTGCCAAAGGGCGACAGGTAATGCGCGCCCTTGGTCAGACAATGGGCGGCGTGATCCAGATAAAGATCCTGCGCGATCGACAGATCCGCATTGTAAGGTGTCAGAAGGGGCGTGATTACCCCTGTCATACGCTCTGTCATTGGTGCCCCCTTAATAACCGCGTGCCGGATCGACGATGTTGAAAAGCGGCCTGCCCGCCATCCAGTTTTGAAGATTGTCCAGAAACAGCTCAAACGAGTCCATTTCCCAATCGGCGTGAACAGAGGAACAATGGGGCGAGATGATCACCCGGTCGAGACCCCAGACAGGGCTGTCCTCGGGCAGCGGTTCCAGTTCGAACACGTCAAGCCCTGCCCCGCCGATCTTGCCTGATGTCACGGCATCGACAAGGGCGTCCTGCACCACGATCCCGCCGCGAGAGACATCGGCCAAAAGCACCCCATCTTTCATCGCCCCAAAGGCCGCATGATCGACGAGCCCGGTTGTCGAGGGCAACAGCGGTACGGATATAACAATCGCATCGGCCCGCCCCCATAATGATGGCAGATCGGTGCTGGCATGGACCTCATCGACATTATCCATCGGTTCAGGCCGCGCGCGGGTGCCGATCACATACATGCCAAACGCCTTGGCCCGCGCGGCCACCGCCCGCCCGGTGCCGCCCAATCCGACGATCAGGATGGTCTTGCCCTTTAGCGGGCGAACGGCACGGCCCCATTGCCAGTGCCGAGCCCGCCGGTCCGCCGCCAACCCGTCGATATCCAGCGTGAAGTGCAGAAAACAGCCAAAGGCATATTCGGCCATCATGACCCCGGCAACGCCCGCGGAATTGGTGACCGTCACGCGGGCCTCATCCCAGTGACCCAGATGATCACAGCCTGCCCCGCCCACCGCGATCCATTTTGGGCCATGCGGGCCCAGAATATCCTCTGTCGGGAAACCGTAGGTGCCACCAAACCGGACGGAATAGGAAATGTCGGGTCGAAAGGATGCCAGCGCATCTGCCATACCTTCATAGGTCGTACAGATTTCTACCTCGGCCCTGGGTACGGCCTGCGCCAGTCGTTTGCGTAGCGGATCCGGGTTATTGGAATGCAACAGGATTTTGGGTGTGGTCATGATGTCCTTTCCACCGCTGGCATCACCAGATCGGAGAGTTCAGAAAAACGTGCCTCTGGCATCAATAGCCGTTCGCGCATCGCCCAGATGGCATCTGCACGGGTCACAGAAAGGGTTCCATCTGTCATGGCGCGAAACTTGGCGTAAAGCTCTGCATCGCTCAAGGGGGATTCCGGCCCGCCCCGGGCGTGCGTGGCACCAGAGGAGAGCACCCGACCACCCGTCAGTGTAACGGCGACCTCTGACAAGCGGCTGGCCGGAAACTGCGCGTTGTAGCGTTCATCCTCGATCACGGTGATCCGGGGCAAGACCCGTGCGACGTCACCATCTTTCAGTCCCCGACCCGAAATATGACCCGGCCCGATACGCCCGTGAACCAGCATCGTCGCCAATGCAAACCCCAGACTGTACTGAGCCTGCGAGGTGGTTTCAGGGATACCGGCGAACAGGCGCGCGGCCTGGGAGAATGTACGCACCTCGATCTCTGCCACGTCATCAGGCGTAAATGTGTGATCGTGCCTGAGCATGTAGAGCGCATCAATCGCAGCATGGGCCCAACGGCACACGGGATAGGGTTTGATGTAATTGTCAGCGACGGTCCAGACCTGCCCCAGATCCTGCCAATGGGGTGCGGCCTCTGGCGCCTCAACCGTGATCGCCGGGGCGCCGGTGAAACCCTGTTCAGCCAATAACGCGGCGCTAAGACCCACCCAAGCCCCCATGCCAGAGCCGTCATGGAGCATGGTCGGATTGTCTATCTCGCGCATCATCTGGCTGCGTGGGCCGTGATATTCGGCAATGCCCAGGGCATGACGGAGCAGGTCTGGCGTGGCACCGCGCAACCGGCAGGCCAGCGCCGCCACGCCCAGCGCATTCCAGGCGCCAGAAGTGTGATAATCGCTGACCGTAGCATGAAGAGTAATCCCCGCGCAGGCCGCAAATTCATAAGACATGGCAAGGGCCGTCAAGGCCTGCCGACCGCTGAGATCAGGCAGCCCCTCACCCAAGGCAAAAAGCGCAGGCACCACCGCACAACCGATATGTCCCTTTGTCGGGTTATAGCCATCATGCCCATCAAGATTATCAATCTGAGTTGCCGCAGCATATCCCGCCCCGGGCAAGCTGGCCCGCCGACCATCAAACATGATCCTGGCGCCGCGCCGGGGATCGGGGGTGTTTTGAAACATAACCGCATGATCACGCGCGATTTTTCCGGATGCCAGCACGGTGGCCCCGGCCGCCACACCGATCGTATCGATCAGCAGCGTTGCCGCCCAATCCAGCGCCGCCTCTGGCGGAGTCAGGTCCGGCGCCAGAGCAAATTCCAGCGGGGCAGTCTGCGGGTGTTTGGCGTCTGTCATCATGTTTTGATCCTAACCCAGCATGGGATGAGCCGATGCAGAGCTTCAGGTCTGAATGCGACACAAACCGGTCTGAACTTTACATTTATCATCCGGGCAGATGGACGATCTGGCTTGCGCACCGTCCCCCTCTCCGCCATCATCACCTCGGATAGAGGGGAGCTCTCATGCGTAAATTTCTTGTCGTGCTTGATGATAGCCATGAATGCCTGAACGCTATGCGCTTTGCCGCCATGCGTGCAGCCAAAACCAATGGTGGGGTCGAGGTGCTGGCCGTGATTCCCCCGGAAGAGTTCAACCACTGGCTGGGCGTTGGCGATCTGATGCGCGAAGAGGCCCGCGAACGCATTCAGGTGCATTTCGAAGTTTTCGCCAAATGGATGCGTGACAAGCAAGGCATCGATCCCGAACTGGTGATCCGCGAGGGCGAGGCCGTGACCGAAGTTTTGGCCCAGGCAAATGAGGACCCCGATGTCGGCGTTCTGGTATTGGGCGCGGGCACGGATAAGGCAGGCCCCGGCCCGCTGGTTACTGCGCTCAGCAAAAATTCTGGCAGCCTGTCGATCCCGATCACCATCGTGCCCGGCGACATGACCAAGGAACGGCTGGAAGCGATCACCTGAACGGTCTTATCAAATGGAGGCGCGGTTCCCGCACCACTGTTTCTACCTCGCCTCTTGTCAGAGGCTCGAGATGCCTTCGGCGAGAGTATTTTCGGCAAAATGAAGCAGGGGACGCCTGTGGCGTTGCCCTTTGCCTGAGCCTTCGCTAAAGCGGGACGACTTGGAATTTTGACAGCGGGTGAGCGTTCCCATGGCGATGGAAAAGACCTTTGATGCGGCCAGTGCCGAGGCACGGATTTACGCAAACTGGGAAAACAGCGGGGCCTTTGCCGCTGGGGCCAACGCGCGTGAGGGGGCAGAGCCCTATTCCATCATGATCCCGCCGCCCAATGTGACCGGCAGCCTGCATATGGGGCATGCGTTCAACAACACGTTGCAGGATATCCTGATCCGCTGGAAACGCATGCAGGGCTATGACGTGCTGTGGCAACCGGGAACCGACCATGCGGGCATCGCCACGCAGATGGTGACGGAACGCGAAATGGCCGCCAATCAGGAACCCAGCCGGGCTGAGATGGGGCGCGAGGCGTTTCTGGATCGTGTCTGGCAGCAAAAGGTCAAATCCCGTGGCACCATCATCGGCCAGCTGAAGCGCATCGGTGCGAGCTGTGATTGGTCGCGCGAGGCGTTCACCATGGGCGGTGCCGCAGGTGACCCCGATGCGGGCAATGGATCGCCCAATTTCCATGACGCGGTGATCAAGGTCTTTGTTGATATGTACAACAAGGGCCTGATTTATCGCGGCAAGCGGCTGGTCAACTGGGACCCGCATTTTGAAACCGCGATTTCCGATCTAGAGGTCGAAAATATCGAAGTTGCCGGCCATATGTGGCATTTCAAATACCCGTTGGCCGATGGGCAGACCTATGAGTATGTCGAGAAAGATGCGGACGGCAACGTCACCCTGCGCGAGACGCGGGATTACATCTCTATCGCCACGACACGGCCGGAAACCATGCTGGGCGACGGCGCGGTGGCGGTGCATCCATCAGATGAACGTTACGCGCCAATCGTTGGTAAACTTTGTGAAATTCCGGTTGGGCCACGCGAACATCGTCGCCTGATCCCGATCATCACCGATGAATATCCTGACCCGGATTTCGGGTCCGGTGCAGTGAAAATCACCGGGGCGCATGATTTCAACGACTATCAGGTCGCCAAGCGTGGCGGCATCCCGATGTACCGCCTGATGGACACCAAGGCGCAGATGCGCGCCGATGGGGCGCCCTATGCCGAAGCCGCGGCGCTGGCGCTGTCGGTCGCCCGTGGCGAACGGGAGTTGTCAGAGGCAGAGGCCGATGCAGTGAACCTTGTTCCCGATGACATTCGTGGGCTGGACCGGTTTGAGGCGCGTAAAATCGTGGTTGAGCAGATCACCCGTGAAGGGCTGGCCGTGACTGTCTTGGAGAAATCCATCGACGAGGACACCGGGGCCGAGCATCTGGAGCGTATTCCGGTGGTGGAAAACAAGCCGATCATGCAGCCCTTTGGCGACCGGTCCAAGGTGGTCATTGAACCGATGCTGACCGACCAATGGTTCGTGGACGCCGAAAAAATCGTCGGCCCGGCATTGGACGCGGTGCGGGGTGGCACGGTAAAGATTTTGCCGGAATCGGGCGAGAAGACCTATTACCACTGGCTGGATAATATCGAACCCTGGTGCATCAGCCGCCAGCTGTGGTGGGGGCATCAGATTCCGGTTTGGTATGGGCCGGGTCTGGACGAGAATGGTTTACCCACTGATTTTGCTTCACCCATCGCGTTTTGCGCATCAAGCTATGAGGAAGTTGTTGAACAAGCAAAGAGCCATTATTCGGACTACCTGAAGGGCGACATTGTAAACCCAGATTTCAACTTTATCCAAGTCGGCGATGCGCAATCAGCTGCAGAGCTCGAAAGTCGAGACAGCATGGGGCTATACCGCGACCCCGACGTCCTCGACACGTGGTTTTCCTCGGGTCTCTGGCCCATCGGCACGCTGGGCTGGCCGGAACAGACGGATGAACTGAACCGTTACTTCCCGACCTCGACGCTGGTGACCGGCCAGGACATCCTGTTTTTCTGGGTCGCCCGGATGATGATGATGCAGTTGGCTGTCGTCGATCAGGTGCCGTTTGACACCGTGTATCTGCATGGCCTTGTGCGCGATGCCAAGGGCAAGAAGATGTCGAAATCTGTCGGCAATGTCGTTGACCCGCTGGAGGTGATTGACGAATTCGGTGCCGATGCGCTGCGGTTTTCTTCGGCCGCCATGGCCAGCCTCGGCGGCGTTCTGAAACTGGATATGGAACGGATCAAGGGCTACCGCAATTTCGGTACGAAACTTTGGAATTCTGTCGCCTTCGCGCTGGATCACAAGGGCGCGTATCAGGCCGGAACGTCGGGTGCCAACCCGCCTGCCGCCACTGCCGCGATCAACAAATGGATCATCGGTGAAACCGCGCGGGTGCTGGAGGATGTGAACACGGCGTTTGATCAGTTCCGGTTCAATGATGCCGCACTTGCGCTCTATGCCTTTACCCGTGGCAAGCTGTGCGACTGGTATATCGAGCTGTCGAAACCGCTGCTGGACAGTGACGATGAGGAACTGGTTGCCGAAACCAAGGCGACGCTGGCCTGGACCATCGATCAGGCGCTGATCCTGCTGCATCCGATCATGCCGTTCATTACAGAGGAACTGTGGGGCCTGACCGGCACCCGCGACAAAATGCTGATCCATGCCGATTGGCCGCAGCTGTCCGCCGATCTGATTGATGCAGATGCGGACCGGGAGCTGAACTGGGTGATATCGCTAATTGAGGGCATCCGGTCGGCCCGCCAACAGGTGCATGTGCCTGCCGGGCTGAAAATCCCGATGGTGTGCAATGCGCTGGACACGGCTGGAAATGCGGCGCTGGAACGCAATCAGGCGATGATCTTCAAACTCGCGCGCGTTGACAGCCTAACATTTGCGGATGAACAGCCAAAAGGGTCCATCACCGTGGCGGTTGACGGCGGCACCTTTGCCCTGCCCTTGGCCGATGTGATTGATATTGAGGCTGAAAAAGCGCGTCTGGAGAAATCCATCCAGAAGCTCGCCAAGGAACTGGGTGGCTTGCGTGGCCGTCTGAACAACCCGAAATTCGTGGCCTCCGCCCCCGATGAGGTGGTCGAAGAGGCGCGCGAAAACCTTGCCCTGCGCGAGGACGAAGAGGCCAAGCTGAAAGAGGCATTGGATCGGCTGGCGCAGATCGCCTGATCCTTCCTTTCGCCAAAAAACCTCGGGGTAAGCGGCGATTAGGATTGGTCCGGCGGACCAATCCAGCCGCGAACGGGCGGATCCCGGGGACAGAGGGGCAGCGCCCCTCCCCCGACCCTCTTGCCCGGCGCGCTGTTTCGGGCATAGTGGCGTCATGACAAAACTCCGTCTCACACCCCTTGTTGAAAGCCTGCCCTCGACGGTGCCTTTTGTCGGGCCGGAAACCCAGGAACGTGCCATGGGACAGCTGTTTCGCGCGCGTCTGGGGGCGAATGAAAACCTCTTTGGCCCCTCGCCCAAAGCAGTAGAGGCCATGCAGGCCGCCACCGGCGAGATTTGGAAATACCCCGATTCCCAAAGCCATGATCTGCGCCATGCGATATCAGATCACTACGATGTCCCCACCGACTGCATTTCCATGGGCATCGGGATTGATGGGCTGTTGGGGGATCTGGTGCGCCTGATGGTTGGGCCCGGCGATCCGGTGGTGACGTCTCTGGGGGCCTACCCCACCTTCAACTATCACGTTGCCGGGTTCGGGGGGGTGCTGCATCAGGTACCCTTTGTCGATGACCGCGAGGACCCTGACCTGCTGATTACCAAGGCGCGGGAGGTTGGGGCCAAGCTGATCTATCTGTCTAACCCCAACAATCCAATGGGGACGTGGCATTCAGCGCAGAAGCTGGAGGTGATGATCCGCAACGTACCCGATGGCAGCGTGTTGATTCTGGATGAGGCCTACGCCGAATTTGCGCCCGAGGGATCGGCGCCGCCAATTGATATTAGCCATCCCAATATCATCAGAATGCGCACCTTTTCCAAGGCTTACGGCATGGCGGGCGCCCGGATTGGTTATGCGATTGCGCATCCTGATCTGATCCTGGCCTTCAACAAGATCCGCAACCATTTCGGCATGAACAAGGTCGCCCAGATCGGTGCATTGGCGGCGTTCCAAGACCGCGACCATCTGGGATGGGTGCTGGATCAGGTGGCCAGGGCCCGCGCAACCCTTTCAGACATTGCCGTGGAAAACGGGCTGATCCCGATCCCGTCGGCGACCAATTTCGTGACCATGGACTGCGGGTCGGACGGTGCATTTGCCCGGCGGATCGTAGCGGAGCTCGCTCAGCGGCAGGTATTTATCCGCATGCCCTTTGTCGAGCCGCAGGATCGATGCATTCGCGTCTCAACAGGACCTCATGAGGTGCTGCAAATCTTCGGCGAAGAACTGCCCAAGGCGCTGGCGGCCGCAAGGAAATGACATCCTCTGCCGGGCCATAGCGCCTTGCGTGGTGTTGCGGTTCAAGTTAGACCCGACAGGAACAGGTGCAAGGCTTTCAATCGTTGACCAATTCAGTTCCCGACACCCAACAAATCGATGAACGCTATTCATCCCGAAACCTGATGGGGCGTTTGTGGCGCGACTATCTGGTCAAGCACAAATGGTGGATGGCTTTGTCTGTGTTTTTGATGATGATCGAAGGCAGCACATTGGCGATCTTGTCAAAACTGCTGGAACCAATGTTCGACCAGGTCTTTGTCGGGAAGAATGAGACAGCGCTTTGGTGGATCGGGGGGGCGATTTTCGCGCTGTTTGCCGCTAGAGGCATCAGCGAGTTGATTAAGAAAACCATTTTGGCGCGCATCTCACTGAAATCCTCAACGGAAATGCAGATCGATCTGGTGGCGCATCTGATGACCCTGGACAGTTCTTTCTATCAAAAAAACCCGCCCGGATTGCTGATGGAGAAAGTTCAGGGCGACACGGCGGCAGTGCAAAACGTCTGGTCTGTGATCATTCAGGGCGTCGGCAGGGATATCTTTTCGCTGTTTTGGCTTTTTATCGTTGCATTGTCGATTGACTGGGTTTGGACGTTGGTTGCATTGGTCGCCGTCCCGCTGTTGATCATACCGACCACGCTATTGCAGCGCTATATTCGGCGAAAGTCACATCAGACACGCGAACAGGCAGGGCTACGATCCACGCGCCTGGATGAGATTTTTCACGGGATCAACCCGGTTAAGCTCAACCAGATGGAGGCCTACCAGCATTCCCGATTTCAAGGCATCATCGGGAAGATCGTTAAGGCTCAACTGAAAATTGCCGCCAGTCGCGCAACCGTTCCCACATTGGTGGATTTCACAACTGGCCTGGGCTTTTTCGGGGTTCTGGTGATTGGTGGGCAGGATATCATTTCCGGCGAAAAATCCGTGGGTCAGTTTATGAGCTTTTTCACGGCTATGTCCCTGACCTTCCAGCCTTTGCGCCGGTTGGGTGGAATTGCCGGAACCTGGCAGGTTGCTGCAACCAGTCTTGAACGGCTTTATAGTCTGTTTGACGAAACGCCATCCATCGTGCCGCCGATAAATCCCATCACCCCCCCGGATCGGGACGATACGGAAATTCGATTTGACGCTGTCACGTTGCATTACGGATCAGCCCCAACATTGCGAGATGTCAGTTTTACAGTCCCAACTGGTCAGACCGTCGCGCTGGTTGGTGCGTCCGGGGCCGGAAAAACCACACTTTTCAATGTTTTGACACGCCTTGTTGATCCCGATGCCGGCACTGTCACGATTGGGGGTGCTAACCTGCAGGACATGACACTCAGCGATCTGCGCGGGTTGTTTTCGGTGGTGTCGCAGGACACGCTTTTGTTTGACGAAACCCTGCGTGAAAACATCCTGATGGGGCAAAACGGTGTGGATGCATCGTCGCTGAACGAGGTGTTGGACGCCGCCGCGGTGAGTAATTTCCTGCCGAGCCTTTCTGACGGCCTGGACAGCCCCGTTGGGCCGCGTGGCAGCAACCTATCTGGCGGTCAGCGTCAGCGGGTGGCCATTGCGCGCGCGCTTTTGCGGGATGCGCCTATTCTGCTGTTGGATGAGGCGACATCGGCACTGGACACAAAATCTGAACATGCGGTTCAGACGGCATTGGAAACGCTGAGCGAAAATCGCACCACATTGGTCATCGCCCATCGGCTGTCCACCATTCAAAACGCCGACAAGATCATTGTGATGGATCAGGGCCGCGTGGTCGAAGAAGGCACCCATATCGACCTTCTTGAACGCGGCGGGCTGTATTCCGATCTATATACACTGCAAGCCAAGGCTGAAGCAGAGCATCAAGACCACGCCGATCCGCAATGAAGGGGCGATCAATGGACGAGCGAAAGATCCTGACAATTACCGGGGCTGATCGGCATGGGTTCTTGCAGGGCCTTGTCACAAATGACATTGCCAAACTGGATCAGGGTCTGGTCTATGCCGCCATTCTGACCCCTCAGGGGAAGTATCTGGCCGATTTCCTGATGAAAGAGGAACCAGACGCGATCCTGATTGATGTCAGTGTGGTTCTGGCAGAGGAGCTGGTCCGCCGTCTGACGATGTATAAACTGCGCGCGGACGTGCAGATATCTGCCAGTGAGTTGCAGGTTACACGCGGGCTGGGCCCGATGCCCGAGGGCGCCCTGCCCGATCCGCGTCACGAGGCGTTGGGGTGGCGATATTATGGTCCCGAAACGGTGCCGCAAGACGACACTGATTGGACGACAATCCGGGTGCGGCACTGCATCCCGGAAACCGGGATCGAACTGACCCCAGACACCTACATTCTGGAAGCCGGGTTTGAACGCCTGAATGGCGTCGATTTTCGCAAAGGCTGTTACGTCGGTCAGGAAGTCACCGCGCGGATGAAACACAAGACGGAATTGCGCAAGGGGCTGGCGACGGTTTCGATCGACGGCCACGCGCCGGTGGGATGTGATATCACCAGCAATGGAAAATCCGTCGGCACCCTGTTTTCGCAGGCCGATGGACAGGCCATCGCGCATCTGCGGTTTGACCGGGCAAAGGGTGAGTTGCACGCTGCAGAGGCTCGGGTCATCTGGCAGACGTGACACGCAAAGCGCCCATATCGCCAAGATAGGGCCATTCTCTCGTGTCTCAACGGTCACTTTCATGGCAATGACGTTGAAAACCCCTTGAATAACTGCGCCCAAAAGCGCATTTAACACGCGCCCGCAGTTTGGACGGGTGTTTTAGAATGGAGTGACCATGGCCAAGGAAGAAATGCTCGAATTTCCAGGTGTCGTGAAGGAACTCCTGCCGAACGCGACATTTCGGGTCGAGCTGGAAAACGGCCATGAAATTATCGCTCATACGGCAGGTAAGATGCGCAAAAACCGCATCAGGGTTCTGGCTGGCGACAAGGTACAGGTGGAAATGACCCCCTATGATCTGACCAAAGGGCGGATCAACTACCGCTTTAAGTAAGCATATTGTATTGACCTGTTCGGGCCCAAGACCATGGTAAAACTGATCCTGGGCTCTGCCAGCCCGCGCAGGCGCGAGTTGCTGGCACAGATCGGTGTCACGCCTCACGACATCCGCCCCTCTGACATCGATGAAACGCCGCTGCAGGGTGAACTGCCCCGCCCCTATTGTGTACGCCTGGCGCGTGAAAAGGCGCAGGCCGTATCCGCCACCGATGATGAGGCCGTCCTGGCCGCCGATACCGTGGTGGCCGTCGGACGGCGCATTCTGGGCAAACCCACCGATGCCGATCAGGCGCGCGCATTCTTGCGGCTTATGTCCGGGCGTCGCCACAGGGTGATCACCGCCGTGGCCGTGCGGCTGGGGGATCAGGTCTGGCAACGCGATGTGGTGACAATGGTGCGCATGAAGCAGTTGTCTGACGCGGATATCGATGCCTATCTGGCCTCTGGCGAGTGGGAGGGCAAGGCCGGCGCCTATGGTATCCAAGGGATGGCCGCGCAATTTATTCCCTGGATCAGCGGATCCTACACTGCGGTCGTCGGCTTGCCGCTGACCGAAACTGTTACACTTCTGAATTCCGCAGGCGTATTGGAGACCGGATCATGAAAGGCAGCATCGCTGTATTGGGGCAACTGGGAGATCAGAACGCCGCCGCCCGGATCGAGGATGGCAAGCTGGTCGACCTGTTGATTGACCCTGCCGATCCCGAACGCCCCGTTCCAGAAGCGATCTACCGTGCCAAGGTGGACCGCCAGATCAAGGGCCAGGGTGGAGTCTTTGTCCGCCTGCCGGGCGGTATGGGGTTTTTGAAACAGGCCAAGGGAATGTCGCCCGGGCAGCAATTGCTGGTGCAGGTGACCGGCCATGCCGAGGATGGCAAGGCGACACCGGTGACCGCAAAATTGTTGTTTAAGGGGCGATACGCCATCGTCACCCCATCCGCCCCCGGGCAGAACATTTCCCGCTCTATCCGCAATGATGACGAACGCGACCGGCTGACACTGATCGCCAAGGAGCAGATGCTGGGCTGTGACTATGGCCTGATCATCCGCTCCGCGGCCGCTGGCGCGGATGAAGCTGCCATTGCCGAAGATATCGGAGCCCAGATTGCCGTCGCCGACCAAATCCTGGCCGACCAGTCCCAAGACGGGCCAGAACTGTTATGGGACGGGCCCGATGCCCACCATCTGGCCTGGCGCGAATGGGCAGAACCAGACCAGATCGCAAACGAAACCAGTGCCTGGTATGATAACGACCTGCCCGATCTGATCGATGCGTTTACCGCGGCCCATGTCCCCCTGTCTGGCGGGGCTTCGATGTATGTCGAACCCACCCGCGCGCTGATTGCCGTGGATGTAAATACCGGCGGCGATACCTCCCCCGCCGCCAGTCTGAAAGCCAATATCGCCGCGGCCCGCGACCTGCCCCGGCAGTTGCGTATCCGGGGCCTGGGCGGTCAGATTACTGTGGATTTTGCGCCGATGCCCAAAAAGGACCGCCGGCAGCTGGAACAGGTGCTGCGCGTCGCGTTCAAGGCTGACGCCACCGAAACCGCATTGGTGGGCTGGACCCCACTTGGCCATTTTGAGCTGCAGCGCAAACGCGAACGCCTGCCCCTGACCGAAACGTTGCCAAAATGATCTGCCCGATTTGTTCCAAAGACAGCGATCGCAAATACCGACCCTTCTGTTCCAAACACTGTGCAGACGTTGATCTGGGCCGTTGGCTGACCAACAGCTATACCATTGCCGAGGGCGACACCCAGGACGTTGAGCACCCGCCTGCACCGGAACAGAAAAAAGACCGCCCGCAGCATTGAATTTGGCATTTATCCTCTGGACACGGCCCCAACCCCCGTCTAGAAAACCGCGACCCGAAGCAGTGACCTGCTTCTCCCGTGCCCGGGTAGCTCAGGGGTAGAGCAGTGGATTGAAAATCCTCGTGTCGGTGGTTCGATTCCGCCCCCGGGCACCACTTCGGCTGAAATCATTGAATAATTTCAGTCCCGAGGGGGCGAATCAAGATTAACAGATTCTTGACCGCTCTATCTATGGCAACCCTGCAATAACCTATAACAGGCAAGTACGTGCAGATTATGATTAGCGGGGTGCTGTCACTCGGTTAGGCGTCTTTCCGTCATCCGCACTATTTAGAGCATCCTGTAGGCTCGCTACGTTATACGAGCAATCCGGCCAGTTCCTCACACCAGATCGCGCACAGAAATGGATCGGGTAACAAGATCACCTAGTTTGCGGCCCCTTCGTGAGCACCGGGTAAGGGTTGGTTATTCCAGGCATCAAACGCGATGGAGAGGTGCCAGGCTTTGAACCCTAAATAGCCCAGCAATAACAGGATCAGAAACGCGTACATGGCGTTTCTGAAGCCTGGTGATTTCTCACTCCGCTGCGTCATCGGCGGCCCATAGAACATAGAGTGTCAGCATTCGGATTTCGGCGTCGTTCAACCGCCCTGACCACGCGGGCATCACCCCTATACGACCATCATAGATCGAGGTGATGATTGCGTCTCGATCGCCGCCATAAATCCATTGGTCATCGCCTAAATCGGGGGCGCCGATCTCTAGCCCGCCGCGACCATCATCACCGTGGCATGAGGAGCAGTTTTCCGTGAAAATTTCCGTGCCCCGCAGCGCCGCATCTGCATTATGTTCTGCGCCAGACAGCGACAGGACAAATTCCGCCACATCCCCGATTTGCGCATCATCCAGAAAGCCATCACGACCGAAGGCCAACATTTGCGAAAATCTTGTATAGTCATCCTCGGCATTGATGCCATGGCGGATCGTGTATTCGATCTCCTCTGGCGAACCCGACCAGAGCCAGTGATTGTCCGCAAGATTTGGAAATCCGGTTTGCCCGGTCAAATCAGCTGTGTGGCAAGCGGCACAATTGTCTTCGTAAAGTTTTGCAATCGGGGCGGCAAAACGGTCCTTCAGGTCGGGATTGGCCGCTAACACAGACACCTCTTGCGACTGAAACACCTCAAAGCTGTCGGCGCGGAGCGTGCGCCCGTCTGCCACTGCTTCGATCACTGTGGCACGGGATGAATACCCCAAAACACCGCGTGTGAAGTCTGAAACAAAAGGCCAGGCGGGAAACAGGATCCAAAACAGCACCGCGACGACGATCGTGATCCGCAACGCCCAGATTGACGCCCAGGGAACCGGGGTGTCCAGCTCTTTGATCCCATCCCATTCATGGCCTGTCAGTTCGGTGCCAGAGACCGGATCAACTTCTTTCAGCGACATGGGTGATCCTCCTCGGTGTTCAGAGGTGATTGGGCTGCGTCCTCATAGAGGCGGCGTCTGGAAGGCCAGTACGTCCACAAAACGGCGGCGACAAAGACGACGAACAGATAGAGCGCACCCCAGGTTTTGGAAAACACCAAAATTGCATCATGGGTCATCGGATCAAATCCTCTTCTGCCAGCGCCTCAAAATCGACAAGCGTTCCAAGCATCTGCAGGTAAGCGACGAGCGCATCCATTTCGGTCACCTTACCGCGTTGGCCATCAAAATCTCGCACTTGCACGTTATCTCCGTAACTTTCCTGCAGCTCATCGATGTAATTCTGATCTGCATCGGCCTGTCTGATGGCGTCTTTCACCGCCGAAGCAACCTGTTCGTCAGTATAGGGAACGCCCGTACGTTGAAGGGCCTTCAATGACGCGGGCAGATGGCCGGTTTGCAACGGCGCATCGGTCAAGAAGGCGTATCCGGGCATCACCGATCCCTCAACAAACTCTCGCGGTGCTTCCAGATGGGCCACATGCCAGGCATCGGAATATTTTCCGCCGATGCGTGCCAGATCCGGGCCGGTTCGTTTTGAGCCCCATTGGAAAGGGTGATCATACATGCTTTCAGCGGCCAGGCTGAAATGGCCGTAGCGATCAACGTCAGAACGCAATGTTCTGATCATCTGGCTGTGGCAGGCATAGCATCCTTCGCGCAGGTAAATATCGCGCCCAGCCTGTTCCAATGGGGTATAAGGGCGCATTCCGTCGACCTCTTCCACCGTGTTTTCGATTGTGAACAGCGGGGCGATTTCCACGATGCCACCGATAGAGGCCACCGCCAGGATCATCATGGCAAAAGCAATCGAATGGCGTTCCAGTTTTTGGTGTCTTGTGCTCATGAGATTACTCCGCCGGATGGGTCAGAGGCCGCGACAGATCAGATGCCGGTGCCAATCGCGGACCGCTGATTGTCATGTAGATATTATAAGCCCCGATACAGGCGCCGATCAGATACAGTAGGCCACCGATCGCACGGGCCACATAGTATGGGTGCATCGCGATCACGCTGTCGAGGAAAGAAAAGACAAAGGCGCCATTGGCATCATAGGTCTGCCACATCAGTGACTGTGTGATCCCACTGTTCCACATCGCGCCCACGTAGATCAGCGTTCCAGACAACGCGAGCCAGAAATGCCATGCCTCCAGCTTCAGGGAATACACGCCTTCGCGTCGCCAGATCCATGGCACCATCTTGTACATTGCCCCAAAGGTGATGAAGGCCACCCAGCCAAGCGCCCCTGCGTGGACGTGACCTACCGTCCAGTCCGTATAGTGACTAAGCGAATTGACCGGCTTGATGGCCATAAATGACCCTTCGAATGTGGCAAGGCCGTAAAAAATGATCGCCACCATCATGAACCGCACAGCAGGATCGGTTCGCACCTTATCCCAGGCGCCGTTGATGGTGAGAATGCCATTGAAAACGCTGGCCCAGCTGGGCACCAGCAGGATGATCGACATGGTCATCCCCAGATACTGTACCCAATCCGGCAAAGCCGTGTAATGCAGGTGGTGTGATCCTGCCCAGAGGTAGAGGAAGGTAATCCCCCAAAAGCCGATAATGGACATCCGATATGAATAGACCGGCCGGTTCACCGCTTTGGGCAGGAAGTAATAGAGCATACCCAGAAAGCCCGCCGTCAGAAGGAAACCAACGGCGTTGTGCCCATACCACCATTGGGTCATCGCATCCTGCACACCGGCAAACAACGAATAGCTCTTGGGGTACGCGATCGACACGGGCACTGCCAGATTGTTGACCGTGTGCAACATCGCGATCACCACGATAAAGGCTAGATAGTACCAGTTTGCCACGTAAATATGAGGCTCAGCCCGCCGCGCCAATGTCCACAGGTACAAGACCAGATACCCAACCCAGACAATCAACAGCAAAAGATCAGCATACCATTCCGGCTCGGCATATTCCCGCGACTGGGTGATGCCCAACGGATAGCCCGTGGCTGACAGCACGAGAAACAGGTTGTAGCCCCAAAACACCAGCCAAGGCAGAGTTTCGCTGGCCAGACGCGCGCGCGATGTACGCTGGACCACGTAAAATGATGTGGCAATAAGAGCGTTCCCGCCAAAACCAAATATAACCGCCGACGTATGCACAGGCCGGAGACGACCAAAGTTTGACCACGCCGTATCGCCATTCAGATCGGGAAAGGCCAATTGCCAGGCCAGAATATCCCCGACCAGAAATCCGACCACACCCCAGATAAAGGCTGCAATCACACCAAGCTTGATCACCCCATCATTGTATTCCAGGGGAATGGTTTCACCGGGTCCCGTCAGCCGGTTCAGCATCCACATGATGCCCCACCCTGCCGCGATCGCGACAAGCCAACCATGAAGAACATAACCAACCGGCACACCCCAACCCAACATGGCCGCACCGCCCGCCAGAACGAACAGCAACACAACCATCACGATGAAGTCTTCGACTTTTAAATCACGCTGCATCAGCTGGATCCTCGCGATAAAAACGCACTTCGAATTCGGCCCCTTCCAAAGGTTCGACCGAATGCTGTTCCTGAGGGTAGATCAATGCCGTGTCACCCGCCGCTAGCGTGGTTTCACTATGTGGCCGACGATAGATCAGGCGGCCGGAAAACAAAACCAACATCCCCCATGTCCCGGCCTTGACGCTATGGTCGTTGCGCAGTTTTTCCGGCGTGGTGATTTCGGTGAACCGTGGCGAACTCGCATAGTGCACCGCATTGGCTGGCGGCTGTGACGTCATGATCCTTCTCCCCTGAACAGATCCGCATAGGCGTGCCAGGTGGCAAAGCCCAACAATGGAAAAATAACGATTAGACCCAAAAGGCCTGTGATGATTCCGATCCCGGTCAGAACGGTAATCACCGCCCCCCAGCAAACCGCGAGCCAAAAATTTTGAGTGGTGGCATTGAAGCTTAGGCCCATTGCGGAAAACCCATCGATGGGTCGATCAACCAACAAGGGAAGTGAAAACGCGGAAACTGCGAATCCGAGGGCGGCAAACAACCCGCCAACCAGTGAACCGACAATCAACAGCGCCCAGCCCGATGCGGTGGTCACCATCAGATGCAGCACCTCAACGGGCCCGCCAAACGGGTGAAGCCCATAAGTGATTGCAAACAGAACCGTCGCGGCGCGTATCCAAATCAGTGCAAAGACCATCAAGATGGCCCCGACCAGCGCAATCTGCCCGCCCGCGGCCACACCCTTTTCACCACGTGCGACGATGTAAAGCCCGACAGTTGCCAACGGCCCAACAAGGACCCCGCCGGCAAGCAACGGCAGCAGCATCCATCCCAATCCGGTACCCAAAAGTAACCAGACCGAAATCCACCCCATGGCAAACAGGACACCGCCATAACAAATTGATAATGCGAAATTATCCCGGAAATCCTTCCACCCTGCAGCAAGCCATCGCCGGACAACCGACATCGGAGCTTCGTCCGTGATGACACGTGCTTTGGAATAATTGGAGGTGGCGGTCATAGCTGTACTTCTTTTTGCAGAATGGTGGGATTGGTCACGAACATTTCAGGCTCCAGTGCGAAATCTGCCAATGTGTATTCATCCAGAACGCTGATGAATGCTTTGGTAGCCTTGCGCAGAACCGGGGGCAAAGTACAGCCCGATCTCAAACTGCAATGGCAATCTTGCCGCATACACTCCACCAAATTGAAATCATGTTCTGTGGTACGCAACAAATCTCCCAATCCGATCTGGCTTGCAGGCCGCGCAAGACGAAGACCACCGTTCCGGCCGCGCTGTGCAATCAGGTATCCGGCTTTGGTTAAGGCATTTACCACTTTGGTCAGGTGTGCCCTGGAAATCATCAACCCTGCATTGGCTTCATCGATTGTAAACTGCTGCCCCTTCTTTGCCACCGCAAAAAGCATGACGCGAAAGGCGTAGTCGGAAAAGGTGGTAAGTCTCATACCAGCACCGGTGGGCTGCCTGCTGGGCGTCGGAAGTTTTCTATCCCGAACGATAGTCCTTTGCCGATCCGATCAGCAAGATGCGCAAATGAGGCCGCTTTTTCAGGGCAAAGCACTTCCTCTGCGGTTTCGCGGAATAACTGCAGCCAGATCGGAAAATGCTCGGCCTTGACGTCTGGGTTCGCCAGATGCACCTGCATGGGATTGCCCGAATAGCCTGGCTCCCGCAGGATCGCGCCACGCCAAAACGCCGCGATTTTCTTCTCATGTTCGGGCCAATTTTCAACAGAATTGCCAAACACCGGGCCCAAAATCTCATGCTCCCTGATCCGTGCGTAAAAGCGCGCGACCAAAGCCCCAATCTCGTCGGGTTCGATTTCGAACATCTGCGGGCGAAGAGAATCTGTTGTCGACATAGGGGCGCGAATCCTTAATACATGAATATTATCTATATGTTTTATTGCAGCGGGAATTGCAATCGAAAGTTTCTAACAATTCTGAAGGTTATTGCCGCACCCTGACACAGCGCTACACATGGCAGAAAAACGCCCCAAAAACCGGCGGCTGAGGATTGATCTGGCGCCGTCGCGTTACGTGCCCAAGCGTGACGCGTCTTTGGCAAGCGCCTCAATCGCAGCCCAGTTTTCGGCCTTAACAAGATCATTTGGGGCAACCCAACTGCCACCCGCACAGGCGACATTTGGCAAGGACAGATAGCTTACAGCATTTTCCGGGCTGACGCCCCCGGTCGGACAAAATGTGATCTGGGGCAACGGGCCGCCAATGGCCTTTAGCGCGGGCGCCCCGCCCGATGCATCTGCCGGGAAAAACTTTTGCATATCATAGCCTTGCCCCAAGAGCGTCATGGCCTCGCTGGCCGTTGCAGCACCGGGCAGAAGGGGCAGGTTTTCAGCCTCACACGCCGCCAACAATTCATCGGTGGCGCCAGGGGACACGCCGAATGTCGCCCCTGCGGCTTTGGCTGCGCGCACATCATCGGCAGTGACCAACGTCCCCGCCCCGACATGGCCGCCAGCCACCTTGGACATAGCAGAGATTACGTCGAGAGCGGCAGGGGTTCTTAACGTGACTTCCAATACGGGCAGCCCCCCGGCGACCAACGCTTCGGCCAGAGGGCGGGCATGGGCCACATCCTTGACCACCAAAACCGGCACGATGGGGGCCAGTCCGCAAAGATCGCGCATAATCTGACTGGAAGGGTTTGTCATAACGGGTCTCCGAAAATTGTCGCGCCAGTATCGGCGGAAGAAACGGACTGACGGAACAGCGAAAACAGTTCCCGGCCTGTGCCAAATTGGTTGGCGGCCAGATCGGCGGTTACCGGTGCTCTCTCCAGTGCGGCCGCCGTCAATATGTCCAACGTACCATTTTCCGCATCAACCCGCAGCATGTCGCCGTCCTTGATCTGTGAAATCGGCCCGCCATCCAGCGCTTCGGGTACGACGTGAATGGCGGCTGGCACCTTCCCTGACGCGCCTGACATACGCCCATCAGTGACCAGGGCCACCTTTTGCCCCCTGCCCTGTAGGATGCCCAAGATCGGCGTCAGGCTGTGCAGTTCCGGCATACCGTTGGCCTTGGGCCCCTGAAACCGGACAACAACAATGACATCGTCCGTGAATTCCCCAGCTGCGAACGCTTCCTTGACCTCATTTTGATCGTGGAATACGCGCGCCGGGGCCTCAATCAACTGATGTTCGGGCGCCACTGCAGAAACTTTGATCACAGCGGTGCCCAAAGAACCGGTCAGACGTTTCAAGCCACCCTTGGCCTGAAACGGATTGCTTGCGGGGCGCAAGATCGCCTCATTCAAGCTCTTGTCTTGACCGCGGCGGAATGTGAGTTGGCCTGCGTGCAAGAAGGGCTCAGAGACATAATGTTCCAGCCCCTCCCCCGCGACAGTTTGCGTGTCGGCGTGCAGATATCCACCGCGCAAGAGTTCGCCAATCACATAGGCCAGCCCGCCCGCGGCGTGAAATTGGTTTACGTCCGCCAAACCATTTGGATAGACCCGCGCCAAAAATGGCACGACCTCTGACAGTTCCGCAAAATCCTGCCAGTCCAGAATAATGCCGCCCGCGCGGGCCATGGCGATGAGGTGGATCAACAGGTTGGTTGACCCACCTGTGGCCATCAGCCCCACAATTCCGTTTGTGAACGCCTTCTCATTCAGAATGCTGCAGACCGGTGTATAACTGTTGCCCAGCGCGCTGAGCGACAACGCCCGTTTGGCGCCCTCTGCCGTCAGGGCCTCTCTCAAGTCCGTTCCGGGGTTCACGAAAGAGGATCCCGGCAAGTGCAGGCCCATAAACTCCATCAACATCTGGTTGGTGTTGGCGGTTCCATAGAATGTACAGGTTCCCGGCCCATGATAGGCTGCCATTTCGGCGGCCAACAATTCCTCTCGTCCGCATTCCCCGGCCGCGTATTTCTGGCGGATCTTGGCCTTTTCGTCATTCGCAAGGCCGCTGACCATGGGTCCGGCTGGCAAGAACACTGCTGGTATATGGCCAAAGGCCTGCGCGCCGATGACCAGACCGGGAACGATCTTGTCGCAAACCCCCAGATAGACAGAGGCGTCAAAAACATTGTGGCTCATCGCGACGCCCACCGCCATGGCAATGGTATCACGGGAAAAAAGGCTTAGCTCCATTCCGGCCTCGCCTTGTGTGACCCCGTCACACATGGCGGGAACGCCACCGGCGACTTGCGCTGTCCCGCCAATCTCTCGCACGGCAGAGCGGATCAGCTGCGGATAGGTTTCAAAGGGCTGGTGGGCCGACAGCATATCGTTATAGGCGGTCACGATCCCCAGATGGCCTGCGTTTTCCTTGGCCAATGTCTGCTGATCCTGCCCTGTTGCCGCATAGGCATGGGCCTGACCTGAACAGCACAGATGCCCGCGCGCCGGTCCGTCCTTTGTCGCCTGTTCCATCCGGCGCAGATAGGCACTGCGCGTGGCATCACTCCGGCGAACAATCCTGTCGGTGACGCGTTGCAAGGTATCGATAGGATGGGCCATTACAGACCTCCGTCTAATCAGTTAGACCAATTTGGTCACGTCGCAAAAGGCAATCCCGTCATATATCCGAGGGACCGCAAGGATCCGAAATTGCGCCATCAGATACCTCCTCAAGCGCGGTGAAACCTGCAATCGGTCGCACCATACGAATCGCAATGTTAGCGGTAACATTATTGAATGAAAAAGGGAACATCCTTTCCCAACTTGCCTACATCTACTCACGATCATTCGATCATTGCGATATGCTTGGATCCGCGGGCGGCTTTCTTTCGACAATGCGCGCTTAACCCGCATTCGCGACGGTGATAAGTTTCACCCCCTGATAGCCCGCCAATCCCCATGCGCCAGCTCTTGGCCGATACCGCTGGATGCGAACCCACCTGCCGTCAACATACAAACTCTGTTCACGAGGTCGCGGTGTCATCAACTTGTTTCGGTTATGGGGTCAGTTTGCGTCGTATGTCACCGAGCCATTGCAAATGGTTGTGCTAACCTGCGTCTGTGCCGCGTTATCCGGCGTCAACACACGATCCAACACCACGATATCGGCGGCCAGGCCGGGCATGAGCTGGCCAAATTCCTGATCTTTCAACGCCGCATAGGCCCCGCCTGCGGTATAGGCGTGCAAGGTTTGTTCAAAGCTCAGCCGCTCATCTGGCAAGTCTTCGGCCCATGGCTTGCGGGTCATTGCATAGTTGATACCCAGCAATGGTTCCAACGACGCAACCGCCCAATCAGACGCAAAGCAAATCTTGGCCCCTGCGTCAGCCAGACTGCGCCACAAAAAGGCATTGGGCCATTCATCGCGCCCGACGATCTTTGTCGCGCTTGGTTCCAGAGGAAATTCACAACCCGGCGGATGCGGCGGCTGAAGCGATGCTATCACGCCCAGCTCCTTCAGACGGGGGATATCGGTAGGATCGATCAATTCGATATGTTCGATCCGGTGGCGTCTGTCACGCGACCCGTTTTGGTCCCGCGCCGCCTGATACCCGTCCAGAACGGTGCGTACTGCGGCGTCCCCGATGGCATGCACCGCGATCTGAAAACCACGTCGGTCGAACTCCGCCGCCAATTCGTTGAACCTTTCCGGCATGTGCATGGGATCACTGCGATGGCCGGGGCTGCCGGGGTAATCATTCAGGCGATAGGCAGTTTCCATGTCCAGAACGCCATCCATGAACATCTTGATCCGGTTGCACCACAACATGTCGCTGTTCAGGTCGCGCCGCATTTTCTCTGCGATTTCAACGCTTTCATCGGGTTCGCCGGGGGTGAAATGATAAGGCAGTTCCAACCGGCAGATCAGATCGCCCTCTGCCTCAATTTCCGACAACAGCTCGGCCTGATATAGATTGCCATCCATATTGATGATCGTAGTAATGCCCTGCGCCGTGCAATGGGCCAAACCTTCGCGCAGGAGGGCCTTATCGGCGTCCCTTTGTGCTAGAGTGGGCGGTGTAGCCGGTTCGACACCTTCCAGCCCCAATCCCTCGCGCCCACCATGGGCCCCAAGTGTCAAAACCGTCGCGACAGCCGGGGGTTCGGTTAGAACCCCGGTTGCAAGACCATCGGCATCCAAAACCACCTCTGACGCCGGGCCAACATCGCATCCATGCAAAACACCCGCCGCGTTCAGGGCTACTGTATTGGCCCAGCCGTTGTGAAAATCCGCCGACTGCAACAGCAGGGGACGGTCAGGGCAGATGTCATCCAGATCATGGCGTGTCGGATCACGATCCCCGTCAAAACAGTCGTAATGAAAGCCTTGTCCGATCAACAGCGGTGCGTCTGGATTGGCCCGCGAAAAATCCTGTACAGCCCTCGCAATCGCCTGTGTTCCATGGGCGTCAGACAGGTTCAGTACCTTGCGCGAATGGGCCCCGATGAACAGATGCATGTGGCTTTCGACAAATCCTGGCAGGACCGTCGCACCCTTGGCATCGATGATCTGCGTGCCTGAAGAACATAAAACATCTATCCCGGCCTGATCCCCGACCGCGGTGATTTTTCCGCCATCAACCGCCAATGCCTGCGCCACCGGATTGGCCGGATCCATCGTCAGGATATGCGCATTAATGATCGCCAAATCCGCCATGAACCTCTCCTAAACCAATGGGAAACCCATCTTTGTGACCAGTTTCAGCCACAGGTTCCGCCAGCCTCCTTTGGCCTCTGCGGTGTCCATAGCATACATGGTGATTTGTGCACCAATATAGCGCAACGGATCGGGTGGAATAATGTTGGGCATGGTGCTGGCAAATTCGAGGTTCAAGTCTGGGTTTTCCTCGCCGTTCAGTTTCGCGAGCCCCATTTCCGCGCCAAAACGGCTGGCCGAAACACCAAAGCCCGAATAGCCCCCGGCATAGACGGCCTTGCCGCCGAAATAGGTTTGAAAATGCACTGCCATTCGGGTTGTCAGCGCAATCGGGCCGCTCCAGGCATGGGTGAACTGGATGTCATCCAGTTGCGGGAATGTGCGAAAAAACGCCTCTCCCAACCGCTCATAGGGCTGCGTGGTGCGATCCAGTTCGGGGTCGCGCGGGCTGTTCATGAAATAGCCCAACCGCCCACCGAACAGGATACGGTTATCTTTGGTCAGGCGCATATAGTTCAACTGCGTGCGGGTGTCATAAATCCCCTGCCGGTTGGCCCAGCCTATCCGGCCCAGCTGTTCATCGGACAAAGGTTGCGTCATCACGATCCGGTCACGGACCATGGCAACGCGCGAACGGATTTTCTTGTGTCCGGCGGCAAAGGCATTCGTCGCCAGCAGGACCTTGGGCGTCTTGATTTCCCCATCGCGCGTGACAACCCGGACTGTGGGGCCGTCATCCTCGATCCGTTTCATCGGGCATTCTTCGAACACCTTGACACCGACAGAAATCGCCGCGCGTTTCAGACCCCAGGCCAGTTTGGCCGGATGCACGGTGCCGCTGTTTTTCTTGTTCCACATGCCCGCCTGAACCAGGGGCGAGTTCAACTGCGATTTGATCGTCCCACCATCAAACAGCTCCACCTCATGACCATGCTCGACATGCAGGTCATATTCTTCGCGCACCAGATCGACGCCTTCGTCATTCACAGCGATGGTCAGCTCACCATTCCATTCCTGATCACAGTCGATGTTATGGCGTTTGATCGTGTCCAGAAAGCCACCCATATTGGCATGACCCAGCTCTTCCAGCCGCTTCAGATCATTGGGAAAAATCCGGATCGCATTGTGTAGTCCGTGCATGACAGAGGTGGACACAATCGCCCCCGGTCGGCCAGAAGCCCCATAGGCGATTTTTTCCGCCTCGATCAGCATGACCTCCTGATCGGGATTTGCCTCTTTGGCAATGATGGCAGCCCAAAGACCGGTAAAGCCACCACCGACAACAACCAGATCTGCCTCTTTTCGACCGATCACCTGGGGTTCGGTTGCTGGCGCATCGCCGCTGTCCAGCCAATAGGGGAAAAGGGTTACATCCTTGAGGGCGGATTTGCTGAGGGTCGACATGTCAGTCACTTTCTCTCACATCAGAAATTGGCCCACAATAAAACGCAAGGGCGGGCACGTCAGGATCAATCGTTATAGATAACGTAAACCTTTCGCAGGGTTTCCAGAACCTCGAATCTACCGTCAAATCCCTTGGGGACGATGTAACAATCACCGGGGCCAAATTTCGTCGTAGTACCGGCGGCATCAGTCAGGGCGACACGACCCGAAATAACAACGCAAAACTCGTTCAGGTCCGGATAAGCCAGATTTTCAGCATATGGCGTACATTCCCAAGTGCCGATCAGGAACTTGCCTTTGTCAGCCACCAGATGCATTACCCCGGTTTCGTTGGCCTCGCCATGCAATACCGCCTCTGGCGGCACGTCAGAGCAAGGCTCCATCGGGGATCCGCTTAGACCATCTTTGGTAAGTGCAATTACAGCGACCATGTTCTTTCCTTTAATATGAACAGCACGCGGCTGATCGTTGCATCCCAGTCGGACAATGCGGGAAATGCCATCCGCGCGATTCCGCATCCGTTAAGACCTGTCACTATCGGTGCAGCCTCTTTCCAAAAATTCCACATTGCAATTTCTTACATTTGCATATCTCAATGAATGTATGCGTATCTCTGGATCTGATATACATCTGCTGGCGGTTTTTGACAGTGTTGTCCGCAACAATGGCTTCAGCGCCGCGCAAGCGGAACTGGGTTTGAGCCAACCGACAATTTCCAATCACATCACCACATTAGAGGAACGCATTGGCGTCAAACTATGCCAGCGTGGCCGCCGTGGTTTCATGATGACTGAAAAAGGTCAGATGGTGCATCAGATCGCCAAAGACCTGCTGGAAACGCTGGATGAACAGTCTGACCACTTAACAGCATTGAAGGGGTCCCTGGTCGGTGAGCTTAAGGTTGTGGTGGTTGATTGTGTTGCCTCTGACGAAAATCTGAGACTGCCCCAAGCGATCAACGCATTCTCTAAAATCGCCCCTGCGGTAAAGCTGCGCCTGTTTGTAGATCAGCCTCAGAACATTCTCAGCGGGGTCGCTGGCGGGGCCTTTCACCTCGGTATTTGCAGCTTTGATAATCGTCTCAATGGATTGTTATATCAGGATCTTTATACAGAGACACACTCGCTTTACTGTGCGAAAGATCACCCCCTGTTTGCTGTGCCAGATCGCCAACTGACGCAAGAAAGCTACTACCAGCATCCTTGGGCGCATCGCGGGTATTGGAGCCGCCAACGCAAGAAATCGATCCGAATGAACGACAATGATCGCGTTGTGCTGGATATCGAGGCACAGTTGTTGCTGGTTCTTAGCGGCAGCTACATCGGCCTGCTTCCGGATCACGCAGCCCGGCACTATGTGAATTCTGGCCGTCTGCGCAACCTTCCCAAAACTGCAAAGGATTTTTCCTGCGTGATGCAAGTGGTCAGCAAATCTGGCACACAACCCAAGATCATTGAAAAGTTTCGTCAAACATTACAGGCGCAGTACAGCACTTGATACATTTGCTATTCCCAATATTTAATTTCGAAACATGTTATTTTTCCGCGTCAGGTTTCCCTTTAGGGTCGTGAAATCAATTTCTTATTTCTCAGGGTACAGCCATTATGAACGCCTCCTCAAAACCGACCTTTAATCAACCTTTGGGCGGCAATGACATGCCGCGTTTTGGTGGGGATCACACCATGATGCGCCTGCCCCTTCAGCGCACTGCCGAAGGGTTGGATGCATGTTTCGTTGGCATTCCTATGGATATTGGTACCTCTAACCGTGCGGGAACGCGCCATGGCCCCCGCGCCATTCGCGCCGAAAGCTGCATGATGCGCCCCTATAACATGGCAACCGGTGCGGCGCCGTTTGACTGTATGCAAGTGGCCGACATCGGTGACATCGCGATCAACACATTTAACCTGCCCAAAACCGCCGATATCATCACCGAGGCCTACAAAGACATCCTGAAACACGATGTTGTGCCGCTGACCCTGGGCGGCGATCATACACTCAGCTACCCCGTGCTGCGGGCAATCGCTGATAAACACGGCCCCGTCGCCCTGATCCATATCGACGCCCATGCCGATACCAACGATGAAATGTTCGGCGAAAAAATTGCCCATGGCACGTCATTTCGCCGCGCGGTCGAGGACAACCTGTTGATCAATGACAAAGTCTTTCAAATCGGCCTGCGTGGAACTGGTTATGCAGCCGAGGATTTCAATTGGGGGCGCGATCAGGGCTTTACCGTTATCCCGGCCGAAGAATGCTGGCACAATTCCCTGACACCTTTGATGGCCGAAATTCGTGGCAAGATCGGTGATGCACCCGTCTATCTGACCTTTGACATCGACAGCCTGGACCCGGCTTATGCGCCTGGCACCGGTACTGTGGAAATGGGCGGGCTGACCACCATTCAGGCGCTGGAGATTGTGCGCGGCTGTGCGGGTCTGAATCTTGTCGGCTGCGATCTGGTCGAGGTCTCCCCCCCCTATGACACCACCGGCAACACCGCGATGATCGCCGCGAACCTGCTCTATGAAATGCTGTGCGTTTTGCCCAAGAATCCACGACCCTTATCTGGCTAAGCGTTATTCCAACACCAAAGGTGCCCCATGGATTTGCCCGACATCGACAATGCCATCACCCGTGAATCCACCCGTGGAATGATGGGTGAACTTAGTTATTCCGGCGTCACCAGTTTTGCCCGCTGCAAATACACCAAAGACCTAAGCGGCGTCGATGTGGCAATTACCGGCATCCCGTTTGATGTGTCGGTCACCCATCGCGGCGGATCGCGTTTCGGGCCACGCCAAATTCGCGAAATGTCGACTTTGCTGGCCTGGGACGCACCCTATGGCTGGCCCGTCAATCCGTTCGAGAAGTTCAATATCGTTGACTACGGCGATTGCCCCTTTGATCATGGCAAGCTGCATCTGGCCCCAGCGGCGATAGAGCGTCACATCCGCACCATTCTGGATGCCGACTGCGCCGTTATTTCTATGGGTGGCGATCACTTCACCACCCTGCCCAATCTGCGCGCCCATGCTGCCCAACACGGCCCCCTGTCAGTGATCCAGTTTGATGCGCATTCAGACGTCTGGGCAGACCCCGACCCGGAGCGGATCGATCATGGCACCTTTATGTATCACGCGGTTCAAGAGGGCTTGGTCATCCCAGAAAAATCGGTTCAGGTGGGCATTCGAACCCACACCCCGGACATGCTGGGTTTCAACACACTGGACGCCCGGTTCGTTCACGAAAATGGCCCGTCGGAAACCGCGCGCCGCATCAAGGATATCGTGGGCGATCACAAAACCTATCTGACCTTCGATATTGACGGGCTTGACCCGGCCTATGCCCCGGGCACCGGCACGCCGGTCTTTGGTGGTCTGTCTTCTGGTCAGGCGGCGATTATCCTGCGTGATATTGCTGGGATCAATCTGGTTGGTGGGGACGTGGTCGAGGTCTCACCCCCCTATGACACCTCCGGCGCCACGGCGGTGGCGGGCTCCCAAATTCTTGTCGAGCTGCTGTGCTTAATGGCAAACACGTAATCACAATCGTTGGCCGAAAGTGCGATAGAAATGCTGGGGGCCAAGGGATTATTCCCCGCCCTGCCCCAGCATTTTGAACACCTCTTCGCGTTCATCCAGCACCAGTAACAGGGCCACGTCCCCCGGGCCGATCTGTTCCAGGATCATCGCCACCGCTTTTGTGGGGGATGGTGCGTATCGCAATTGCGATGGGTCCATTCCAGCCCCAATCGCCGCCTGCTTGATCAGTTCGGGGATGACCCCGGCCTCGCGACCGCGCAGATAGTTTTCCAGCTCTACCGCCACAACCACATCCGGGTTGAACCGCAGCGCAGTCAGGGTCACATCGTGAATATCCTGATCGGATCGATCGCCCGCATGCCCAAACATGATGAACCGACGTTTGGCCGGGATGGATGACAATGCGTCACAAACAGCGCTGATCGAATGCGGGTTATGGGCAAAATCCACAAACACGCGTGCGCCGTTGCTGGAAAACTCATTACAGCGGCCGGGATTGTCTTTGGGATCGGGCTTGAAATTAGACAACCCGGAACGAATGGCCGTGTCGGGCAGATCCATCGATTTGCCCACACACAAGGCCTCTAACGCGTTGGAGATATTGTATTTTGCAGCCCCGTTCATGGCGATCGGAATGTCCGACACACGGGTCACAGCCTGATCGGTCTGGCCATCAAAAAACACCACCTCATCCCCTTGCAAAAACGCGCAAGGCTGACCCGACGCTCTGGCCCCGACGATCTGCGGGTTTTTTGGGTCCAAAGACACCCACCAGATATTGGCCTGTGTCTGTTCCGCCTCTGCCACAACATAGGCGTCATCGGCATTCAGGATAAGCACGCCATCATCGGCCAGCGCCCGGTGAACTGAAAATTTCGCCTGCGCCAGTTCGGGCACCGTGTTCACGCCGTATTGGCCCAGATGATCATTGGCAACATTCGTCACCACAGCCGCGCGCGCCCGCGTTGTGGCCAGTCCGCGCCGTAATATGCCGCCTCTGGCAACTTCCAGACATGCAATTTCCAGCCGTGGATCGCGCAGCAACATGCGCGCACCGCCGGGGCCGGAATAGTCACCATAATCCAGAACGTCATCGCCGACCCGAACAAAGTCAGTCGAGGTCAGCCCGGCAACCTTCCCCGCAGCCCGCACAATCGCCGCGCATAACCGCGTGGTGGTGGTTTTGCCATTGGTCCCGGTGACAAAGACGATCGGGACATCATGATGGCTGGACCAGTTAACCTGATCGGGTGCAGGCAAGGCATCAACCGGCCACGTCTTGCAGCCAGATCCATGTCCGATAGACACCTCATCATCATCGCACAGGATATCTACCCCATGCAGATTTGCTGCATTCACTAGCGCGATCAGGGTCGGATTGGCCTCAGTTTCTGCCACTTTTCGAACATCCGCCACCATTTCTGCGAAATTACCCGGGGACGTTCCCAACAGCGCCGCAGCACAAAAATGCCAGACCGTCTGGGCGGCGAAAACAGCGGAATAGAGCTGATCCAACGGTGCCGAAATCGCCAGATTTACACCACCGTGAAACCGCCGCGTTGTCAGCTGTTGGTCTTCCCAACCAAGCGCATCTAAAACCCGGCGCGCATGTGTTTCCCACAAGCGAATGATCTGATCTGCATCATGATCATCAAAGAAAACATCAATGACAGCCCCCGGCAGGTTCCACAACATTCCAGGGCCGGTCAGTCGGCGGGCCTCATCAACCTGAAGGGCATCAGAGGTCGCATAGTCAATCGATAACGCAGATTCCAGCTGTTCGATCCGGTCCATTGGCCCCTCCGATCAATCAGCTTCTTCGTCGACGACACGGGCCAGCCGCACACCTCTTTCATCTCGGATCAGGTTTTGTTCGGAATCGAAAACATCATCGGATTCAGCCGCAGCAGCATAGCTGGAGGTAGGCGCTTTCTCGGGCACATCTGCATCATCCGAATTGAAATAGATAATCTGTTTCCAACATCTCGCTGTATCATCCCCAATAACCACCAACAGATCGCCGGGTTCTGCCATATCTAATGCTGCATCAAGGGCTGGGATTTCGTCCGGGATGACGGTTATCGCCTCTTGCGCGACACCATTTTTCAATAGCTCGGCTTCTATTAACCTCGGGATTTCGTCATAGCCGCGACCCCGTCGGTTGTTGTCTGCCTTGCAAATGAAATGATCGAAATGGCCGGACAGAGCTTTCACAGATTCTGCAATATCTTCGTTTCTGCGATCTCCAGGCAGCGAAACCATGATCATCCTACGCCCTTTGACATCCAAGCGGTCGGTCATATCCGCCAACATGGTCAAGGCGGCCGGGTTATGCGCATAATCCAATATCACCTTGAACGGATGCTCATCGAACACATTCATCCGTCCCGGTGCCTGGAAATAGCTGGTATCGAATGTCCGCAATCCATGGCGGATATTGTCCAGATCCACATCGAAACTATAGGCCATCGCGGCGGCAAACATCGCATTTTGCACATTGAACATCGCTTTGCCTTCCAGCGCAGCGGGGATCAGATGCGACCATAACACCGGAATATGACGTCCGTTGTCATAGATGGTCAGCATGTCACCATTCATGCCTTGTTCCAGAACAATCGCCTTGCCACCTGCCTTGATATGTTCCTTCACCAGATTATTTCCGGGATTGATGGTAACATAGAAAATTGATTTCACATTGGCGTAGTCGGCCATCTTCAGACACAGGATATCATCGGCATTCAATACCGCGGTATCCGTGGCGCTTTGCACCACGACCCGCTTGACCACCGCCAGTTCCTCGACCGTGTTGACACCACCCAATCCCAGATGGTCGGCCGAAACATTCAAACAGGCTGCGACATTGGATCGCTGATATCCCAGACCAGCGCGAACCAATCCGCCGCGCGCGGTTTCCATCACTGCAAAGTCGACCGCCGGATCACGCAGAACAATTTGCGCAGACTTCGGCCCGGTCATGTCGCCCTTTACGCTGAGCTTGCCGTCAACATAAACACCATCGGTCGAGGTTAACCCAACCGTCTTGCCACTGCCTTTCACGATATGGGCCAACATACGCGAGGTTGTGGTTTTCCCATTGGTTCCGGTGATCGCGGCGATTGGAATGCGGGCCTCTTGACCAACCGGGAAAAGCATATCGATCACTTTGCCAGATACATCGCGTGGCTCCCCCTCGGACGGGGCGACATGCATGCGGAAACCGGGGGCTGCGTTCACCTCAACAATCGCACCGCCAGTTTCTTTGTAAGATTTAGAGATATCTTCGATCAGAAAATCCACGCCACCGACATCCAGCCCGACCGCCATGATCGCACGTTCGGCCATATCTTTGTTATCCGGGTGAACAACGTCGGTCATGTCGATCGCCGTGCCCCCGGTGGACAGGTTGGCCGTTGAACGGAGGTAGAAGACCTCCCCCTCCGGCAAAACAGTTTCCGCCGTATACTCGGCATCGGCCATCAATCGTTTGGCCTGATTATCAAGCTCCAGCTGTGTCAGGACTTTTTCATGTCCGATCCCACGGCGGGGATCCTGGTTCACAATATCAACCAGTTCCTCGATTGTGCTTTTTCCATCTCCTACAACATGCCCCGGCACCCGCTTAGACACGGCTTCCAGCTTGTTGTTTACAACCAGCATCCGGTGGTCAAAGCCTGTTACAAAGCTCTCGACCAGGATCGCGCGGCTCTTGGAATGTTCCTTTGCCTCCAGAAATCCTGCCTCGACCTCTTCATCGCTGTTCAGATTGATCGACACGCCGCGCCCGTGGTTTGCATCCAACGGCTTCACCACCACAGGATGCCCAATGCGCCGAGCCCCCCTGACAGCCTCTTGGGCGCTGTAGACTATGCGCTGCTGAGGCACCGGAAGGCCCAGATCGTTCAGCAGATTATGGGTGTCTTGCTTGTCACAGGATATTTCCACCGCGATGCTTTTGGTTTCAGATGTAATCGTCGCCTGAATGCGTTTTTGATACTTTCCGTGCCCGAACTGAACCAACGAATAGTCGTTCAGCCTGATCCAGGGGATGTCGCGTTCTTCGGCAGCCTTGACCAACGATCCGGTTGACGGGCCAAATTCCTTGCGCTGCGCCCGCAAAACAAAGGAGCGCAATTCATCATCCCAATCGAATTCGTCGTCATACTCATAGTCGGTTTGATCTTTCAGGCTTTGCGGCAGCAGGTGCATCAACAGACGCAAGGCCAAATCTCCCGCCGCAAGCCCGACATCGCGCTGGCGGTATTGAAAGACCATGTTGTATTGACCCGGCTCTCCGGTTCCGCGTGTGCGGCCAAAGGTGACGTCAGATCCGGCAACACCCTGAATTTCCAGCGCGCAATGTTCCCAGACATGACCCAGCCAGGTGCCTCCGTCCTCGCGCAACCGTCGAACAAACCCGCCAGCTTCGCGGTAGGAACAGCCATGTTCCGCGAGGCCCGGTAATGCAGTCAGCAAAGCATCGATGAAATCCGTCCCAATCTTCGCAGATGGCCAATCTTCGAGAACACCCAATTCGATGACATGTCGAATGACCGGAAAGCCGGCCCATACGTTAGGCCCGACGAAGACATTGGTTGAGACGATTTTCATACGTTTCCCCTATTTATAATTGCAATTCCTTCTAATTGCGCCCTCCAGATACAGTATCAGGTCGGTAGGGAGCAAAATGCGAGATGCTCGTCAGGCGGGTAAGCAATCCGAGCATTTAGATCATAACGACAGCCTTCACCCAGAACGTCAAGCCGAAGCCCCAATAAACTTAGCGCCTCGCCATTGCGTGCATCCCACATCGATGAATGAGACAGGTGGCTGGCATCAACCACGGTGACAGAGCCACTGCCGACGACCTCCAACACGTTGTCGGGGCCAATAAAGGCTGCGGTATCTTCGTCAACGCCCAATCCGATCAAAAACGGGTTGTACGAGGACGCAGTCAGCAATCGCCCCAATCGGTTTCGCTGGGTAAAGTGCTGGTCAATGATCACCGCATTGGTCAGCCCCATCCCTGGGGCCAGCGTGATATTGCCCTCGGCAGGTGCTGAATTCCCACTCCCGCCTGCCACCATATGTTCCGACATTATAGACGCCCCGGCAGACGTGCCGGCCACCGGCACACCAGCTGCGTTCTGACGGCGGATTTTTTGCGCCACCAGTGTACCGCCCAAAATGGCCGACAGCCGCAGCTGATTGCCACCCGTCATGAAAATGCCCGTCGCACGGTCCAGCATGCTGGCAAATTCAGGATTATCGCAGTCTGCCCGCCGGGCTATTGGCAGGAACTCAACCTTGCCCGCGCCGAGTTCGGAAAAAATGCGGTTATAGTCAGGGCCTGTTTCCTCCAACAACGACGCGGTTGGAATGACGACGATGTCGGCGTCCTCTCCGCCGGAAAGTTCAACAAACTTCCGGTGGATTTGCATTTCCTTGACTCTGTCTTCTCCCCCGCCGATCGGGATAATAAATCCGCGATCCGTGAATTCAGATACTGGTGCAGGGCACATCGCAGCTTGCCGTCCTATGTTTTATTCTCTTATCAGACCACGCGATACTACGATAAGGCCCGACCCCAACCATCCGACGATCATATGGAAGTCAGGCTATTGGAAGCTTTACAATTTTCGCTCCCCATCGGATTGTCAATCGGCAAAAGTTAATGATTTGGGCCTAAGTCCCCTTTGCCCCTGGGCTAACCGCCCTATTGACCTGTGATCCGCCTAGTTTTCACGACCCTGCCATGATTTCTTCCAGCGGATCATGTTCAGCCACCAGATGTCCCGGCGCGGTCTCGGTCAGCCTGGGAACATAGTCGATCTCTCCCATCAACAAACGGCTGGGCAGAAATCGCAGCGCGGCTTTCGGGTCCATTGGCGATGGTAATTCGCCCGGCAGCTTGATCCTCTGACGGGTGCGCTCAACATCCGGATCCGGGATCGGGACTGCCGAAATCAGCGACTGCGTATAGGGATGGATAGGATTGGAACAAATCACCTCCCCATCCGCCATTTCAACCACGCGACCCAGATACAGCACCATGATCCGGTTCGACACCACGCGCACCACTGACAGGTCGTGGCTGATGAATATCATGGCGAGCCCAAATTCAGCCTGCAATTCCTTCAACAGCGCTACGATCTGTGCCTGGATCGAGACATCCAGCGCCGATACCGCCTCGTCACAAATGATCAGCTTGGGCTTATTGATCATGGCGCGTGCAATGCCCACGCGCTGGTTTTGCCCGCCAGACAGTTCATGCGGGTAGCGGTTGATCATGTTGGCGTTCAACCCCACCCGCTCCATCATCTGGGCAACATATTCCTTGCGCTCCCGCTCCGTCAGGTCAGGGCGGTAGGTTTTCAAGGGTTCTGCAATCGAGGCTGCGATCGTCATCCGCGGATCAAGGCTGGCCAACGGGTCCTGAAAGACGATCTGCAAATCCTTGCGATATTTGTTCAACTCGCGCCGCTTCAACCCGACTATCGGATTGCCCAGCCAGCTGACATTGCCCATCGAGGGTTCGATCAGCTGCAACACTGCGCGGGCGAGCGTCGATTTCCCGCAACCGGATTCCCCCACCACACCCAGTGTTTCACCCTTGCGAATGTCAAAGCTGACCCCATTTACCGCCTTCAGGGGTATGGTTCGGCCGAAAATCCCGCCCGACACCTTGATCGGGAAATGCACCTTTACATCGTCCACCTGCAACAGCGGTTCTTCGACCGGATCAATGGCCTTGGGCGCGTCGCCTGCATCAATCCGCGGCATCGCTTCCAGCAGTTGTTTTGTATAATCATGGGCCGGGGTACGAAAAATTTCGCGCGTGTCACCCGCCTCGACAAATTCGCCCAGCCGCATTACCTGAATGCGGTCACACATGCGCGCCACCACACCCATGTCGTGGGTGATCAGGGCAATGGCGGTGCCCTCGTCCTGTTGCAGCCGCGCCATCAGGTCCAGAATATCGGCCTGCACAGTAACATCCAGCGCGGTTGTCGGTTCATCCGCGATCAACAGTTTCGGATTGCACAGCATCGACATGGCGATCATCACCCGCTGCCGCATGCCGCCCGACAGTTCATGTGGATACTGATCCAACCGGCGTTTCGCCTCTGGGATACGCACCCGGTTCAGCCAGTCCAGGCAGCGTTCGCGCGCCTTGGTGCCCGAAAGCCCCTCATGCACTTGCAAAACTTCGCGCATCTGCTCACCCACCCGCAGATGTGGGGTCAGGGCGGTCAGCGGGTCCTGAAAGATCATGCCCACATCATCGCCCCTAATCCGGTTCAGTTGGTTTATCGGCAGGTTCAGAATTTCCTGACCGTTCAATATGACTGATCCAGCGGCCTTACCATTAGGTGGCAAAAGCCCCATCGCGGCCATAAAGGTTTGGCTTTTGCCCGATCCACTTTCCCCCACAATGCCCAGACATTCGCCGGGATGGATATCAAAGCTGATGTTTTTCACCGCCTCGACCGCCCCATCAGGGGTGTCGAATCGTACGCTTAGGTCTTTGACAGATAACAGTGTCATTTTATCGGTCCTTCGGATCAAGCGCATCGCGCAGACCATCACCGATAAAGAACATCGTAATGATGATGGTGATGTAAAATGTCAGCGGGAACAGCAGTTGCCACAGCGTCCCATAGGCCATTGTGCCTGCGCCCTCTGATATCAGCGCCCCAAGCGACGTATGAGGCTCGGAAATCCCCAGCCCCAGGAAGGACACAAAGCTTTCCGTCAGGATCATTTCCGGCACCAGAAGCGAGGCATAGACAATCACCACCCCCAACAGATTGGGCAGGATATGGCGATACATGATGGTAAATTCGCTGACCCCGGCGGCACGGGCAGCCTCGATAAATTCACGGTTTTTCAGTGTCAGGGTCTGGCCCCGCACAATACGGGCCATGGTCAGCCACCCCACGGCACCCAGCGCCACAAACAGGGTGACAAACGATCGCCCCGCGATCACCAGCATCAGGATGATGATCAATGTGGCCGGGATCGCCAGCAGAATATCGACAAACCGCATCATCACACTGTCCAGCCGCCCGCCAATAAACCCAGCTGCGATGCCATAGAATGTGCCAACAATCAGCGCTGTCGCAGCGCCGATCAACCCCACTAGCAAGGATGTGGTCGTCGCCTGGATGACCCGCGAATACAGATCCCGCCCCAGATCATCGACACCAAAGAAATGGCCGGTTTCCATTGACGGCATACCCATACCGCGCACATCGCCCATCACCACCCAGTCGATCTCTTCGTTGCTCCACTTGGCAAAGCTGGGGCCAAAGATTGTAAACAGAATGATCAGCGTCAAAATCACTACACTTGCCATCGCCGCCTTGTTACGCACAAAACGCAGCCTCGCATCCTGCCACAAGGACCGGCCCTGAACGACGGTGTGATCGGTGATTGCCCCGGCAAGGTCTGCAGCTTTCTTTGATTTTCCAAACATCAAACTGCCCCTCAATACCGGATTTTCGGGTCAAACCAGGCATAGGCCAGGTCAGTCAACAGGTTCACAACAACCGTTAGCGTGCCGTAAAGGATCGTCACCCCCAGCAACACGGCATAGTCGCGCGACAGGGCCGATCCCACATAGGCTTGCCCCAATCCACCGGTCGAAAAATACAGGTCCACGAAAACCGATCCGGTCAACACATAGACAAAGACCGGCCCCAGATAGGACACCACTGGCAGCATCGTGGGTTTCAGCGCATGCCGCCAGATCACCGAACGGGTCGGCAATCCCTTGGCCTTGGCCGTGCGGATGAAGTTGGAATTCAGAACCTCTAGCATCGATGATCGGGTGATCCGAGCAATTGATCCCATATAGGACGTCGACAACGCGATTACTGGCATAATCAGATAGGGCCACGCGCCCCCGTTCCATCCCCCACCGGGCAGCCATCCCAGCCACAGCGTAAAGGTCAGGATCAGGATCGGACCCATGATGAAATTGGGCAGCGCTTGTGCCGCGATCCCCAGCCCGACAGCGAAATAGTCGATCCAGGTATTGTGCCGGATTGCCGCTGCAACGCCCAACACCACCCCAACCAGCGTGGCGGCGATAAAGGACAAAAACCCATAGGTCAGTGAGATCGGGAAACCCTGCGTGATGATGTCATTAACATCCCGGTCCTTGAACTTGAAGGACGGGCCAAAATCAAAATGCAAAACGATATTAACCAGATAGTCCCATAGCTGTTTCCACAATGGTTGATCCAGCCCATAGCGCGCCTCGATATTGGCCAGAACCTGCGGCGGCAATGGCCGTTCAGAGGTAAAAGGCCCCCCGGGGGCCACATGCATCAGGAAAAAACAGGCGGTGATCAATAACAGTATGGTTGGAATGGCAACCAGCAGCCGACGAATGATGTAGGCAAACACGTGATATCCCCTTCACATGGTTGCGCTGCCCCGACATGGGGCAACGCGACGTTCAGTCGATCACAGGCTTATTCTGCAATCTTGTAAAGGTTCTTGGAATACCAGTTCTGTTCTACGTTATCGACTGGCCAGTTTCCGACATCGCTGTCCATCATATAGACGCCGGCATAGTGATAGATCGGGATCACCGGGTTTTCTGCGGCAATGATGCGTTCCACCTCGGTGTAGAGAGGCGCGGCATCATTGGACGTCTTCGCCTCTGCCAACAGCTCGTCTACGCGCGTGTTGTTAAACTTGCCGTTATTGTAACCGGAGTCCGATTGCAACAGGTCGAGGAAGGTCGACGCCTCGTTATAGTCCCCACACCAGGCACCACGGGCCAGATCAAAGTTCTGATTGCCGCGTTCGTCCAGGAAGACCTTCCATTCCATATTGCCCAGCTCTGCCTGAACACCCAGCTTTTGCTTCCACATCTGGCTCAGCGCCACAGCGACCTTTTTATGCGCCTCGGATGTATTGTAGATCATGGAAAAGCTCAGCGGATTGTCGGCGCCATAACCCGCCTCTTCCAACAACTCCTTAGCCAGCGAATCCCGCTCCGCCTGAGACATAGAGGCCATCTCTACAGCAGGAACGGTAAAGCCGGCTGTGGCTTCAGGGGCGAAAGTATAGGCTTGTGGCTGACCACCGGCCATGATGTTTTCGGTGATGATTTTGCGATCCACGGCCAACGACAAGGCCTGACGCACCCGGTTATCCTTGAACGCTTCGGGTCCGCTATCAGATAGGTTGAAAGTGTAATAGTAGTTACACAGACGTGGGAAGCTGATCGCCTCTTCGGGATGCTCTTCTTTCAACCGTGGGTACTGGCCTGCGGGCACTTCGGTCCGGTCCAGCTCGCCTGCCATGTACCGGGTCAGCGCGACGTTTTCGTCATTGATGACAAGCGCCACAACTTTTTCAACGATCGTATTGTCATTGTCCCAATACATCGAGTTGCGTTCGCGAACAGAGCGTTCATTGGGCAGGTGTTCGGTCAGAACATAAGCGCCGTTCGAGACGATATTGCCAGGCTTGGTCCACTCATCGCCAAACTCCTCAATCACCTTTTGCGGCGCGGGGAAGGTGGTGGAATGGGTGGTCATCTGCGCAAAATACGGCAGCGGTGCGGACAGGCGAACCTCTAGCGTGTGATCGTCAATCGCGGTCACACCCAGATTATCGATCGGCTGTTCACCTGCAATAATGGCAGAGGCGTTTTCGATCGACATCAGCTCCATGAACCAGGCATAGGGTGAGGACAGTTCCGGGTTCACTGCCCGTTTCCAGGCGTAAACGAAATCACCGGCAACGACCGGGTCGCCATTGGACCACTTTGCATTATCACGCAGGGTGAAGGTGTAGACATTTTTGGTGTCATTGGTTGTGAAACCCGTGGCAACGCCCGGCACCAAATTGCCATCCTCATCCTGGTTCATCAGGCCCTCGAACAGGTCGCGCACAACCTCGGCCCCGGTTACGTCCTCAACCACTTGTGGGTCGACAGAGGAATGCTCATCCAGAACCCGGTATGTAAAAGTCTGAACATCGGCCAAGGGCTCACCCGTAACAGGATGTGTTCCCGCCGCATTGGCCGCACCGTAAATAAACGTGCTTGCCAACAAACCTGCAATCGCAGTTCGCGTATATCTATTCATGTGTTTTCTCCCTTATTGAAAGTTGCACTTCACGATTAATTCGCAATCTCCCGGCAACTAAAATCAAGTCAACGACCTCTAAACAAATAGACAGCGTCAACTATTGATTGTGAAAAGGTGACATTAAAATTGGAATTATTAAAGACAAAATACAGGGCATCGGCACAATCACGCATATGGTGACGTAAGGAAATTTATCTCCCCTCCACAGCAATGCCTGCCGATAGACCGATGAGGCAACAGGTCCGTTTAGCATCACTACGAGCCCGTCAGACCGACAAAGTTCGGCGGCGCTTCCAGGATGCAGAATTCATAATCGCCACCAAAGGAAAGCGACGTGCGGGAGGCCTGTGAAAGATGTTTGAGAAATGCACTGACTGCCGGGCCGCATCTGGCGCCCGGCAGTCAAGATAGAGAGGATCAGAAAATCTATTCGATCCAGCTGTTTACCACGTCCATGTTTTCCGCGACCCAGGCCTCGGCCACATCACGCGGGTCCATTTTGTCGCGACCGATCTGCAGGATCCAGCCGTTGATTGTGGCTGGGTCCATTGCCAATTGGCTGAGGAACTTGGCCACCGCCGGGTTACGGTCTTCCAGCGACTTCGAGTAGGCGACATAAATGCTCGCATCCTGACTGGCACAGGCGAAAGTAGATACTTCCAACCAATCCTCAGCATCCAGGTTGACGTCCTCACAGCCTTCGGTGCGGGCGGGTTCCTCGATCGGTGAAATATCATAGGCCGCGTGGATCCATTCAGGTGTCCAGTAGTAGAACAGGATCGGTTGCTCTCTGGTCACGGCGGTTTTCAACTGTGCTTTGAACGTGTCCTGCGGCAGCACTTCGGCCTCCCACAGATCATCCAGACCGTAGGATTGAAACTTGACCTGCCACATCCGGGTTGATTTCCATCCGGCATCACCAGCCCAATATTCACCTTAGCCATTGCCGTCCTTGTCAAACATGGCGGCAATTTCTGGGTCGCGCAGATCTTCGATCGAGCTGACCAGATCGGCCATGTGGCTGGGCACATAGATGCGCTGCGTCCCCTGATAGGGGATGTTATGGGCAACGGTCTGAGCGCCATCGATATACTTGTCCCAAATGGCCTGTCGGTTGGGCATCCAAAGGTCGGAATAGACATCAACCGATCCATCGCCCTTGTCCATCCCAGCAGCGATAACCGAACCATCGGACATGCCTTCCACGATTTCAGCCTCTGAATCCAGGGGGCCCTCGATCACGGCCTGGATCACGTAACCGATGGCTTTGGCCCCAGTCCAGCTCAGATCACCGATTTTTACGGTGGCATCTTGAGCCATGGCACCAGTGGCGAGAACAGACAGTGCTGCCGCTCCGATGAAATCTCTTGTTTTTATCATAATACTCCCTTTCGCTTTGCCCGCAGGGCCTGAATGGCCCCACATTTTCAATTCGTTAATGGCGAGTGACTTTCGCCTTTTGGACCACCCTGTCGATCATCATCGCCAACAGGGCAATTCCGATACCTGCCAGGACACCGCGCCCTGTTTCGGTATTCTCAAGCGCTTCGGTGACGACATAGCCCATGCCCCCCGCACCGATGAGCGCAGCGATGACAACCATCGATAGGCTCATCATCACCACCTGATTGATCCCGGCCATAATCGATGGCAGCGCCAATGGCAGCTCGACCTTGGTCAGCAATTGCCGTGGATTGGCCCCAAAGGCGAGCGCCGCTTCTTTGGTGTGGTCAGGCACATGCCGGATACCAAGCGCGGTCAGACGTACCATCGGCGGCATTGCAAAGATCACAGTTGCCAAGATGCCCGGCGGCTTGCCGATCGAGAAAAAGGCAATCGCAGGCAACAGATAGACGAAGGACGGGATCGTCTGCATCACATCCAGGATGGGCGTCACAACTGCCTGGCCTCGTTTTGATTTACCAACCCACACGCCAAGCGGCAGGCCCATGACCACGCAAATGATAGATGCCGCGACGACCAAAGACATCGTATCCATCGCCGTCTGCCAAAAGCCGAATATGGCCAGATAAACCAGTGAAGCCCCAACAAAGATTGCCGTTCGGCTGCCTGCCATTTTGCAGGCGATGAACAACAGGACAGACATCGTGATCGGCCATGGCGTTCCCACAAAGACAGAGGTGATCGCGCTTAGCATTCCTCGTAAAAAATGGGTGATCCCATCGAAGAGGAAGCCGTAAAACACCGTGAGATAGCTGATCGAGTCGTCAATCGCCTGCGCCGTATATGTGTTTAGATTAACCGGTGGCGCACTGGCACTGGGCGGTGTCCGTTTGATCGTGCGGTTGCCATTCTCGTCACGCGGGAACGAGATCTCATCAGGGCGATCGATCCAGACAAAGGTCGGAAATTCGCCAATAACAAAACAGTCAAACCGGTTCTTGAAAGGCACATCCTCGCCCTTTGCAATGGCGCGATCCTGACGGATACAGGCACGCTCTTCCGGTGCAAACTGGGTGGTGCGATACAGCAGCAAGGGCAGGATCAGGGCTGATACCAGCAACGCGATCAGCAATCGAGACGCGACAAATCCCGAATTCACCGTGCGATCAACGCGCCATTTATCATATTGCCTGGCGTAGAAACGATCCGCCAACCACGCAAGGAACAATCGCCCCAAGATAAAGACGCCAATGGCGCCGATAAGGTGGGTTTGGGTCCAGCCCTCATAACGCGCAACAAGATATTCTTTGTCCGCATTTTCAACAGCTGCTTTTGAGTATTTGTATACCAAGGCGATGTTCACCATGGCGATCAGATCGACGATGAAACCGATCACGAACAATGCCCAGTTTCCGCGCAGCGCGGCCCAGATAAAGCTGCCGACAAGGGCGGCTTTGTTCAGGTGGAACCGCCCAAGGATTGCCTTTTGAATCTGCAGAAAAACGTCGGCATAGTAGTTACCGTTTTTGTCGGCAAATTCCAGAAAGGGCTTTCGGATATCGGGGGACCTATTCACCGCTTAAGTCTCTCCCTGAATGCCGCGCAAAAGCGCGTCTTTTGTGACCACACCCACGGGTTTTGCGTCGCTCATGATGACCACCGGATTGTGCTGATTGACGGACAAGCCTACCAATGTATCCAGGTCATCCTCTGGGCTGGCCTGCGGGCAGTCCTGCAGTGGCGGTAGAGGGGTGCCGCCTGCCTCGTATTTCGCTACGGGCTCCATGACCGTATGCGCAAAAACCAACTTCAGCTTGGAAATTCCCGCCACAAAATCAGCCACATAGTCATCGGCTGGTTTGGTGACGATTTCTTCGGGCGTGCCGGTTTGAACGATCTCTCCATCCTTCATGATCGCGATGCGGGTCCCCATGCGAATGGCCTCGTCCAGGTCGTGCGTGATGAAAAGCGTGGTTTTTTTCATCTCTTTCGAAAGCTCCAGAAATTCATCCTGCAGCCCACGGCGGATCAACGGATCAAGCGCGGAAAAGGGTTCGTCCATCAAAAGAATATCTGGATCTGCGGCCATGGCCCGGGCCAGACCAACACGTTGCTGCATGCCACCAGAAAGTTCGGATGGATATCGGTCTCCGTAGCCCTGCAAATCCACCAATTCGATGGTGCGGTTTGCGACCTCTGTACGGGTAAAGGCATCCACATTGCGAAGCTCCAGCGCGAAAGCAATGTTGTCTCGTACGGTTCTGTGCGGCAGCAACGACATGTTTTGAAAAACCATGCCGATCTTATCTGCGCGCATCGCCCGTAAATCCTCGGCGTTCAGACTGCCGACATCCACGCCATTGATCAGGATCTCGCCACCTGTTGGTTCGATCAGGCGATTGATGTGGCGCACGAGGGTCGATTTTCCAGACCCCGACAACCCCATGATGCAGAAAATCTCGCTCTCACCAACGCTGATCGAAACGTCACGCACGCCGACGACGGCTTGATACTTCTCCAACACCTCTGCCTTGGACAGGTTGTCCCTGCGAACGGCCTCCATCGCCTCTTCGGCGCGGGGGCCGAATATCTTCCAGACATTGCGCGTTTCCACAACGCCGTTTTTCACTTCACCTGTCACGCTCTCGCTTTCTCTCTTTTCGGGTCAAGGAAGGGCAAGCCGGTCACTGTACCGGGGAGGCGTTTCATTCGGCCGTCCAGTTTTCCGACTTCCAGTTCCGTCCCAATCTCGGCATTTTCGACCGCCACACGGGCCATTGCGATGGCGTGGCCGAGTTGCGGTGAATAGGATGCGCTGGTCACAACGCCCACCTGTTCACGGCCCACAAACACGCCATCGCCATGCATGGGTGGCTCGTTTCCGGGCAACAAAAGGCCAATCAGTTTGCGACGAGGTGCTGCGGCGTTGCGTTCCAATGCAGCCCGGCCAATAAAGTCCGGCTTCTTGAAATCCACGGCAAATCCCAGACCGGATTCCAGTGCATCGCGATCGGGGCCAAACTCTGCTCCGGCGATCATCAGCCCGGCTTCAAGTCGCAGCAGGTCAAGCGCTTGACCACCCATTGGCGTCAGCCCGTGTTTCTCACCGGCCTCCATCAACCCGTCCCAGATTTCCAGCGCATCATTTTGATCGCAAAAGATTTCGTAACCCAGCTCGCCGGTAAAGCCCGTTCGGCACAACATAAACATGGGCCCGTCACGATCATGCAAACGTGCGATGGTGAACCCAAACCATTTCAAGTTATCAAGCGATGGCCGCGTTGGCTGTGTAAACACAACCTCGCGCAGGATATCGCGTGATTTGGGGCCTTGTATTGCCAGATTGGGCATTCTGTGACCGGGTGAAAGAATGCGCGCATTCAAATCCAGCCGCTCTGCCTGTTCGCGCAGATGCACCGCAGAATGATCTGTTCCACAGCACCAGCGAAACGCGGCCGGTTCCAGCCGGAACAAGGTGCCGTCATCCAGAACACTGCCGCGCTCATCGCACATCAATGCATAAAACCCCCTGTGTTGTGACAGCTTCGTCACGTCCCGGGTCATACAATGCTGAAGCAATTCTTCGGCATCCGGTCCAACCACATCAAATTTGCGCAAACTCGACATGTCCTGCAGGGTCGCGGCATTGCGACAGGCCCAGTATTCTTCGGTGGTGCCGGTTGCGTCATATTGCGTTGGCATCCACAGATCACGGGCAGGTTGATAGTTGCTTGTCAGCTTTGACGTACGCGGATGAAAGGCCGAATGCTGGGTCAGTTTGCCCTCATCCCCGGGCAAGGCCCGCCAGGAAACAGAGTGTGTAATCGAGCTATCCTCTTCGTAGATACGCACATGGATATCCGTGGGATTCCAGCCGTTTATTGGATCGACATCGTCCGGGCACGCTGTGGAAACACAGACAAGATCAGTTAGCGCGTGCATGACCACATAGTCTCCGGGGCGCGACCAGGCCTCATCAGATGCGATGTGATGGTTTTGCCAATCAATCCATGAGTTGAAGAAAAAGTTAATCGCCGGCCAGGCCCGCCGCGACTGGATGCCATAGGGCGCAAAGGCATGGCTGATATTGTCAGAACAATTCAAGTGCCCGGGAAACCCGCGCTCCTCATATCCCCGGGCGGTGCAGGCAAGCGCGAATGTATCGTGGCGCCCAACGGTATCCTGTCGAACCGCCAGCAATGGGCGCATATCCTGATCAAAAAACTTGTCATGCAAACCCGGCAGCGGATAGGCGCTACGGGTCATCGTGCGTGACACGGTCGAGTCGATATAGCGTTCAACACCGGCATCCAGGGCCGAAGACCGCATCGCCATAAAATCGGAACATTGCTGCCCTTCGACATCGATGATCTGAACGAACTGACCCTTCTTAAGCTCATAAGCCAATGCTGAACCGCGCGCGACACGCCATTCATCGCGCACTTTGCCCAACGGCTCCGGCAGAAACGCTTCTGCGGGGCTGTCTTTTGGTAACGTGATTTCAACGGAAAAATGAGCGCCACCGCCAGATGTCACAAAATCCCGCTCAATCGGGGCAATAATGAACAACTTGGCTGGCGCGCGCATCCGGGTAATGAACACCTCCCCCGGGGCGGTCGAACGATCAAACACACTGTAGGCGCGCCCGGTTGACAGATGACCATCGCGTCGGCTGACCATCGCCGCCATGATACGGCTGTCGTATTTCTTCGTGTCCAGGGGAATGCTGCCCTCAGCAGGAAGTTCGATCGCCGCCAGAGAGAATGAGCGCTCGTCCTGCGACAGCGCAGTAACCCATGCACTGGCAGCCCCGTCGATATTGGTGATTGAAACAATCGCCCCGGCAGGAAGGTCCACATGCCCCGCCTCACCCCAATAGACATCCAGCTTCAGCCGGTTCGCCGATTTTAGGCCGCTATACCGATAGCGCCCCAGCCCTGTTGGCGATTGCACGTTCAACTTGCGCCCCCGAACTTGACCTCAGAGCTTGCCACGCAACCGGTACACTAAATCGAGTCAATATCGATAAGTAACCGGTTACAGAGGTGGAATCTCTAATTGTAACCGGTTACATAAAAGCAGTTGAATAGCCCCCCGTCAATGGGTAAATTTCACCACCAAAGCACGGGGAGAGCAGCTTGACACGAAAAGTTGGCAGAATACGGGATGTCGCCAAAGAAACCGGCCTGTCGATCGCGACGATTTCCCGCGTCATGAACGGCGCCAAGAATGTCACCCCTAAAACCCGCCTTCGCGTGCTGGAGGCTTGCAAAAAACTGGATTACTTGCCCAATCCGGCGGCCCGGGCTTTATCGACCAGTAAATCAAAAACGATTGCCGCCATCATTCCTACCATAGAACACTCTGTGTTCGCCAAATACGTTGCTGCTATTGAAAGCACATTGGCAGATCATGGGTATTCTCTTGTCCTTGCGATTTCTAACAGCGACGAAGAAACCGAGCTGACCGCCGCACAGAAACTGCTGGGCATGGGGGCGGAGGCCTTCATCTTAAGCGGCGCGATCCACAGCCCCGAATTGATCGAATTGTTCGATCGGCGTGGCGTGCCCTGCGTTTTCACTTCGATTTGGGATGACAACAGCACTATTCCGACGATTGGTTATGACAACCGATCACTTGCGGAAGAGGCCGTCACGTATCTGGCGTCAAAAAATCATCGCAACATTGCAGTTTTACACGGCCCCGTAAGCGATAGTGACAGAACGCTTGCGCGCCTTGACGGGGCCAAAGCCTCAAAGAGAAACGGGCTTCGCCTGGATTTTTTCGAAACCAGCTTGGACGTGGCAGGTGGAAAACAAGCAATCCACCAGGCGCTGGCAAATTTTGATGGCTACACGGCAGCCTTGTGTTTTTCCGACGTCCTTGCCCTTGGGGCCTATTTTGGGCTGGGAGAGGCTGGCAAGAAAATTCCCCATGATTTCTCTGTCATGGGCTTCGACAATCTCGATTGGTCCGGCGCCGTGGTGCCCCCTTTGACCACGATCAACCTTCCAGCCCGACAAATGGGGGCCACAGTCGCTTTGCAGTTGGTTGAGCTGTTTGAAAACAACACGCCGCTGGCGCCAACGGAACTGAAGGGCACAATCATAGAAAGACGATCCGTTTCCCCTATCAAGTGATCTGGCACTTTGATCGGAATGAAAGACTTTTTTCGGCCATTGGGTTTAGGAGCAAGTGCGCGTGGGCATTGTGGTGCAGCCCAACCCAATCTGACAGTGCCTGCCGTCAACAAACACAGATTCAACTCATCCGATCAGGTTGATCATGGGGTGGATGCAAAAAACTTGAACCTCAAGGTTTCTGTTTCCTATGTGCCATTTTTAGAAAGTGGTGCGGGCGGTGGGACTCGAACCCACACGGGCGTCAGCCCTTCGGATTTTAAGTCCGATATGTCTACCATTCCATCACGCCCGCAATTGCGTGATTTTGTCAGCCGCGCGACAATACTGTTTGCCGCGTGGCTGTAAACCCCGATCAATCAGAGTTGTTCCAAAACCTCGTCAGAGGCCTCAAAATTGGCGGTGACACGCTGAATATCGTCGTCATCTTCCAGCGCTTCGATCAGGCGCATCAGCTTCTGCATGCCGTCCAGATCCAGCTCCGTGGTCGTGGTCGGCTTCCAGATCAGTTTGGTTGATTCAGATTCGCCCAGCTCCGCCTCCAACGCATTGGACACCTCATTCAGGTCGGTATCAGCGCAATAGATGATGTGACCATCATCAGAGCTTTCGACATCCTCGGCGCCCGCCTCAATCGCGGCCATCATCACTGTGTCGGCATCGCCAACTTCAGCCTGATATGTCACCTCGCCCTTGCGGTCGAACATGAAAGAAACAGAACCCGTCTCACCCAAATTACCACCGCATTTGCCAAAGGTTGACCGCACGGTCGACGCGGTACGATTGCGGTTGTCGGTCATCGCCTCGACGATCACCGCCACACCGGCGGGGCCGTAACCCTCGTACCGGATTTCCTCAAAGGTGTCGCCTTCGCCACCGATGGCCTTTTTGATGGCACGGTCGATGTTGTCTTTGGGCATCGAATTGGATTTGGCCTCTTTCACCGCAAGGCGCAGGCGCGGGTTCTTTTCGGGGTCCGGATCGCCCATTTTCGCTGCGACCGTGATTTCCTTAGAGAGTTTCGAAAACAGCTTGGACCGCATAGCGTCCTGACGCCCTTTGCGGTGCTGAATATTTGCCCATTTTGAATGGCCGGCCATCGGATGCTCCTGATGCGGGGTAATTGATCTGGACTTCTATAATCCAAGCCTTGCGCCGGGTTCAAGATGTGCAAATACCATCGCCCTGCATCAAGGTTGCATCAGAACGCCAAATTAACCAAATAGAGTGGGCAAAACACAATCAGGACGCCACAACGTGACTGCTGATCTTCTTCTCGGGCTTATCGGGTTTGCCTTTGTCTCTTCGATCACGCCGGGGCCCAATAACCTGATGCTGATGGCGTCTGGCGCGAATTTTGGATTTCGGCGCACGATCCCGCATATGCTGGGGATTGGCATCGGATTTACGGTGATGATCATTCTGGTCGGTTTGGGCCTGGCACAAATGTTCACCACCTACCCCATTGCCCACACGATTCTGAAAGTATTAAGCGTGCTGTACCTGACATGGCTTTCCTGGAAAATCGCCAACGCCGTTGCCCCCGACCAGGGCGAACACTCAGGCACCCCTATGACATTTCTGCAAGCCGCCGCATTTCAATGGGTCAATCCCAAAGCTTGGGCCATGGCGCTGACGGCAATCGCTGTCTACTCGTGGGATCAAAGCTTTGTTCCGGTGCTAATCATCGCGTTGGTTTTTGGCGGCATCAACCTGCCCTGCGTATCTGTTTGGACGGTTTTGGGCCAACAGATGCAGCGGTTCCTGACCAATCCGTCCCGCCTGCGCGTCTTCAACTGGTCGATGGCCGTGCTGCTGGTTGCCTCTGTTTTCCCCGTTCTCTTTCCGTGACTTGGTCCGCGCGCCCGGTTACTAATCGGACATGACCACAGATCAGATTATTTTGTTTTCGCTTTTCGGTTCCGTCTTTGCCCTGCTCTTGTGGGGACGCTTTCGATACGATCTGATTGCGTTCACCGCCCTGATGGCAGGCGTCGTTCTGGGCGTTGTGCCGTCCAAGGACGCCTTTAGCGGTTTTGGTCACCCCGCCACCCTGATTGTCGCGCTGGTTCTGGTGGTCTCCGCCGGGCTGGTGCGCTCTGGCGCCGTGTTTCTGATCACCCGCACAATGATTGACAGCTCGCGCAGCCTTGGTGGCCATATCGCGCTGATGGGCGGGATCGGCGGGGTGCTGTCGGCCTTTATGAACAATGTCGCGGCACTGGCGCTCTTGATGCCCGTCGATATCCAAACCGCGCATAAGGCCGGGCGCGGGCCGGGGTTATCCCTGATGCCGCTGGCCTTTTGCACCATCCTTGGCGGCATGGTCACGATGATCGGCACGCCCCCCAATATCATCATCGCCTCGATCCGGCAGGATGTGCTGGGCGAACCCTTCGCCATGTTTGATTTCGCCCCGGTGGGCGGCATCACCGCGCTGGTCGGGCTGGCCTTTGTCGCCCTGATCGGCTGGCGGCTGATCCCGAAACGCGAGGATGCGACCAAAACGGTGGCCGACCTGAAGCCCTATATGGCCGAATTGACCGTGCCCGAGGGGTCAAAACATATCGGCAAACGCGTGGCCGAACTGTATCCAGAGGGCGACAAGGCCGATGTCACCATCCTGGGCCTGATCCGCGACGGTCAGCGCCGCTGGGGGCTCGCCCGCAATGTCATCATTCAAGAGGGCGACGCGCTGGTTTTAGAAGCCACGCCAGACGCACTGGACGAATTTCGCTCAGCCATGGCGCTCTCCTTCTCGGAAAAATACCGCGAGGATCTGATTACGGCAGAGGGCAACGGTCTGGAATTGATAGAGGTCGTGGTCACCGAAAACTCCCGCCTTGCCGGGCGCTCCACACAGTCTATCGGGCTGGCGTGGCGGCAGCGCACCATCCTGATGGGCATATCGCGCGAGGGCCGCCGCATCACCCAACAAATGCGCAAAACCGCCTTGCGCCCGGGTGATATCCTGCTGTTGCTGGCGCCACGCGACACGGCGGCATCCGTGGTCGATTGGCTGGGCTGCCTGCCCTTGGCCGATCGCGGCCTGACAGTGACGGAAAACTCCAAAACATGGCTCGCCATTGGCCTGTTCGCTGGGGCTGTGGCCGCGGCCAGCTTTGGCCTGATCTACCTGCCGGTGGCGCTGGGCCTGGTGGTCGTGGCCTATGTGCTGGCGAAAATCGTACCGCTGTCCGAACTCTACACCCATATCGAATGGCCGGTCGTGGTGCTGCTGGGATCGATGATCCCACTGGGCGCGGCACTGGAAAGCTCGGGCGGCACGGAACTGATCGCAGGATCGCTGGTCGACCTGACCGCCGGATTGCCCCCATGGGCGATCCTGACCGTGCTGATGATCGTCACGATGACGCTCTCGGACGTGCTGAACAACACCGCCACCACCATCGTCGCCGCGCCCATCGGGATCAGCATGGCCCAAAGCCTGAACGTGAACCCCGACACCTTCCTGATGGCCGTCGCCATCGCCGCCTCCTGCGCCTTCCTCACCCCCATCGGGCATAAGAACAATACATTAATTCTTGGAGCAGGTGGATATCATTTCGGAGATTACTGGCGAATGGGCTTACCTTTGGAGATACTTGTGGTTGCAACAAGTGTCCCATTACTCCTTATTTTCTGGCCCTTGTAAGAACCTCAGGCTTACTTTAAGTTCACATTGAGCAATCTATGCGTGTATCACTCATTGGAGTTTAAGAAAAGTTAGGGGGATGCCACTTCTCCTAACTCAGGCTGATTGGACATGGGTACCCCTGCCCCCTTCAGGTTCATTTAGCGGCAACACAGACCCCATAGGGGGGAACCGGGGGAGGGATTACGTATAATAACCCGCTCAATTTTTTTGGTGATTTTCCAACTGGTTTTGGCCACTGTCGACTTTCAATGGAGGATCTGTCTTAGCCCCCTAAAACTGTGCCACTACTTGAGTGTTACAGAAGGAACGAGGGATGGCTCGAAAACGGTATTCGGATGAGGATGCGCTGAAGATATTGCGCGAGATTGATGTGCACCTGCACG
>NZ_JBXVVI010000017.1:0-64883 GCF_057219155.1 Roseovarius sp. YIN77
CGCGCCGATATCGTCGTGGCCGCCGTCGGCCGCCCGGAAATGGTCCCCGGCGATTGGATCAAGGAGGGCGCCACCGTCATCGACGTGGGCATCAACCGCATTGAACGTGACGGCAAGAACGTCCTAGTCGGTGATGTTGACTTCGCCTCCGCCTCCCAACGCGCCGGCGCCATCACCCCCGTCCCCGGCGGCGTCGGCCCCATGACCATCGCATGCCTCCTGGCCAACACAGTCACAGCATGCTGCCGCGCAAATAACCTACCAGAACCAGAAGGCCTAACAGCCTAAAGGGGGGGGTTCTGGTATCAGTTTGATATTTAAGACTATTTTGAACGCCCCAAACACCGTTTTGGGGCGTTTTTCGTTGCAAATATTGTTGCCGGACTTGAGTCAATCAAATGCAAATTGTAAACATTGTTTAGTTTGTAGCGTAAATGTGAGGCCGCATGAATAAGGCGACCGCTTGGATTTCCGGGGATCATTCCCTGTTTCAATATTCGTTATACTGGGTCGTGCTGACGACGATCAGCACGGTTGCCGGTCCTTTCGGGACATATGCTCAGGTGGATCGACCAGAGCGGTTCGTGCTTTGGGCCTATGTGATTTTCGTGGCCCTGATCGAAGTTTGGATTGCAAAACGGATTGTTGCATCTTTGTTGCCAAGATCGTCGGAACGACAGAAGGCCTTGTGCTTCTGCATTCTGTTTTCGACGATGTTTGCGATCTATCCGCTTTGCTGTGCTGCCCCCTTTACCGAGGCGTCATATATTCACCGGATCGAGGCAACAGTTGCGGCCTGCGCCATATGTGCCCTCAGCCATGTCAGTACGTTCCTGAACGGTGATGCGAAGATAGTGGAAGAGACAAACATCCCCCGCCTGATCCAGCGCTTGCCGGTTGATAAACAGGGGACGTTGCTGCGCATGACCGCCCGTGATCATTATGTAGAAGTGTATACCGACAAAGGGGTTCACAAACTTCTTATGCGCCTGCGCGACGCGACAGAGGAGGCGCGCGCCGATGGCATCGATGGGTTTTGTGTGCATCGGTCGCATTGGGTTATGCGGGAGGCGATTGACTATGTTGAAGTTGTCGGTGCGCGCAGTTATTTGCACCTCAAGGATGGGTCGCAGATCCCGATCGGCAAAAAGTATCAACATAATGTGGTTGAGGCCGGCTATCTGTGACCCCGCGGCATGGGGATCATGATCGGTGGCGAGGCCAGCAGAATGGCTCGTGCCTCGTCCTGCATCAACCGAGCGAACGCCCGATCACTGCTGCGCATACCGCCTGTATAGCTTCCATAGGCAGGCAGGATCAGGCGCGAAGAATCCAGTAGAAAACAGCGTTGGGTCATGGCCCGCCCGCGAAGGTGGATCGTAGCTTTGGGGTGGTAGTGGCCGGATATTTCTGACGTTGCCTCGGGATCAGCGATGTGGCGGAATGTCAGGCCGCATTCGACGCATTCCTGCAGGTGGCTGCCACCCAATGTCATAGGGGCCGGGTCGTGATTGCCTGCGATCCATACCCATCGCCGTCCCGCCATTAGGCGCATGATCCAATCTCGTTGATCCGGTTCCAGTTCCCCAACAGCAGCGTCGTCGTCAAAACTGTCGCCCAGGCAGATGACACGCGCGGGCTCGGTCCCCCGGATATCGGTTTCCAACCGGTTTAGCGTGTCCTCTATTTCATACGGGGGCAGGGCCAGCCCGCCCAATCGTGCCCGCCGCCCGGATTTGCCCAGATGCAGATCCGACACGCATAGGGTTCGCGCCTCTGGCAGATACAGTGCCCCGGAGGGCAGGGCCAGCAGATCAACACCGCAGAAGGTAAACCGGAGCCCGTTCAGATCGCTGCTCATCCCAAACCTTCCAGCCCAGAGGTCGACAGTATTTCGGCAGCCTCGGCAAACAGGCGCTCTTCTGCCTGCCCTTTGATCGGCACCTTGCCCACTTCCAACAACAAGGGCGCAGCAAAGGGGGTAATTCTGTCAACGGCCACATGATCGACCCGACCACGGGTGCGTGCCAACATTTCTTCGATCCGGCCGTAATCCACCAACCCGCACAAGGCTTCTTGCCGGGTGATACGCAACATCAGATGATCCGGGTCATATTTCATCAGTGTGTCATAAAGGATATCAGATGAAAACGTCGTCTGCCGTCCGGATTTCCGCGCCCCGGGGGCATTGCGATCAATCAGTCCGGCGATGGTGGCGACGGTCTTGAACGTCCGTTTCATCACCGCATTGCCCGACAGCCAAGTTTCAAACCCCTCTCGCAGTCCTTGCGCTGATAACAGCGCTGCCGGATCAGATACTTCCTCCAACCCCCAGATCAACGTCGCGTAATCGCTGGAGACGAACCCCAAAGGCGCCAGCCCCATTTCCTCCATCCTCTGGGTCAGCAAGAGCCCCAGTGTTTGCTGCGCATTGCGCCCGGAAAAGCCGTAGATGCACAGGTGGTGTCGTCCGTCATGGGGGAAGGTTTCTGCCAATATGCGATCCGCCTCTGGTAGACGCGACACACCCTGCTGTAGGCGCAGCCAATCCTGTGTGTGGTCGGGCAATGCGTTCCAGTCCCCCGTTCGAAACATCCGCAGCATCCGTGCCGATAGCTGGGTGGAGGTTGAAAACTTCGTCCCGGAAAACACCGCGATTTTGGGTTTGCGCCCGCCGCGTTTCGACACTTCCACCGTCATTTCGCGCAGCCTCTCATAACGCACGATCTGACCGCCGATCAGGAATGTGTCTCCCGGGGTTAAAGAGGCAGCAAAGGCCTCCTCGACCTCCCCCAGTGGCCTGCCGCCCCGGCTACCTTTCATCCGCACGGCCAGCAGGTCGGCATCCTGAATGGTGCCCAGATTCATCCGGATCAGGCTGGCCGAACGCGGGTCACGCAACTGCCAGTGCCCGTCCCGTTCTACGAGCCGCTGCCAACGGTCATAGCGTTTCAGCGCATAGCCTCCAGTGGCGCAGAAGCTCAGGCAATCGTCAAATTCAGCGCGGGTCAGATCGGCATAGGCGCCGCAGGTGGTGACTTCGGCAAACAAGTCATCCGACCGAAACCCGCCCGCGCAGGCGGCAATCAGGATATGCTGGCACAACACGTCGCGCGGCCCCGGTCCTCGTGGATCACCATCCAGATCGTGTTCGCGCGCGGCCTCCAGCGCAGCATGGCATTCAATCACCTCAAACCGGTTGGCAGGCACCAGCCGCGCCTTGGATGGGGCGTTGTACCGGTGGTTGGCGCGGCCAATGCGCTGGATCAGGCGCTTGACGTTTTTCGGTGCGCCGATCTGGATCACCAGATCGACATCACCCCAGTCGATCCCCAGATCAAGGCTGCCGGTGCAGACAATCGCGCGCAACTCTCCCTGCACCATTGCTGCCTCCACCCGTTTGCGCTGTTCCAGCGCCAGTGATCCATGGTGGATGCCGATGGGCAAGCCGTCCTCGTTCGCCAACCACAGGTGGTGAAAAAAAATCTCGGCCTGCGCCCGCGTGTTGTGAAAGATCAGGGTCGTTTTGTGCTTTCGTATCTCCTCCAACACCTCAGGGATCGCATAGCGCCCGCCGCCCCCGGCCCAGGGGGGCGGATCGGGCAGGTTCAGCATGGCGATATCCGGGTCCGGTCCGGGATCGGCGTTCAACACCTTGCACGGATCGGGATGGCACGCCAAAAGCCCGGCAATGGCGGCAGGATCCTCGACCGTGGCAGATAGACCCACCCGGCGCAGGGCGGGGCAAAACCGTTGCAAGCGGCTGAGGCACAGCATCAGCTGATCGCCACGTTTTGATTCTGACAGGGCGTGGATCTCATCCACAATCACCCGCTTCAGCCCGGCAAAGGTGCGATGGGCATCGTCATAGGACAGAAGCAGCGCAAGGCTTTCGGGTGTCGTCAACAGGATATGCGGCGGATCGGCCCGTTGCCGCTTGCGCCGCGACTGTGGCGTGTCACCGGTGCGATCCTCGATCCGGATTGGCAAGCCCATCTCTGTCACCGGGGTTGTCAGGTTGCGCCGGATATCCGCGGCCAGCGCCTTGAGCGGAGAAATATAAAGCGTGTGCAGTCCCTGATGTTCCCCATCTGCCAATTCTATGAGGCTCGGCAAAAACCCGGCCAATGTCTTACCCCCGCCAGTTGGCGCAACAAGCATCAGCGCTGGGGCATCGGCGCGGTCCAGCATTGCCACCTGATGCGGATGGATGGACCAGCCACGGGTATCGAACCAATCGCAAAATGGGGTGGGCAGTGTGCTCATGGGTAGAGGTTAGGCGCTGCAAGTAGGGAAGAAAACCACCTGAAATTTCGCACCGTCGTGATGCAGTCGCAATACCGACGTAATACCGACAGACGATTCTAGCGTCGGGTCAGGGGAACGACGCTGTCATCGGGCGCAGGGGCGATCTCCTCGAAATCGAAATTATCCAGCCGCTCCGCCCGCTTTCCGGCCCGCGTTGCCGCAGTCAGGATACCGCCGACATCGTCACCGGCTTGGCGCAAATGGGTTTCCAGTTTTCCGGCCCGTTCGCCGATCAGTTCCACATCCCGGTGCAGATGTTTCAGGGCGATTCTGATGGCACCGGCCTGTTCGCGCATCCGCGCATCTTTCAGGATCGCTCGCATGGTGTTCAGGGTCGCCATGCAGGTTGTTGGTGACACGATCCAGACCCGTGCGGCGAACCCTTCGCGCACCAATTCGCCGAAATTGGCGTGGAGTTCGGCATAGACGGCCTCTGAGGGCAGGAACATCAGGGCACCATCGGCGGTTTCGCCTTCAATGATGTACCGCTCTGAAATATCGCGGATATGTTTCTTGACCGAGGTGCGAAAAGCGCGTGTTGCCTCGGTCAGATCACGTTCATTTCCGGCATTTCGCAAGGCCTCATAGGCTTCCAGTGGAAATTTGCTGTCGATCACGATCGGCCCCGGCGGGTTGGGCAGATGGATCAGGCAATCAGCCCGTTTTCCGTTTGATAACGTGGCCTGCAAATTGAAACTGTCCGACGGTAGCGCCTTGGTCACGATGTCATTGAGCTGGATTTCGCCAAAGGCCCCACGGGTCTGTTTGTTCGATAGAATATCCTGCAGGCTCAGCACGTCACCCGACAGTTTTTCGATATTGGCCTGCGCCTTGTCGATGGTTGACAGCCGCTCCTGCAGCTCGGTCAGGGACCGCGTGGTCTTGACCGAACTGCCATGCAGGCTGTCGGTCATATTCCGCTGCACCTCCGACAAGCGCCGTTCCATCATCTGCAACATAGACGTCTGCGCCTTCGCCTGCGCCTCCGCCACGTGGGACAGGCCGCCGGAGAGCTGTTGTTGGCCATCGGATAGGGATTGGACGCGCTGTCCCAACTGATTGATATGATGTGACAATGGTGCGGTTATTTGAGTGGACCGACCAACCGCCCGAATGGCGACTAGCAGCAGGATCAGGATCAAAACAACCGCCCCGCCGGGGATCAGGATCACCGGGTCGGTCCAGTTAAAGCTTTGTCCTGCAATCTGGATCATGTGCGGCCAAACAGCCTTTCGATATCTTTCAGTTTCAGTTCCACATAGGTGGGGCGGCCGTGATTGCATTGGCCGGAATGGGGCGTGGCTTCCATTTCGCGCAAAAGCGCATTCATTTCTTCTGCGCTCATCCGACGCCCCGAGCGGACAGACCCATGACAAGCAACACGGCTAAGAATGGCCTCCAACCGCGACTGTAAGGCCTGACTTTCGCCCTGATCGGCCAGTTCGTCCAAGATGTCCAAAATCAATGCGCGTGCATCCACCTGCCCCAACAGCGCCGGGGTTTCTCGCACCGCAACCGTGCCCGGACCAAAGGGCTCAAGCATCAGGCCCAACTGAGCCAACTCATCTGCATGGCCCAGAATTTGCGCGGCGTCACTCTCAGAAAGATCAATAATTTCAGGGATTAAAAGCGCCTGTGTCCGAACGCCATTTTCAGCCATTTGGCGTTTCAGTCTTTCATAGACCAGCCGCTCATGGGCGGCGTGTTGATCAACGATCACCATTCCATCCGCAGTTTGGGCGATGATGTAGTTTTCATGCACCTGCGCCCGGGCAGCCCCCAAAGGTTGATCGGAAAGAGATGTTTCAGCGTCTTCTAAAGCAGGGGCTTCCACACGGGCTGACCGGGCGACCGCTTCGGCAAACCCGGGTTGCTGGATTGGTGGTGCCTGAACTGCGTAGGCGTTTTGCAGAGTGCCCTGGCGGGGGCGATCCATCTGATACACGCGCGCGGTCTGCGATGTTGCGGGTTCAACCCGCATGGCGCCGAGAACGCCATCCGCGACGGTAGATGATGCGCGATGCCCTGCCTCTGCCAACGCGTGCCGCAGGGTAGACACGATCAACCCGCGCACCAGTCCGGGATCACGAAAACGAACCTCTGCCTTGGCGGGGTGAACGTTCACATCCACCTTATGCGGGTCGCAATCCACAAACAAAGCCGCCGCAGGGTGCCGGTCTCGTGACAAGAAATCCGAATACGCACCACGCAATGCCCCGATCAACAACTTGTCGCGGACAGGGCGGCCATTGACGAACAGAAATTGCTGCACCGCCGATCCGCGCGAATAGGTGGGCAGAGCGGCATAGCCTGTCAGGCCGATGCCCTCCCGCTCAGCCTCTATCCGAACTGAGTTTTCGGCAAATTCAGATCCAAGTATCCGCCGCAAGCGACCATGCAGGGCATCGAACAAATCACCAGTTTCCGCATCCGCACGAAACAGTTCTCGCGGTTTGTCCCCTGAGACGTCGCGCAGGCTGAATGCGATAAAGGGCTCTGCCATTGCCAGCCGTTTAACTACATCATTGATTGCTTGCGCCTCTGCCCGATCCGTGCGCATGAATTTCAGTCGGGCGGGTGTGGCGTAAAAAAGATCACGCAATTCAACGATGGTTCCACCGCTCAGCGCTGCCGGTCTAACCACCCCGAGTTGCCCGCCGGAAACCGAAAGACTTGCGCCTTCTTCTTCTGACGAACGCGAGGTGATTGTCAGCCGTCCGACGGCACCCAATGACGGCAACGCCTCCCCTCGAAATCCGAATGTGTGAATATCCAGAAGGTCCGATCCGTCGATTTTCGATGTCGCATGGCGCGACAAGGCCATGGGCAGGTCCTCGGTAGTCATACCGCATCCATCATCGCGCACACGGATCAGTATCTTGCCACCATCGGTATAGTCGATATCAATCCGGCGTGCCCCCGCATCGATGGCGTTCTCTACCAACTCTTTCACCGCAGACGCGGGGCGTTCCACGACCTCGCCTGCCGCGATCCGATTGATTGCCGCATCGTCGAGCTGTCGAATGACGGGTCGATTTTCGCTTATATTGGGGTTAAGGGCGGTCATGGCACAAGGTTTAGCATGAATTCAGTCGATTCTGCTATTGGAAATCGGGATGGTTCACAAACCTTCTGGTTGGCCGACAACCACGAAATAGAGCCCCTCTGGATCCAACAATCGGCTGGCCACGCGCAAAATATCGTCTTGCGTTACGGCGTTAACCTTATCGTTGCGTGTGGCGATATAGTCGATGCCAAAGCCCTGCAGCTGCATCGACGCCAAGATATTGGCAATCTGCGCATTGCCATCAAACCTGAGCGGATAGGAGCCGGTCAAATAGGTTTGGGCGTCTTTCAGCTCTTTTGCGCCGACACCGTCGTCGATCATCCGTTGCCATTCGATCCGGACCAACTCAATCGCCTCGGCTATGGTGTCATTCGATGAGGCGACTCGCCCCATGAAGAGTTCCGACATCTCCATATCGACCAAAAACGTGTTGATGCCATAAGTTAACCCACGTTTTTCCCGGATTTCATCGACCAAGCGAGACGTAAATCCACCACCGCCCAGAATGCGGTTCATCACAAAGGCAGCGAAGAAATCGGGGTCCTCTCTTTTCAATCCCGCATGGCCGAACAAAGCAACCGATTGCGGTGTGTCAAAGGGGATGACCTCTACGCCGCCGTCGGGTTGGAAGGCGATTTCTTCCGGAAAGGGGGCGCCGATCTCAGGCAACTCGCCTAAGAGGGTGTCTATAAGTGTGCCAAGCTCTTCGGCAGTTATGTCCCCTACGACCCCGATATAGACGTGATCAAGAGTCATGGTTCTTGCTTTGGCTTCGACCAGATCTTCGCGGGTCAGGGCGGTTACGCTTTCGATCGATCCATCGCGCGAACTGCCATAGGGATGATCACCAAAAGCCGCGACATCGAACGCTTTGCTGGCAATGCTGTTTGGGTCTTGTTCACTAGACCGGATATTTGACAAAACTTGCGCGCGCACGCGATCCACAGCAGTGTCATCAAAACGCGGTTGCGTCAGCGCAAGGCGCAATAAATCCACCGCCTGATCGCGGTTTTCTGACAGGAAGCGGGCGGAGATTCGGAGCGTGTCATCGCCAGCCTCGAACCCAAAGTGGGCTGATAATTCTTCGCGTGCAGTGGCAAAAGCGCGGGCATCCAGATCACCGGCCCCTTCTTCCAACGTTGCCATCATTAGATTTGTGGCGCCACGCTTGCCGGGGGCGTCCAATACCGCTCCACCTTTGAAGCGGATTTCCAACGCTGTGAAGGGGAGCGTGTGCTCTTCGACAAGCCAAGCTTTGATCCCACCTTCTGATGTGATGGGTTGGATGTTGACCTCTGTCCAAGCAGGGAGTGCCGATGAGAACCAAATCAGAGTCAGAAATGCAAAACGCATCATTCCGTCGCCTCCTCGGACGTTGGTTTGGTCAACCAACCGGTCACGGATTTTTTCGTGTCAAACACGCGCCGTGCAGCGGACAATATATCATCTTCGTCGATCGACTGAACGATGTCTGGCCAATCCTCAATGTCTTGAAGCGTAAGGCCTGCAGTCAAGGCGCTGCCATAGCGCCGCGCCAGTCCTGATGCGCTGTCATCGGCATAGATGCGTGAAGCGCGGGCTTGCTGTTTAACACGTGCCAGCTGTTCTGGATCAATGCCCTCATTCAGAAACTCGGATATTGCCTGATCGAGTTCTGCCTCTGCCGTTTCCAAGGAAATGCCTTCGGCAGGCACGACAAACACCGTGAAGCTCGTATCATCATAGGTGGTGCCATCATAATAAGCGGCGCTGTGAATGGCGATCTGCTTGTCAAACTGCAATTTTCCGGCCAGCACTGATGTTGTCGAACTTCCGCCAAGCAACTGGGCCAAAATCGTCAACGCGGCGGCCTCTTCTTGTGCGCCACTGTCGCGTTCTGGTGCGAGGTAGCTCCGAACAATGTATGGCTGTCCGACGCGAGCATCCTCCATCGTCAGGCGACGCGCAGACAGTTGTGGCGGTTCCTGAGGTCTTTCTCGAGGTCCCAACCCCTCAGTAGGTTCAAGCGGGCCGAAATGCGCCTTTGCCAATGCGTAAACGTCGTCGGGCATCACATCGCCTGCGACGATCAGGATTGCATTGTTGGGCGCGTAGAAAGTTCGATAAAAATCGAGCGCATCATTCAGCGTCAAATTCTCTATCTCGTGGCGCCAACCGATCACCGGGACCGAATAGGGATGGTTCAGATAGAGCGCTGCATTTCGTTGCTCAGCGAATAAAGAACCAGGATCCCCGTCTGTCCTTTGCGCCCGTTCTTCCAGCACCACATCGCGTTCGGTGAGCATGTCCGCTTCGGTCAGTTGCAAATCGCGCATCCGGTCTGCTTCCATCCGGATGACCATTTCCAGCCGATCTGCCGCGATACGCTGGAAATAGGCGGTCTGATCGCGGCTGGTAAAGGCATTGTCACTGCCCCCATTTGCGGCAACGATTTCAGAAAATTCCCCTGGCGCCAGATCATCCGTGCCCTTAAACAGAAGATGTTCCAAAAAATGTGCGATTCCGGACTTACCCGGCGGTTCATCGGCTGACCCAGCCCTGTACCAAACGATGTTGACCACCACCGGGGCGCGGTGATCTTCCAGCACGACAATTTCCATCCCGTTGTCCAGCGTGAATGAACTGACGGTTTCAGCAAAAGTTGGCGTTGCCGGAACCAAAATCAGGATCACCAATCGGCCAAAAAAGGCACTGAACTTTCGGGGCATAAAGTCTCCTAACCGCGATACTGCTTTGGGCAAATGTAACCCCGAAAATTGTCGGTTCAAGCCGACAAACACCTTTGTGACATTCCGTGGTCAACCTTCCGGGTCGGGAGGGGCGGCTGGCGTCCAGATGCCCAGCCTGCGTAGCCGCAAAAGCTCCGCATGTTGGTCAAGAGATTGGTCACGATAGGCCTTGAAATAGATATTTAAGTTGAACCAACGCTCAAGCAGCCTTCCGTCATTATCACGGCGGTATTCAAGATCCTCAACAGCGAGAACCTGACGGATATCGGCCTGGCGTCCGAAGCGGGATGCAAAGTTCACCAAACCACCATCGCTATCAATGCTTCCGTCCCGCGCAACGATTTGTGGCTGACCGCCAAGTGCTGCAATTGCATCAGATGTTGGGGTCGGATCAATGCGATTTCCACCGCCAGGGGTTGGTGTCGGCAAAGCGGCATAGGTTTCTGGTGCTTCCAACGGCTTGTTGGGCAGAACTGTGAATTCGTCAGGTGTTTTTGTTCTGGGGAAATTCGCCAGATTGGGCTCTTTGTTTCGGTTGCCACATGCAGACAACGCCACAGCAACCACTGCCAAAATGGTAAATCCGCTAAACACCTTGTGCATCGAGCGCTCCCTAATCTAATTTAGATGTTCCATAGCGCATCCCGGTGGGCGCGTCACGGGGTCTTCTTATCCGGTGTAAACAAGATTAATCCAAATGCCCCAACGAAGATGGCAATGTCGGCGACGTTGAACGCATATGGGTTATCAATCCCACAGCATGACATGTTCAGAAAATCGGCAACGGCACCATAGATAAAACGATCAAGGACATTACCCAAGGCACCGCCGATCAAAATGCCCGAGGAGACATATGCGATCGGCCGATGTTCCCCCCTGTACATCCAAACAAATACCCATGTGCAGATGGCCAAGGCGATGATGATCAACAACCATCTTGATGTGTCGAACAGGCCAAAATTGATGCCATAATTCCAAGCCATCCGAAAATTTAGAATCGGGGACAGCACATCTATGCTACCCAGTTCCTTCAAATTCAGTGCATGAACCACCAGAAGCTTTGTCAGTTGATCCAGTAGAAATGTCGCAAGTGCGGCCCAGAATAATGGTTTCATACAATGCCCTTAATGAAGGAAATGACGCATGCCGGTAAAGACCATCGCCAATCCGGCCTCGTCCGCGGCCTTGATCACATCATCATCGCGCATCGAACCACCTGGCTGAATGACAGAGGTCGCACCCGCGGCGGCGGCCTCCAGTAAACCATCGGCGAAAGGGAAAAATGCGTCAGAGGCAACGGCTGATCCGATGGCGGGACTTTGTTCCAGGCCCAAAGCATCGGCCATGCGCAGCGCCTTGGCAGCCGCGATGTTTGCACTGTCCAGTCGGCTCATCTGACCGGCACCAACACCCACTGTGGCCTGGTCTTTTACATAGACGATGGCATTGGATTTGACATGTTTGGCCACATTCCAGGCAAACAAGAGGTCACGCAATTCTGCGCCTGTTGGGGCACGTTTGGTCACCACTTTAAGATCGTCCAGTCCGATATGTCCAATATCCTTGTCCTGCACCAACAATCCGCCGGCAACTTGTTTGTACGCAGTGATTGGCTGGCCGGGCACCGGCAAACTGTCGGTAGTCAGAAGGCGCAGGTTCTTTTTCGCAGCAAAGATTTGCTTGGCTTCATCACTTGCGCCGGGGGCGATGACAACTTCGGTGAAGATACAGGTAATTTCTTCGGCCGTGGCGGCATCCAGCGGTTGGTTCAGCGCCACGATACCGCCAAATGCAGAAGTGCGGTCACAATCAAATGCTTTCGTGTATGCCTCTTGCAAATTGCCGCCCCGTGCTACACCACAAGGGTTGGCGTGTTTGATTATCGCGCATGCAGCACTTTCAGAAGGATCAAACTCTGCAACCAACTCGTATGCTGCATCCGTGTCATTGATGTTGTTGTAGCTCAACGCCTTGCCCTGATGCTGAACGGCTGTTGCAACACCGGGACGGGCACTGCCATCGGTGTAGAAGGCCGCCGATTGATGCGGGTTTTCCCCATAGCGCAAAGATTGTGAAACATGTCCGGCAAAGACCCTGCGGCGCGGCGTGGTTTCGCCAATTGCACCAGCCATCCATGTTGATACAGCAGCATCGTAGGCACCAGTCCGTGCATAGGCAATCTGGGCAAGCCGCTGGCGGAAGGGAAGCGTGGTTTGCCCCTCGTTTGCATCTAACTCCGTCAACAAGGCATCGTAATCCTCCACATCAACAACGACGCTGACAAAGGAATGGTTTTTAGCAGCAGCCCGAATCATTGCAGGGCCGCCGATATCGATGTTTTCAATGCAGGTGTCGTAGTCTGCGCCCTTGGCCACGGTTTCCTCGAACGGGTACAAATTTACGACAAGCAGATCGATCGCGCCGATACCGTGCGTTTTCATTGCCGCTACATGATCGGCATTGTCGCGCAAAGCCAGAAGGCCACCATGCACCTTGGGGTGCAGGGTTTTAACCCGCCCATCCATCATTTCAGGAAAGCCCGTGACATCAGCGACATCGGTGACGGTTATTCCTGCATCACGCAGCGCACCTGCGGAGCCACCGGTAGATAAAATTTCCACCCCGCGTTTGGTCAATTCGGTGCCAAGTTCTATCAACCCGGTTTTGTCGGAAACAGAAATCAGGGCGCGGCGCAGGGGGGCGAGGTTGGTCATATGGAAGGGTCTCTTTGGTTGCTCAACGGGCCATCAGGTCACTGGTTTCCAGATCGCGCAGGGCACTTGGTGTTTCCTGCGCCTTGGCCAGCGACCAAGTTACGCGGCTCGAATACTCTACTATGCGGGCAGATAGAACCACTTGTTTCGTCGCACGTGGTTTCAGACGATTTTTTTCGAGGTAAACAGAAGGTGCCAGTTGGAGCTCGGCATAGCCATCATGGCGTAAAATCCAGATCTCTCCGCTTTTTAGGGCCATCGACACTGCGGTTCCGCCAAGATCCAACGTGGCATCAACATCGGGATGCAGGTGGAACCTGATGGAGTATGCGATCCCTTGCAGTTGGCTTCGATCCATCATCAGATCAAACCGGTTCTTATCCGACGGTTCCAGCGCCGCCAGAGTATCTTCGCCATCCAGCGTTCGGCCATCTGCACTTAGGTCCAGCTTGCGTGCATGTAGCAGGCCATGGCTGCGTCGATATCCGTCATGTGTACTCAGAAGTGCCGAACCATAGGATGTTCGGTCCTGTTCGCACGTCACGTGGCCCGGTCGTGAGGTCAGCAATTCCTCAGATCGATCACCCGTCGATGTTGCATTCCCCAATCGTGACGATGACACGCCTTCCAAGCCAAGGGTGGAGTGTGACGGAGTCGCTCTGCCCGCGCGCCGCCAGGACGGGCCGAAGTCGCTACCCGATCCGCAATTCACGATCAGTGGCCGCCGGCCTGATGTTAGTTCAAACGCAAGTGTTGAGGCATGCGCGTTGTGTGAATTTCGACCTGATGGAGGCGGGCTGTTATCCACCACCATGGTTGTTCGCCCGCCCGACATGCGCGCATAACCCATGGCAAGCCCATCTGTTTGATGGGATCGTGTGCCAGAGCTTGCCAAAGCGTGATCCAGCCGCCCCTCCAAACCTCGCCCACCCCCATGGAACCGTGCCAAACCGCCATCGGCATGTCGCAGAGCGCGTAGTGCAGGCGCAATTCGCTCGATCGCCGCTATATGATCAGGGGAGGGCGTCCTGCCGGCTTGGTTGAGCGCCAAAGCGGCCCATGTCAGCAACGTGAACACTTCCAACAAATCTTCGGGGTTTCGGTTGGGGATACCGCCATGCTCATCGATTTCTGACCGGCAGTCTTGATTAAATGCCTCCAGTGCAGGGTCGATCAATCGTTCCATGCCCTGAAGCGCGAGCCCCGCATAGATCAGCCCAGTCAGGGCCTCAAATCTTGGTAACCCGCTGGATGCCGACTTCCAGCGTCGCGAAAGGTAGACCACCTGTTTTCCAAGCGATTTGAAATACAGATCAGATGCTGAGGATTTCTGCCCATTCATCAGAAACAAAGCATGATTGATCCACCGGATCAGACGCCGCCCTGTTAGATCAGCCGTCCACCCGGGCCCATTACCGGTTCCATATTTGGTGATCCATTCCTGCGTCCATGCTTGGGCCTTCAGTCGTGCCGCATAGCTGCCGACGGCCGCCAAATCATCCAGCCAGACAAAACCGTGAAGCTCTTCCTCGAACTTTGGGTCGGGCATCGGCAAGCTCCAGATTGAGCCTTCAGGGACCTCAACCAGAAACCCAGCGAACAGAAAATTTCCGGCGATCAGCTGTCGGCCTTTGGCAAATGACCCGATTGTTCGCGGTTCTGGTTGTGATACAAATCCAGCTGCTGCCTTGGCAAAAGATGCCTGCCAAAGCTGAAACCGGTTGATAAGGTGCATTGCCCTCTCTGACAGAGGTGGTGTGCCCGTCAAAATCTGCCCCATCCCGGCTCACATTCAAGAGCCCTCAGTTCGTGTTGCCCAACTTAGATGTAGTTGTGTAAATCATACGATGGGGTGCGGGCTCTGTCATCGGCGAATTCGAACTTTGATTATGATTTGCGAAGACACGCCATATAGAAGCCATCCATGCCGCCGATACTTGCCCAGTAATCCGGACGCAGACGAATACCGCCCAAGGGAGAGCGCCAGTTCTCTTCAATCCAAGACAGCACAGTGGGCTCAATACTGAATTTCGGATTGCGATCCAAGAAATCAGCGATTTGTGTTTCGCCCTCCTGCGGCAACAGCGAGCACGTGCAGTAAACCATTCGGCCACCCGAGCGTAGCAGTGTTCCCGCGTGGTCCAGCATTCTTGCTTGAATGTCGATCAGCTCATCAACCGCTTGGGATGATTTTAGATGAGGCAGATCAGGATGGCGTCGAATGGTGCCCGTTGCAGAACACGGTGCATCCAGAAGGATTGCGTCATATTCGCCTTTGTGGTTCAGCGCGTCGGAATGAACGACGGTTGCCTCTAATCCTGTTCGCGCCAAGTTTTCATGAACACGTTTCAGGCGATCCTTGGACTGATCCAATGCAACAACATTCGCACCTGCTGCAGCCAGTTGCATGGTTTTGCCGCCGGGTGCGGCGCACAGATCGAGAATGGTCTCTCCGGGTCGCGGATTTAGCAGGTGAACCGGCATCGCCGCGGCGGCATCCTGAATCCACCAGTCTCCTTCGGTATATCCGGGCAGCGCACTGACCTGAACCGAGGAGGTCAACCGAACTGAGCCGTTTGGCAGGGCAGTGCCACCAACCAAGGCCGCTAGCTTGTCGGTGTTTCCATCTTTGGGCGTAAGGTCCAAAGGGGCGGTCTCGCTGTGCGCTGCTTCGATCTGCGTTACCGTTTGTTTGCCATAAGCGGTGATCAATTGTTTTCGGAGCCATTTGGGCAGTTGGGGCAGGGGTAACCCTGGCCAGAGTTCGGGGGCTTCGGTCGCGACTTTGCGCAATGTTGCATTTACCAGACCTGCCAGTTTTCCGGGCGCTTTGGCAGCTTTGGTCAGCGATACCGCATCGTGCACGACACCGTGAGGTGCTTCGCCATTTTGACATATCTCTATGACAGCAAGGCGCAGAATGTTCATCACCGGCAAGGGTGGCATTTTGCGCAAGTAACGTCCCAATACCCTGTCTGCCCGATCCATCCAGCGCAACGTTTCCATGGCAAGCCGACGCGCCCGGGCGCTATCAGACGGACTGAGAGCGTTCAGTACCGGGTTTTGAACCAGCAAATCTGACAGTAGGCGCTGATCAGACAGAACGCCGTTGATCAGTATCAGCGCGGCTTTGCGCGCCGGTTGACCTGTTTGCGACATATTTCCCGCTCCTGTCAGGTTGCAGCCGATGAAGACTGTGGACTATATCAGCATATGCCGTTCGACAAGGATCAAGCTATGACCGATGCCCGTGACGCAAAATCAGATGACCTGCCAGAGGCTGCAAAACGCGCCTTGGCGGAAGCTGAGGAGCGCAGAAAGCAAGCCAAATCCCAAGCAATGGCTAAAGAATATGGCGGACGTGATGGGCCAGAACCCGTTCGCTATGGCGATTGGGAGAAAAAGGGCATCGCTGTCGATTTCTAAGAAATCAGATAGGCTTGGCGCTAACCCAGAGACCGCAAGTCACGTGATAATCGCTCAATGTCCCGACCACGCGCGTCAAACATCGACCCGATCTCTTCGCGTTCCACACGGGTTAGGCTTATGCCCTCTATTTCCATATCAAAGAACAAGTCTCTGCCGCCTGCGGCTTTCACCATGAACACAACGCTAAAGGGTAATTCGCCCGGAAGCGTCACAGTCGTCTCCACCTCATGCCAGCTTTTGACGGCACTTGCTTTTTCGACAAGTATTTGGCCGCCAATGAATTCGCGAAAACGCCTGCCGTATTTTCTGGCCAAGTAGCCACCAAAAGCATCAATGAACGTGTTGAGTTGTGTATCGCTCATGGACCGTGAATCGGCGCCAAGTACCCGACGGGCAATGATCTGCGTATTGGCATATTTGTCGAACAATGCCTCGAAATCTCGCAACATCCGCGTTTCTGAGGCACCAGAATTAATAATCCGGTTTACCTCATCAACAAGGTCATCGATCAACACGCGTGCTTGCGAGGTGGTCAGCGCGACGGCACGACCCGGAATGACTGAAACGAATGCCAGGGCTGAGATTCCGCCCATAGCAGTGCGGCGGGATACATTATTCACCATATAAATCCTCAAACAAAGCGTCTATTTCGTCGGCTTCTTCTTCAGACGTATCTACACCCAATTGATGCCGACGGTTGTCAAGGTACAGCCGGCGAGTTTGGGCATAGCTATCCTCACTTTCATAGAGGATCGCTTCGATCGTCGAAGAATATTCATACCGGTTGTCCACGCCAGACAATGTAACAGCCGTTCCCGTCACGATATAGTTGTCCGGAGAGTCAATGATATACGTGAGCGGATTTGTGAACAAATCGACCACCCGACCGGTCAAATGCCGCTCAGTGGAAGGCCCGATAACGGGCATGGAGATCAGATTCCCCTCTGGCACGCCCCAGACATAAAGCGTCTGTCCAAAATCTGCCTCGACCACGGGAATGCCTGCTTCGGTCGCGATGTCGAGCACGCCCGCGAGACCGAATGTACTATTGAACGCGAACCGCATTGAATTCTGAATTGCGCCTTCGAAATTCAATTGCAGGATATTGTTCACAACTTTACCCGGCAGGGCCAGGTTAGAGGCAAAATTTGCAATCGCCTTGCGTCCTGGTCTGGGGACCGTTGTGCCATAGGTTTCTGCCACCGGACCGACGAGTGCCCGATCCAATGCTACGTTAAAATTGTGAACGCCACGGTTTTGTCTCTCATACGGGTCAAGCACGCCGTCGGGTGTTTCGGGGTTTGAGGCACAGCCAGAGAGGGTTGCAACAATACAGGCAGCCAGCGCTGCCTTGATTGGATTTATGGTCAGTTTCGTTGTCAAAATGGTCAGCTTTTTTCAATGGTGCTTTAATCGATGCAGATAATCATTTCTGAGCCGGAGCCAATGTTCAATCCCGTGAATGAACACAATTGTGATTATCTGGCAATTTGGTGTTTCAATACCAGTAAACTTTGATTTGGGGGTTGATTGCAGACGGTATTTCATGAGCCAACTTCAAAACTCGGTCCAAAAGCGAATAACTGTTTCGCAATATGTCATCTCAGATTAGCGTCCTGCCAACTGATTCTGGAGGATAAAATGAGCAATTTTGAATCTCGTTTGGCTGATATGGGCGTGACTTTGCCAGAGGCACCTGCACCGGCTGCAAACTATGTACCTTATGTGATCGTGGGCGACCTTGTGTTTGTCTCCGGTCAGATATCCAGCAATGCTGACGGCTTTATCATTGGAAAACTGGGGGACACCATGACCGTCGAAGAGGGCGCCGCCGCTGCAAAGGCCTGTGCGATTGCATTGTTGGCACAGGTGAAAGCGGCCTGTGGTGGGGATCTGGATCGTCTGGTGCGTGTCGTCAAATTGGGTGGCTTTGTAAATTCAACGCCGGAATTCGCAGAGCAACCGAAAGTGATCAACGGGGCGTCTGATTTTATCGGCGAAGCGCTTGGCGATGCCGGGAAACATGCGCGTGCTGCAGTGAGTGCGCCATCACTTCCGTTTGGCGTTGCAGTGGAAATTGATGGTGTGTTTCAGATCAGATGACCACACTACCAGATGTATTTCTGACCACGCCGATTGCCCATCGCGGGCTTCATGATGTTCGCGATGGGCGGCCTGAAAACTCGATCGCGGCTGCCAAAGCCGCGATTGCGGCTGGCTATGGCATCGAACTGGATATTCAGGCCTCGCGTGACTGGGTCCCGATGGTTTTTCATGACTATGACATGAACCGTCTGACCGGAAACCCAGTTGCAATCCAGACTCGCAATTCTGCTGAGCTTTCAGTGATAGAACTGCTGGGCAACAATGAATCCATCCCAACTTTGGCCGAGTTTTTGGAAGTTGTGGATGGTCAGGTCCCGCTTCTGATCGAGATAAAGGATCAGGATGGTGCCATGGGCCCCAATGTTGGTCCTTTGGAACGAGAAGTGGCCAGAGTCCTAAATGGATACACAGGCCCCGTTGCGGTGATGTCCTTCAACCCGCATTCTGTCGCGGCATTGGCAAAATATGCCCCAGAGATTCCTAGGGGTCTTACAACAGAAAGCTGGGCAGGGGCAGATGTTGAGATCATTCCGCAATCCAGACGGGATGAGTTAAAACAGATTGGCGATTTCAAACGTGTTGGTGCATCATTTGTTAGCCATGAGGCCAGCGACCTCGACCGCCCAGTCGTTTCAAAATTGAAAGATCAGGGGGTGCCGATCCTGTGTTGGACCATCCGAAATGTTAAACAGGAAGAGCGTGCAAGGCGCATAGCTGATAATGTAACCTTTGAGGGATACTTGCCAAAAGGTGTAAGCGCTTGAATTTCGGTCATTCGAACCTGATTTAAGAAAGGTCGGGGGCGAAGAATGAAAGATCAGATCGAGATTGAAATTGTCGGCTCCTTGCGCGAAATTTCGGCGCAGGAATGGGATGCCTGTGCCTGTCCGGAGGCCGCCGACGGATCCCGACCCGTTGATCCCTTCACAACCTATCGGTTTTTGTCAGCGCTCGAAGACAGCGGTTCAGTTGGGCCGGGGACGGGGTGGGAACCGCGATATCTGATTGCGCGAGATCGCTCAGAGGCCATCGCCGTTGCGCCGCTTTATGCCAAGGGTCACAGCCAGGGAGAGTATATTTTTGATCATAGTTGGGCTCATGCTTATGAGCGTGCCGGCGGTCGATATTATCCGAAACTTCAGTTGGCTGTGCCGTTTACCCCAGTCACCGGCAGGCGGTTCCTCACCAAACCACGAACCGGCCCGGCAAGTATTTCCGCGCTGGTTCAGGGAATGGTGCAATTGGGGGTGGAGCACCAATTGTCATCGGCGCATGTTACATTTTGCACCAAAGAAGAAGCAGAGATCGGAAAACAAATCGGGCTATTGCATCGCATCGGCCAACAGTTTCACTGGTCCAATGCCGACTACAGATCATTCGACGATTTCTTATCCACACTTTCATCGCGTAAACGAAAAAACATACGCAAAGAACGTGAAACTGCGGCAAGCTTTGGGGGAACCATTCACCACCTGACCGGTGAAGACATTGAACCCGAACACTGGGAGGCGTTTTGGCAGTTTTATCAGGATACCGGAGCTCGAAAGTGGGGTCATCCTTACCTAACACGAAATTTTTTTGATCTGGCACAGTCTGAATTGCGGGATGATATTCTTCTGATCCTTGCCGAACGAAATGGTCGTTGGGTCGCGGGCGCATTGAACTTTATGGGTCGAGAGTCGCTTTACGGGCGCTATTGGGGATGTATCGAACATCATCCGTGTCTGCATTTCGAACTGTGCTACTATCAAGCGATCGAGGTAGCGATCGAAAAGGGTTTTGTGCGCGTCGAAGCAGGTGCGCAGGGGGAACACAAGCTCGCGCGCGGATATATGCCGGTTGCCACGCATTCGTTGCATTGGATTGCAGATCAGGGATTTCGCGATGCGGTCCAAGAATATCTAAGAGCGGAGCGCAAGGCTGTTGATAGTGATATAGAGGTGTTGACCAGTTTCGGACCTTTCAAACATGTGATTGCGGAGGAGTAGATGTGACAGACAAATTGGATGATGTTCTGCGGCAAACGGAACTGCCTTTGCTCGTTGGAAACGGATGGGAAATGATCGCCGGTCGAGATGCGATCACAAAGACTTTCAAGTTCAGAAACTTCGTAGAGGCGTTTGGGTGGATGACCCGATGCGCCATCTGCGCAGAAAAGTGGAACCACCACCCGGAATGGGAAAATGTTTACAATCGGACCACTGTAACTTTATCGACGCATGATGTAGGTGGTCTGAGCGCGCTGGATATCAAACTGGCGCGCAAAATGGATGCACTGGCCGAATAGGCCTGATGGTTAAGTAAACTGAGAGAGTAACAATGAGTCTTGTCGTTAATATTGCCTACGCAATGGTAATCGCAATCGTGGCATTTTGGGGCAGCAGTGTCGTAAAGTCCAAGATCGAAAGGTTGCCCGAGCAGCACGAAAAATTTGATCCGACGCTTGCGAATTTTCTTGGCAGTATTGCCCGTTGGGCGATTGTTGCTTTTGCCGGGATATTTATCCTCGGTCGCTTTGGAATTGAAACCACATCGCTTGCCGCGATTGTTGGTGCGGCTGGTTTGGCGATTGGGCTGGCGTTACAGGGATCGTTGTCCAATTTGGCCGCAGGTGTTCTTTTGGTGGCGTTTCGCCCGTTCAAGGTGGGTGACTATATCACCGCCGGTGGGGAATCAGGCACTGTTGATGCCGTGACCTTGTTCACCACCGAACTGACAACCCCAGATCATGTCAAAATAATCGTGCCCAATGGGGATATTTTTTCTTCCGCAATCACCAACTATTCACACTATGACACCCGTCGCTGCGACATGGTGTTTGGCGTGTCATATGATAGCGATTTGAAGAAAGCAGAGAAAATTCTTCGCGATTGCATCAAGGCGGATGAACGCGTTCATTCCGACCCAGAGCCGTTCGTCAAGGTGACCAACTTGGGCGACAGTTCCGTTGATTTCACGTTGCGTGTCTGGTGCGACGCGTCTGAATACTGGAACCTGAAGTTTGATATGACCCGGTCTGTCAAAGAGGCGTTTGACAAAGGTGGGATCGATATACCCTTCCCGACGCAGATCGAGATTACCAAATCCGTATAAGTTTATAGCGCCCCGTTTTGGGGCGCTAACCCTGTTCAGAGCAAATCCAGCATTTCGCGGGCGACAGACATCGTGCACTGCCCGGGTTGATCTTCCAGCAGATGTTGGACGACGCCATTGTCGACCAGCGCCGCAAGTCTGCGGCAACGGTTGAACATTCCGTCGGGTTCGTAGTCATAGTTCCTTCCGATGGCTTTTGCGAAATCTCCGCCGGAGTCGGCTAAAAATGTTAGGCCTGCGGCCTTACCCCCGGTGGCATCGGCCCACGCATCCATCACGAAAGGATCATTGACCGAAACACAGATGATATCTTCGATGCCCTTGTTGTTCAGAGCCTCTTTTTCGTTGATGTAACTCGGAACATGGATCGCTGTACAACTGCGTGTATACGCACCCGGTACGGTGAACAGAATGACCTTTCGATTTGCCAACAGATCGTGAAGGTTCACGCGCCCAATACCATCGCCCTCTCGCCTTAGTAACTGCACGTCTGGTAGTTCGTTTCCGACAGAAATTGGCATCTGGATGTCCCTTTGCGCGATTGCATTTACAATACACTGGCATATAGGGTCCCCCATGATGGGTTGGCAACAGAAGGTCGGGATTAATGAGCCACATAGTCGTCGTCGGGGCCGGTCAGGCTGGCAGCTCGCTCGTGGTGAAACTACGCAATCTCGGGTTTGATGGTCAGATCACCCTGATCGGAGAAGAGACCGCCCCGCCTTACCAGCGCCCGCCACTGTCCAAGGCCTATCTGCTGGGTGAGATGGAGCTGGAACGCCTGTATTTGCGCCCCCTGGATTTCTATAGCGGTCAGAATATTGATTTGCGACTGGGGCAGCGCGTGGATGCAATCGATCCCACCGCAAAAACGCTATCGCTACACGGTGAAACGCTGAACTATGACCAGTTGGCGTTGACGACAGGTTCAATTCCACGTCGCCTTCCATCTGCGATTGGCGGTGATTTGGACGGTGTCTACACAGTGCGAACATTGGCTGATGTCGACGCGATGGCCGCCGAATTTGCTGAAGGTCGCCATGCTTTGATTGTTGGTGGTGGCTATATCGGGTTAGAGGCAGCGGCCGTCGCGGCCAAAAAGGGCGTCAATGTTACGCTTGTGGAAATGGCGGATCGAATTTTGCAGCGAGTTGCAGCGCCTGAAACGTCGAATTATTTCCGTGATTTGCACCGGTCGCGCGGTGTCGAAATTATCGAAGGTGTCGGACTTGACCATCTACTGGGCGAGGGCCGCGTAACCGGGGCGCACCTGAGCGATGGCCGTGTTCTCGACATCGACTTTGTGATTGTTGGTGTGGGCATTCAACCATCAACCACGTTGGCAGAGGCGGTCGGGTTGGAAATCGAAAACGGCATTCGAACCGATGAACATGGACTTACGTCGGATGCGTCGATCTGGGCTGCCGGTGATTGCGCCTCTTTTCCATTCCGTGGCGACCGCATCAGACTGGAAAGCGTACCAAACGCGATTGATCAGGCGGAAGTTGTCGCAGAAAACATGCTGGGCGCTGAAAAAACCTATGTTGCGACACCATGGTTCTGGTCGGATCAGTATGACGTAAAACTGCAGATTGCCGGGCTGAACTCTGGATACGACAATGTTGTGACCCGCAAGGGGGAAGGTTCCTCAGTATCCTTTTGGTATTATCAGGGGGATACCTTGACTGCGGTTGATGCGATGAATGCGCCTCGTGACTACATGATTGGTAAGCGATTGATTGAGGCCGGGAAATCGCCTGACAAGGCAGCAATAGCCAATCCCGAAACCGATATGAAAGCTCTGCTGAAAGCGTGAGGATAGTTGGCGGCAAATATCGCGGCCAAACGCTGGCGGCAGTGGGAAAAGGGGATTCTGGCGCACATTTGCGGCCAACCACAGATCGGGTGCGGGAAAACCTGTTCAACATGCTACTTGGGGGAAGGTTTGGTGATCCTGTGACGGATGCGCGGGTGTTGGATCTGTTCGCGGGCACTGGGGCGCTGGGGCTGGAGGCGCTCAGCCGGGGTGCATTACATGTGACATTTGCGGATAGCGGGCGCGTTGCGCAAAACTTGATCCGCGACAACGTCAAGCGGCTAGGTTGCAGCGAAAACGTACGGCTTATCACGGTTGATGCCCGGCGCCTGCCAGTAAATCAGGATCATCCCTGCAACCTGATTTTTCTTGACCCGCCCTACGGCAAAAACATGGGGCAACAGGCACTGGTCGAGGCCATGGCGTCAAACTGGATTGCCTCATCTGCCGTGGTTGTTTGGGAAGAAGCATCACCACAAGATCCGCCGGAGGGTTTTGCGCTTTTGGATCAACGGCGCTACGGGGACACAACGATCACAATTCTGGAAGCGTTGTGAGCACCCAGCTGGTCATATTCGATTGCGATGGGGTGTTGGTGGACACAGAGCGCCCAGTCAATGAGGTCTTGTCGAAAAACCTGGGGCGACACGGACTGTCCATTTCACCAGAAGAGTGCCAAGACTTGTTTGTCGGCGGCACAATCTATGGGGTCCAAGCAGAGGCAATAAAACGTGGTGCGGTTTTGCCTGATAGTTGGATCGAAGAGATTTACGACGCAATCTTTGCGCGCCTCACTGAAGGCGTCGAAGTGATCCCTGGCGTGTTTGATTTGCTGGATCGGCTGGATGTAGCAGGGATTTCTATAGCCATCGCCTCCAACGGGCCGATGCAGAAAATGCGCTTGTCACTCGGTCCATCAGGATTGTGGGAAAGATTTGAAGGGCGCATATACTCTCGCGAGGATCACGCACCCAAGCCAGAACCAGATATGCTTTTGCACGCGATGCGTGTTGCGGGTGTTGATCGAAAACAGACATACCTGATTGATGACAGTGTGACGGGCTGCCTGGCGGCAAAAGCCGCCGGCGTTAGCTGCTTCGGGTATGTGCCAACGGGTCCGGCCGACGGCGTCGTTGGTGTGGGGGCGGTACCGATCCGCGAGTTATGCGAAGTTTCAAGGCAACTCGACCTGGCATGACACAACTATAAATTGCATTTCGTGATTGACGGGCGCACTATGTGCAAATGGGGCATGGCCAAGTCAAGTTGATCAGATCGACATTTAAAAATGCTCTCGCACAGCTTTTCGGGCGAGATGCACTATTGCTTACGGCCAGCTTTGTATCTGCGCAGCTACTTTACGTTGTGGGCCTTGTATTTGTCGCCCAATGGGTGCCGCCTGAGGAACTGGGGACCTATGCGCTGTTTATCAGCTATTGTGCGTTTTTTACCGTGACCGGGGCGTGGGCGATTGAGAACGCTTTTTTCGTCTGCCAACCCGGACGTGATCGTCAATCTATATGGGATGTGGCGTTATTTGCATGTGTCGCGAATTCTCTGGCCGCTGCCCTAGTCTATTGGGGCTTCGTGGCGCGTTGGATTGAATTGCCTGCACCTATATCCTTTTTTATTCCTGTTTATGTCTTTGCGCAGTGTCAGGTTTCCGTCTTATTGGCTGACCATTTTAGCCGCGGAGGGGTTCGGGTCGTTGCGCGAAATCGGGTTTTTCGGGTGCTCTTAACGGTCTCGATCTGGTTGGCATGCGTTGTTTTTCCCACGGGTCAGGCGGATATGGTTCTAATCACGGGCGTCATTGTTGGAGCTGTGGTGTCGATGTTGCGATTGTATCCAACATCTTCGCGTAAAGGAGGTGTCGGCAAAAGCACGTTGGTCGAGCGTATCAAGACCCTTCAGGTGTACCGGCGTTACCCCCTGGCAGAGGCGCCAGCCCTATTCCTTAGTGCACTTTCCGGTCACGGGATCATATTGCTAACAGGGATATGTTTCGGACCAGAACTGGCTGGATTGATTGGGATGGCGATTTTAGCGATTACCAAGCCTGCAGGTTTAATCGCGCAATCCATTGGCAGGATGGCCCAAGCGGATTTTGCCCATACATTGCGAAACCAAGACTACGCCGGCGCGCGACGGATATTGATGCAGACTTTGGTCGTTCTGTGTATCTGGGCATTTGGTGGCGCAGCATTGATTTGGACCTTGGCGCCTTATGCGATCTCCCGCTTTATGAGTGCCAATTGGGCTGGTTTGGCGGATCTGGTTGTCATGTTCATCCCGGCATTGATTGCCATGGTACTCATACGTCCCGTGATCTTGTTTCTAAGCGTATCTGCGAAACAGAAGATCATTTTTATACAAGAACTTACCATTTCAATTTGCCCATTGATTGGGTTTGGCTTGGCATGTGCTATTTCAGGCATGTGGATAACAACCATAACAGCATATATAATTACATTAACTCTACTTTACATTGTGTTTTTTCCAATTGTGATTTATGCCTTGTATTCCATCGGAACGGATCAGGTGCCAAGCAGTGCGCTACGGGAGAGGCGATAAACAATTCCAATATCACCCAATGTTGTTGGCATGGGTGTGCCTCTGCCTGTATTGCGCCACGAATTGGATGCAGACCTGGTTTGTCACCTCGGGACTTCCTCTCAACAACTTTTTGCTGTTGGTGCTTGTGTTCGCCACCTTTTTACGGGGCCGCGCGCAATTCCCCAACATCTCACCGGGTTTAGGCGCGATTTTGGTTTGGCTTTGCTGCTGTGCCGCGGCTCTTGCAGCGCTATCGGTACTTTCTGTTTTGCACGCAGAAGATGTATTTCGCGTCGGCCGACCCATCTTGGTCTATGCGCAGTTCTTTGTTTTGATCTGGGCTGTATTGTGGATAAGCGAAGCGGACAATTCTTTTGATGTCGCGACAGCGTTGATCATTTCGGGATACATTGCTGCCGCGTTTGTTGTCCTTGATTTGATCGTGCCGATGACGAAAGAGCCGGGCGATGAATACGATCGTACATCCGGATGGTTCAAGAACCCTAATCAATTGGGCATTGCGTTATCCATGTTGCTGCCGTCCGCTGCCGTTGCGACAATTTATTCGCCAAAAGGAAAACTATTTCATTTTTTGGGTGCTCTGTTGCTTTTCGTTGCACTTACGGCAAGCGGATCCAAAACCAACTTCGTTCTTGGCATCATGGGTGTTGTGGCTGTTTTCTTAATCGCCCCGTGGACCCACAATAGATGGAGGTTCGCCGCGCTGCATTCGGTTCGCAATCTCGTGCTGTTGGGTGTATCTCTGATCCCCGTTTGGTGGGTGATCAATTGGCTCAACCCACGCACTGTCCATGTGCTAGCAAACTACTTCGTGAATTCGGTTGAAACCGCCACGATCACGGGCCGCAAGGCGATGTGGGCATATGGATTGGAGGCTGGATTTTCCAATCCCATTATGGGTGTCGGGGCGGGACAGTTCACGCTTCAACCTTTGACCGGGGAATATTTGTCGCACAGCCACAATGTTGTCGTTGACTATTTGCGCACGTCAGGCGTGCCCGGTGCGGTGTTGATATGTGCATTGTTGTTAGGGATTGCAGCGTTGATTATTCGCGCACTCTTTCACTCTGTGAACTCTGACGCAGATCGATTTGATCGTCTGCAGGCCGTTGGTCTGTCGGTTGGGGCCGCCTGCTTCATAGCAAGCAATCAAATGAGCGATTCCATCGGGCCAACGACGGCACCTTTGTTTTGGATTCTGTTGGGGTGCTTATTCATTTCAGCGAACAGGATGGAGAAAGCGTCCTCCAGTACAATCAGGTCAGAGAGAGTGGCATGGCAGAGCTAGATCCACATAAAAAAATGCGCGGTATTCAGCAAAGCGCCCCAAACTTTTTTCTGGTAGGTGCCGCCAAGGCAGGGACGACTTCACTATGGAAGTACATCTCGGACCATCCTCAAATCTATATGTGTCAAAACGCGAAGGAGCCGCATTACTTCCTATGGGCGGAGGAAAATCACCAGTTCGAATATTGCCAATGGCGCTATATTCCAAAGCCCTATCATACAGATTGGAATTCATACCTGTCATTGTTCAGGAATGCCCAAACATCCATCATTGGTGAGGCATCAGTATTCTATCTGCCGCATCCATCGGCGCCACAGAAAATCAGGTCGAGATGCCCAGATGCCAAGATCGCGATCTGCTTGCGAAATCCTGTTGACCGGGCCTGGTCGTGGTACAGGTTCAATCGAATGCGGCATGTCGAAAATGCCATGAGTTTCGAAGATGCAATCGCCAGAGAGGAGCGCAATTCAGGCCTATTCTATGCAAACCAGTATGTCGCTTTGGGTCTGTACGCAGCGCAGGTCGAAAGATATCTGGAGGTCTTTGGCAGGGAGCGGGTCCATATTATCTTGTTTGATGACCTAGTGCGTGATCCTGCAGGGTTGTGCAGAAAGCTGTTCGAATTCTTGGGAGTGGACAACGTTTCAATCGACGGTTTGGGGCGCGTATATAATCCAACCGCAGACCACCTTCCATCGCTTGATTTGTTGTTTCGGCTTCGATCCAGCAACACTTATTGGGGCAGAATTGCAAGACGTGCCCATGGTCTTGCATCCGGGAATTCGACCTATCGAACAACTAAGCAATTGGTATTCGATGCTGCAGAGAAGGTGACCTGCGCCCGCAAAGGCACCGCGGATCAACAGAGCATGTCCGAAGTCACCCGGGCCTTTTTAGAAGACAGGTTTTCTAAAGATGTCAGCCGACTGGAAGAATTGATTGGCAAAGATCTTTCCCATTGGGGCTGTCGCCCCGGAACGGCGGCCGCATGATCATCGTTCACATTCTTACCAGATTGCTTCAGGCGGGTTCTGAAGAAAACACGCTTATCAATTGTCGTGCGCAAGTGGCAGCGGGGCATGAAGTTCATTTGATTTTCGGAAAAGAGGTTTCGTCACACCTTTGGCACAGCGCAATGGAATCCGGGATTAAGATGCATCAGTTGGGCAGCCTCGTTCATCCTGTATCAGTGCTAAATGATCTGGCTGTGTGTTGGAAAATCAGAAGCCTGTGCCGAAAAATTAGGCCAGATATCGTCCACACACATCAGAGCAAAGCAGGTATCTTGGGCAGGCTCGGCGCAAGGCTGGCAGGCGTGCCAGTGATTTTGCACGGCGTTCACATTACCCCGTTTCAAGGCGTCACTGGTTTGCGCCGCATTTGCTATTTGGGTGCAGAGAGGTTGGCTGCATTTGCCACGGATGGGTTCATACATGTAAGCGAGGGGATGAAAGATCAGTATCTTTCTCTCGATATTGGGCCGGCAGCGCTGCATCACATCATACGATCAGGGATGGAACTGGATCGCTTTCGTTCTGCCGCGCCAACAGATGAGTTGACGCAGATTTTCGGTTCAGGAACTGGATTAGTAAGAAGTGGACCCACTTTGCTGATGGTGGCTGCGTTTGAGTCGCGAAAGAAACATTTTGTACTGATCGAAAGCTTCCGAGAGCTACTAAAACAATATCCCGATGCAAAGCTGGTGCTTTTGGGTGAAGGGCCCAACATGTCCACAGTCAAGATGCAGGTTGATCAAATAGGGTTGAGCAAATCCGTTTATTTCGCCGGGTATCGGGAAGATGCCGAGCGGTGGATCGCCGCCGCGGATCTTTGCATCTTGCTATCAGAACGTGAAGGTTTGCCCAGAGTGATCATCCAATATCTCGCTGCAGGAAAACCGGTCCTCTGTTCTGATTTGCCGGGCCTTAATGAGGTGGTGAAGCAAGGGGCGAACGGTTTGATTGTTTCTTCAGATCCCACCGAAGTTTGCAACGCGATGTGCGAAATGCTTGATCCAAATAAATACGGAAAATTTGTGAGGTCGGCCAAAGCATCCAAATTGGACGCTTGGGATCAAGATCGCATGTGTGATGATACGATCAAGCTCTATGAAAAATACGTGCGTCAGAACAAGGCTGCAAAAACAGGAATGCGTTCGGGGGCGCAGCACACATGAGTGTTTTACTAGAATTTCTTTATGTCCGGTTCATGGCTCTACGGGATTGTACAAATGCCATGTTGCGCCACTCCCTATTCGCCATAGTGGTCTTCCTATCTGGGTGCGGTACAGTCTATCACAGCCCGGGGGTTGACGCAGACAATAGCGATGGGGTTTCGGTAGAGGTCGTTGGGTTATCGGCAGAAACGATCACCCTTGCCAACAAATCACCGTATCAACCGCGCCCCTTTCCGGTGGGCTTGCTAGACGATGATCAACTCGGAACGTTTCCTTTAACAATAGAAACAGGATCACTGACATCCCCAAGTAACATGGTTGGTGGCGAAATCCCGGAGATTTTTCCAGAAAACCCACCGCCTGGCCCGTATCGGCTGGGTACAGGTGATGTGGTTCGATTGCGATTTGCCGAAGATACCGCAATGCCTAACCCTAATCGACAAGGTCGAGAGGGCCGGATGCTGATCGTGCAAGATGACGGTTCGATCTCACTGCCGCGATTGGGGCGAATTCAGGTGTTGGGACTGACCTTGCCCGATGCTGAACACGCACTTGTTCAGGCATTGATCGACCGCCATCAGGATCCTGCGATAAGCTTGGAAGTGGCAGAGTTTAAGGCCCACAAAGTGTCGGTGTCCGGTGCGGTCAAAGCACCAACCAACATAACGCTCTCTATGTCCCCCCTGACGTTGGAGGAGACATTGATTCAGGCAGGAGGAATTGAACCGGCTGCCACAGCACAGTTTGAAGTCACGCTTCAACGAGGTGGCAAGTCATATCGCATATCTGCACAAAAATTGCGAACAAGGCCGCAGGTTTGGCTTCAATCTGGTGACCGAATTCAAGTGGCCGCACAAGATTCAGGGTTTAACTTCCCGTTTGATCCTGATGAACTGGTAAAGTGGCGGCAGCTTGATCTTTTGCGCCATCGCGAAAACAGGGAGCAGTTCGAAGCCAGACTAACCCTGAACGCCGTGCCGCGTGACTACGTCTATCTGACAGGCGAAATTGGCCGGCAACATCGCTATGATCTGCCATTTGAACAGCGCGCAAGCCTAGCAGACGCATTGTTTGACGGCGGACGTGGTCTGCCGACCGAAACGGCGGACATTTCACAAATCTACGTCTTGCGCAAAGATGATGTCAGGGTGACCGCCTGGCATCTTGATATCCGAAATGCCGCCAATTTGACCTTGGCCACGCAATTCGAACTGCGACCCAATGATGTGATATTTGTTGCCGAGCAGCCCATTACCAGATGGGGGCGTGTTGTACGCCAGATTTCACCGTCTTTGATCACCACACCTTATCGGGATCTGGCTGAATAGGTATTAGTCGTTATTTAAACATTGAAACAATCGGCCGGGTTTAAAACTTGCGCCGTTCAAGGTCAGTTTTTTGCAAAGGGCGAATATCATCGCTTGATTGGACGTAACAACGGGCTTTCCCAGGGTCTGCTCCACACGCTCGATAACCTCAACACTGCGCATATCGGTGCAGGACATGACGATCGCTTCTGCGCTCGGATGATCGGCACGCAGAGCGAGCTCATAAACTTCGTCCGGTGTTAACTCGCCTTGCCCATAGTTGCTAAGGCTTCTTCCTATGTCCGCTGTCTTGACGGTCTGAAAGCCATAGCCTTCCAAGAAAGCCGTCGCTTGCCGGTTGATTTCCCCAACATATGGGGAAGCGAACCCCAATTTGTGAATTTCAAGCGCCTGTAGGGCAATCACCAATGATCCCGCTGCCGTAAGAGCATGTGCGCCGGACATCATTTTGATTTGTCGCGCCAGATCTTGATCGAATTCCGGTCCATGGGTCAACGTGGCAGATGTGCATCCATAAAGAACGGCTGCCGGACGCACCCCGCAGATCAGACGCAGGGATTGGGTCATATCTGACGCCCCCAACCCGGCCATCTGGTCGCTGCCGGGCACCTCATCCACGTCATAGCCGCCCAACCGTTCGAAGTGCATTGTGCACCCTTCGGGGCACAGGGCCATCATATCTGGCTCCAGATTTGTGTTTGTATAAGGCACCAGAACACCGATTTTCGGCCCGCTTCTTGGATCAATCATTCTAAAAATCTCCTGCGCTGGTGGTCAAAAGAGATGTCACCGCACGCATGTCCGAAGCTGGACCTATGGTGGCGCGCAAACATTGTGGCAAACCATATCCCCCCATTCCGCGTAGCAGGTATCCGGCATGGCGCAATATTCGGTCGGCGGTCGTTGCCTCCTCGGTTGATGCAAAGGGGATCATGATGAAATTGGTATGGCTTTCCGGTACGGCGTATCCTGACCGGCGGAGTGTCGCGATGGTTTGTTTCCGCAACGCTGCCGTTTTATCGACGACGTTGATCATGTGTTCCTGATCCAAAACCGCTGCCCGGGCCATCGCTTGGCTGATGTTGGATATGTTATTCGGGTTCAACAGCTTTCTGATTTCAATCGCGATATTATTTGGGAAAACGCCCCAGCCCACTCTTGCCCCGGCCAATCCGTAAGCCTTGGAAAATGTACGTGTAATTACCGTGTTTCCACGACCGGTAAGTTCGAATATGGGGGAATGATCCTGTGTGTCAAACTCTGCATATGCCTGATCAACGACCAACAAGACTTTTTCTGGCAAGGCGTCTCTGAGACGTACAATTTCTTCGTTGTTGATCCGTGTGCCAGTTGGATTGCCGGGATTGCACATGAAAACGATCCGCGTGCGATCCGTCACGGCGTTGATCAAAAAGTCCACGGAAACGGTGAAATCTGGCTCTGGGGCCGAGCGGTAATTCGCGCCCGCGATCTGTGTGGCGGTGACAACGTACAGATATCCATAAGCCGGGCATAATACCTCGTCTCCCGGTCCAGCGTAGCATCGGATCAAGGTGCCAATCAGTTCCATCGAGCCCGCGCCACACAGGATCAGGTCTGGGTCGATGTTGTGGATCATTCCAATCGCATTCCTTAACTCTTGCCAATCTGGATCGGAATAAAGATTGGCCGATTGTAAAGCGGCGGTTCCGGCCTTAATAGCGGCGGGGCTTGGGCCAAAGGCGCTTTCATTTTGAGCCAAAGAAATCAAATTTCCCCCGCCCATATCCGCAAGGTCATAGGTAGCCATCGCCGCGATGTGAGAATTGGGCTTGATCACGGGCAATCTCCATAAATGCGCGCCGCAGCATGGGCCGAGATGAGCCCCTCACGTAGGTCTTGTGCGACTGATGATCGGTCACGTTGTGTGGGGTCGCCAATTCCCCCGCCGCCTGGTGTCTCAAAGATCAAGGTTTCCCCCGGCTCGACCCGCAGTTCACATTTGCCCGGTATGTCTGTGGATCGTCCTGATACTCTGATCCGGCCCGGGGCACCGGGGTGGCCGCCTGACCGCCCAGCTGCCGGGTTTTTCAACCTTTCGACGGACAGGAAGACCAAAAAGGGTTCGTCAATCGCGGAACTCATCTCGATCCGTTGCCCTAGCCCGCCGCGATAGATGCCAGCGCCACCGCTGTCGGTGCGCAGCTCGCGTTGCCAGATCGTGACTGGCGCCACCGCTTCTGTTACTTCAACTTGACTGCCAAACACGCCCGACGGATAGGCTGTGGCTGACAGACCATCCGCATGTGCACGAGCACCGGTCCCGCCGTTATGGACCAGCTCCACCGCAAACAGGCGGCCACCATTGCGGACCGCTTCTGCCGTATGGCGCAGCGGTAGATCATACATGCATGACGCCCCTTCGGCCGGGACCTGATCTGGCACCGCTTGGGCAAGACAACCAAGTACAAGGTCGGGTGTCATTTGACCGATCGCATGTCGCATGGCGACCGGGGCCGGTCGTTGGGCATTCAGGATACATCCAGCGGGACCGGATACAACAAAGGGCTCCAGCGAACCGGCATTGTTGGGGATATCCGGTCCAATCAGGCAACGCAGTGCAAAAACCGTATAGGCTGTGGCATAGTTCAGCGGCACATTGATACCTTTGGCAGAGCATCCCGATGTACCTTCAAAATCAACGTGCAGATGATCAGTACCGATGGTCAGTGTGGCGTGAAGTTCGACTTCAGCCTCATAGCCGTCGATCCTCAGGGCATTGTGAAAGATGCCCTGAGGCAGTTGCGAAATCGCCTCAATTGTTCCGCGCCGCGATGTGTCGATGATGTGATCCGATAGGGCGCACAAATCCTCTATGCCGAAGTCGTCCATCATGCCCACCAGCCGATTTACACCGGCCTCGCAGCAGGCAATCAGGGCATAGATGTCGCCCTCATTGGCAATGGGTTCGCGGGAATTTGCACGGATGATATCCATCAAAAGCGCGTTGATCTCTCCGGCCTCGACCAACTTACAAGGCGGGATTAGTAGGCCCTCATCAAATACATCCGACCCCTCCGGCCCCATCCCCAGCCCACCAAGATCCACCAGATGCGATGTGCAGGATGTGAACCCGATTACACTGCCCTGATAGAATGCAGGCATCATCAGCAGGAAATCATTCAGATGGCCCGAGGCAAGCCAGGGGTCGTTGGTCATATAGATGTCGCCTGGCGCCATGTGTTCAATAGGAAACCGTGCACACAGGGTCTTCGCCGCTTCGGCCATGGTGTTGATATGGCCAGGCGTTCCAGTGACGGCCTGGGCGATCATTCGACCATCTACATCGAAGATACCCGCAGAGATGTCGCCACATTCACGCACGATTGGAGAGAATGCCGCCCGGATCAGGGTCTGACCCTGTTCTTCGACAACAGAAAGCAGCCGGTTCCACATGACTTGCAGGCGGGCAGGGGAAAGATGTGTCACGACGAAACCTCCCTTTGTTTGCGGGTCAGGATCAGGTTGGATGCCCTGTCGACCGTGCAATTGAAATCGGTGCTGACCAGCGTTGTGGTCTGCGGCTCTGTCACCAATGCGGGGCCGCTAATTTCATCGCCGGGGCGCAAATCCGTTCTTTGAGCTATGGCCGCTGAGATTGGTTCACCCGTTATATCGCATATGATGGTTTCATGATGTTTGCCATTTGCAGGACGCAATCGCTCAATCGTATCGGTGGAACTCGGCTCTGTCGGCACTGTGCTGACTTTGACGGCCCAGTTTAGAACCTCAATTGCCATTCCGGGCACCGGGCGCGAGAATTGCTGCCGATAGCGGTCTTCAAACAACGTGGTCAGCGTTGCAAGGTCGGATGCCAGCAAAGTGCGCTCGGGCAAAGCGATTTCGATTTCATGCCCTTGCCCATGATACCGCATAAAAGCACTGCGATGGATCAGCAACTTGGGATCATTTGTTCCCAGTTTGACGACACTACGTGCCTCTGCAATCAAACCATCAAAAAAATCGTTCAAGCCGTCTAAATCCAGTTTTGCCAAAATGGCGTAGCGGCTGCGCACAATTTCAAAGGAAATAGGGGCATAAAGAAACCCGACCGCGGAACCGACGCTGGGATTTGGCGGTATCAGGATTCTTGAAATTCCGGCGCTACGGGCCACGCGTGTGGCATGCAATGGGCCGTTCCCACCAAAGGCGATCATGGTGCGCGCCCCTAAATCCTTGCCGGATTCGACGGCATGCATTCGTGCCGCACTGGCCATGTTTTCATCAACGATCTGACTGATCCCGTCTGCAGCGTCGGTTGCCTCCAGATCCAATATTGATCCCACATCCCGTTGGATCGCGGCCGTTGCGGCCTGTGGTTGCAGTTGAAATTGGCCCTCTGCAAACCCATCGGGTCGGATATATTGCTGTTGAACGTCCGCATCTGTGACCGTCGGGTGTACTCCGCCTCGCCCAAAAGCTGCGGGCCCGGGGGTTGAGCCTGCGCTTTCCGGCCCAACCGTCAGCCGTCCCAAACGGTCGACGGCCGCAATTGACCCACCGCCAGCACCGATTTCGATCATATCGATGACAGGGATACGGACCGGCATGCCAGAGCCCTTGATAAACCGGGCTGCCCGGGCAATTTCGAACTGTCGAGAGGTTTGAGGCCGCGCCGCGTCAATCAAGCAGAGTTTTGCGGTCGTGCCGCCCATGTCAAATGAAAGCACATGATCCAGATCCGCTTGTCTGGCGATCCGAGCGGCCAGAATGGCCCCGCCTGCAGGACCGGATTCAACCAGCCGGATCGGGAAAGAACGCGCCGTTTGAACGGTGCACATCCCGCCGCTGGCCGTCATCATCAGTATAGGGCAGCACAGCCCCTCTGCCTCAAAACGCATTTGAAATTCAGACAGATATCGATCCAGCATAGGTTGTACATAGGCATTTGCCACCGTGGTACACAGGCGATCAAACTCCCGCGCTTCGGGGCTTACCTCTGACGATAGGGAAATGGACATGTTTGGCAGTGCCGAGCCGATCATATCCCTCAGGCGTTGTTCGTGGGTCGGATTTGCATAGGCATGCAACAGGCAGATTGCCAATGCATCCATTTGATTTGCCTGCAGCTCCGCAATCAGCACGGTGATATTCGCCTCTTCCAGCGGGATCAGGACAGTCCCGTCCACGGCCATCCGTTCCTGCACTGTAAAGCTCAGGTGCCGAGGCACCAACAGGTCAGGTTTTTGAAGATTGATGTCGTATTGGTCGTAACGCCGCTCATACGCAATCTCCAGTATATCACGAAACCCTTTGGTGGTGATCGTGGCAACCCGCGCCCCGCGGCGTTCAATCAGGGCATTGGTGGCGAGCGTGGTTCCGTGAACAAATCCACTGACGTCGGAAAGCGTCTTACCTATATCGCATAGGGCTCGCTGTGCGCCTTCCATCGCACCAATGACCGGGCTTTCATGTGTCGTCAGCGTCTTGGCAGAGGACAAAATGTGCCCCTTGGGGTCAGCCAAGACCGTATCCGTAAAAGTTCCGCCAATATCGATTGCAAGTCGCAGAGAGTTTGATGCCATAGTCTTATCCAGCCTAGATGCCCAGTTTCCGAACGCAGAGCGACGGATGTTAGGCGACGAGGTCGGACTTTAGTGCGCGACGATCGGTGCGGCGGCTGTTGAGTGACTGCATCATGGTTACAGGCTAGCCTGAATATTCAAGGGTGACCGGCGAAAACCGTCATAAATGCCGGATTCCGACATTTGTGCGCGGGCGGTAAGAGTGGATGATTGGCTGACGCTTAGTTCAATCTGAACTGCAGGGGGTAATGACCGTCCTCGAAATCACCGAACAAATCACCAAGGTCTGGGTGAGTCACGGGTTGTCCGGTATAGTCGGCGATCAGATTTTGCTCTGAAACATAGGCGACATAATAATCCTGATCATTTTCTGCGAGCAGATGATAAAACGGCTGTTCCTTGGTTGGTCGGCTGTCTTCGGGGATCGCGTTGTACCATGCGTCGGTATTGGAAAAGATCGCATCCACGTCAAAGACCACACCGCGGAACGGGTGGTTTTTGTGCCGTACAACCTGGCCGATATGATATTTCGCGCGTGATTTAAGCATTTGTTTAGCCCCGCTTTATTACTAAACCGCCAAAGGGGGCAAGTCCACCTGAGATGCGGAAACAGACTGTGGACAAATTCGCGCTGCTCGCGAAAAGCTGAACAGATTGGGCGTATTTGACTATTCCCCATAGGTCGTAGTTGGGTTAGCTTAAGACAAACAACATAGCGAGAGGCAAATGGGCAGAACTCTTCGCACGATCATTCTGATGCTGTTTGTCGCGGCCTGTGGCAGCAGTCAGTATTCAGCGCCGCGCAACCTGAACGATGCGTGCAGCATTGTCAGCCAGAGACCGCAATATTTGCGCGCCATGGAACGCAGCCAACGTCGGTGGGGTGTGCCGGTTCATGTGCAGATGGCGACGATTTATCAGGAGTCGAGATTCGTAGGAAATGCAAGGACTCCAGTACGTTACGCACTGGGTGTGATCCCGATGGGGCGGCAATCTTCGGCCTATGGTTATGGTCAGGCATTGGATGCCACGTGGGAGGAATACCAACGCGACACGGGCAATCGCCGGGCCAAGCGGGATGACATCGATGATGCAACCGATTTCATGGGGTGGTACATGGCGGAAAGCACTGAAAAACTTGGAATTTCCCCCTACGATGCCCGCAACCAGTATCTGGCCTATCACGAAGGTCGAACAGGCTTTGCCCGCGGGTCCTATCGTTCAAAATCCTGGTTGTTGCGTGTTTCAAGCGAGGTTGCCTCTCGTGCGGATACTTATCAGGCACAGCTGATTGGATGCGGCCGGGCGTAATCCCGCAACGGCGCTGTTAACCCTAAAACCCACTGTCGGCGTCACGTCGGTATTACGTCGGTATTGCGGCGGTACGATTTGTGGCCGCCCGGATCGCGTTAACCAGTGTGTTGAAATCGCAAGCTGGCCGCGCTTCGGCCTGTGGTTTGCGATCGATCAGCTGCGCAAGGTTTTGATGATGCGTTGCATGAAGTCCACGAACTGCCTCTGCTCCGCTTCAGAGAGGTCGGACATCGCAATGGTATTGGTCTCATTCGCCGCCGCATACGCGTCATCGCGAATTGCCTTTGCCTTGTCGGTCAGCTGAACAATTCTGGCCCGTCCATCCTTGGGATGCTCAGTGCGGATAATCAGCCCGTCACGTTCCATTCTGGCCAGGGTGTTGGCAAGGGTGGCTTGTTCGATATCCAGTTTTTCAACCAGCTGTTTCTGGGTTTGCCCATCATTGATCCACAGTTCCAACAGGGCGGGAAACTGGCCCGGAACAATGCCAAGCGGTTCAACACGTTGGCGTAGCCCATCGGCAAAAAGACGCGCGATGTGGTTCACGAGGTAACCGGCAGAATCCATGTGATTAAAGTCCATGTGTTTCACTAGCAGCGCACTGCATTGCTCGCTATGTAATAATAAATAGCTTGCTATGTAAAGTTAGTATGTATAGCAAGCTATTTAAATGGAATCATATGGAGTGACGATCATGAAAGGCCTTTATCTGAGCTGCGCTGCCTTGTGCCTGCTGGCAGGGCCGGCTCTGGCACTTGACCAGGAGCTGGAGGAGTTGAACCGGCAGGTCTTTGAGTCGATCGACGTGAATGGGGATGGGGCACTTTCGATGCGAGAGGTCGACCTGTTTCGTCAGGACGTCATGATTTCCCAGGACTATGATGATGATGGGATCGTGACGGCAGAGGAATACCTGAGCTGGGATATGGGCTGGGATTATCTGGCACAGGCGCGGGGTGTTTCTGATCAGTTTTGGGAGGCGCGCCGTAATGTGTTCGCCGCCTGGGATAGAGACGGCGATGGCGCACTTAGCCTGACCGAACAATCCTTATCGCAGTCCAATGATTTCTACACAGCCGTGAACCACAGCAATGCGCCGCTGAGCTTTGCCGCATTCAAATCAAACCTAAGGATCATAGCTGAAATGAATGACGTCGTTAAATTGACCACCGAAGTCACCCTGATCAATGTTTTCGAAGTGCCGGACGGAAAACTGGATGAGGCGATAGCCTCTTGGACAATCAGCCGAGACTTCCTGCAAACGCATCCGGGATATGTCTCGACGGCGCTGCATCGATCACTGACTCCAGATGCGAAATTTGCGCTGATCAACGTCGCGACCTGGGAAAGTGCTGCGGCGTTTAAGGCGGCAAGTACGGCGATGCAGGCGGCGAATGTATCGCCCGCGATTGAAGGTCTGAGATTTACGCCCGGTCTTTATACGGTCGTGGCAAGAGACTAGGGGTGGATCATGAAAAGTACAGAAAACAGGTACGGAACGGTTGCTGTCACCATTCATTGGCTCAGCGCGATTTTCATCTTTGCATTGATCGGGTCCGGGTTCCGGGCCGGATCGCTGACAGACAGTGCCGACAAAGCGGCGGCCTTGTCTGCGCATGTCCCGCTGGGATTAACTGTCTTGCTGCTAACCTTGGTACGGGTGGCCTGGTGGGGAATTGCGGATAAAAAGCCCGCCCCTGTCAAAAGTGATCCTGCCTGGCAGACCTCAAGTGCCAAGGCGGTGCATGTCCTGTTCTACGTCGTGATATTTGGAATGGCGGCTAGCGGGATTGGCATGATGGTTCTATCCGGTGCTGGGGGTGTGTTGTTTGGTGGAACAACGGCGCCCTTACCTGATTTCTGGGACTATGCGCCGCGTCTGCCCCATGGGGCCGGTGCACGTGTTATGGTCGCCTTGTTGATTTTGCACATCGGCGCCGCGCTTTATCACCACTTTGTCAAGAAAGACGGACTGATTTCGCGGATGTGGTTTGGGTTGAAGGGTGGCTATTGATCGTTGTGAGACTCAAGCGCAGGTGGCCTACGGCTCTTTAATCGCCGCCAGGCCGTTTTCGGTCATTGACCTCTGACGGGATCGAAAACAGGCGTTCTGGCAAATCGACCCCGCGGTCCAGATCACCCAGAATAACTGTGGTCTGCCAGCCGCCGCCATCTGTGATGATCCATTGGCGCAGCTCGATCGGATCAGCGGTAAAGACCAGTTGGATATTGCCATATTCAGGATGCTCAGGATCTTGGGCAGTGACGATGGTGGAATTGCCGTCCTCGCGGTGTCCCACAACCATGTTGGCGCGGGCGAGGTTGACGTTGCGATCCAGGATCAGTGACAGCGGCGTGCGGCGCAGCGGGTATTGTTCGGGCCCCGTATTGGATTTGCCGTCAAAGATCGCGACCTGCCCGCCACCGGCCATGACCAGCGTATCGTCGGGGGCTGCATATTCAAATCGGATCCGCCCGGGGCGTCTTAGGAAAATCTGACCGGTGGATATTGTGCCGTCGCCATTGACCTGGGTGAAATCGCCCTTGGCCGACTGCAACTGGTTCAAATAGCCCGACAACGCATCAAGCGAAATCGGCGCAGCCTGGGTCGGCGCGGCCAAAGCAGCCAGCGTTGTGGCGAAGGTGGCGGAGGCGATAAAATGTCGTCTGTTCATCATAAGGCTCACATAAGGGCTTTGCAGGCCGGGGACCAGCCCCGGGTGACGATACCGATATGGGGCAGGGGCGTGTGATAGGCGATATCATGCGTGGTGTCATGGGATAGCGTAGTCATAGAAACCTGAATCCACCGCCTATTGTTGTTGCGGGGTCTTTCGCAAAATCTTCCAAGAAATATTCGTGTTCTTGCAACATGCCTGAGAGGGTTTTGTCCAGCATGGTAATTTCAATCTTTGTCGTGACTTTGGTAATGGCAACATACTCAATCAGTAGGCTATACGGCTGCCAGTCATCTTGGGATGAGATCTCACGTTGTTCTAGGGCCGATTGCATCAATGTTCGATCTAGTTTTGCATGTGACTGTTCAATGTGTGCAATTACTTCGTCTTGAGTTCTTCCGGCCGCTGCCTCGAAATATTTAAATTTCGCGCCGCTTTCGGTATTCAGTCGAATGGATTCAACCACCCACCAATGGCGACCAAATTGGAGCGTCGGCAACGGTTCATCATAGACAAATAGACCACGGAAACGCATCAGAATGAATTTGAGTGATTTCATGATGGAAGATTCGATTTAAATATTTGTTTTATAAAATTTAAAGAGTTTTCTCTTAGGGAGCTATGAGTTCAGCAGTAGCGCTTTTCCGGATGCAGGAAGCGCCGGGCTGAAGCCCGGCCGACGCTGCTATTTTCTGGGCTTCCGTACCCCAAGTAGGACGATAACCACCAGCACCAGTATGCCGATCACAATGAATGACATTGCGATCTACCCCCCGACATAGACGCCTTTTTTGGGGCGGTAGAAGACTTTTTGATTGTGCAGTCGGCCCAGCAGGTCCTGGATCTGGTGGACGGTTTTTGCATCGTCCGCATTAGGCTGGGTGCTGAGCTCTTTGGACAGGGTGTCTTTGGTGGTCCGCAGGGCTGTTTCGATCAGGTCCATATCGTCGACAGACAGTTCGAACATATCGTTGTAGCTGGGCATGCGCGTCCTCTGGGTTTGACAGTGTTGGCAAAGATTCTTTTACACTACCCTGAACCACCTCGTGTTTCTAGCGCAGCTGTGGTTTCTTGCCGCCCAGCAAAAAAGGCGCACCTAATCAGCACGCCTTGGGGTATTTGGGATAGGGGAGTTTCGTCTTGCCTAGAACCGGATGCCCACTCGCAGCCAGATATGGCCGGTGTCCAATGTGCCACCCAATTGCCAGCCAGTCCCATCGCGGCCGAAGTCGCTGAAAAGCGCCCCGCAATTGCTGGCGAAAGAATAGGGGGTGTCGCGGCAATCAATGCCGTCGGTGTAGGTTGTGTCGTAAAGGTCGCCTGAAAATAACAACACTGCGGCGGCCGCGGTAAGCACTGGTGACACACTGTTTTTGGCTTGTGTGAACATGGGTTTAGCTCCGCGATGTGGTCAAAGCATAGTTAATGCCTGTGGCGGAAATGTGGCGTGATTGTGGAAATAGTGGTCAATACTGCCCAAAGCGCATTTTTGTATTTATTTCAGAAACAGTAAAGAAAAGGCGGGGTAAACCCCGCCCTCTTGTCGCTTTGTTGGTCTGGTTTAACAGTTGTTTACGTATCGGTACCGACCCGCGCCATTCACTGTTCGGGCACCAGAATTTCGCGTTTGCCGACGTGGTTGGCGGCGCTGACAAGGCCCTGATCTTCCATCTGTTCCACGAGCCGTGCGGCCTTGTTATAGCCGATCGCCAGTTTGCGCTGGATGTAGGAGGTTGAACATTTGCGATCCTTGATCACGATCGCCACAGCCTGATCATAAAGCGCGTCTTCGCCATCTGTGTTGCCACCCAGACCCAGAACCAGATCAATATCGCTTTCCTTATCCTCATCTGGGCCCTCAACAACGCCGCCAATATATTCGGGGGGCCCATAGGATTTCAGATGGTTGACGATTTCCTCGACTTCCTCATCGGAACAGAAGGGGCCATGGACGCGGGTGATTTTCGACCCGCCGGCCATGTAGAGCATGTCGCCCATGCCCAAGAGTTGTTCTGCCCCCATTTCACCCAGGATCGTGCGGCTGTCGACCTTGGAGGTGACCTGGAAGGAAATCCGGGTTGGGAAGTTGGCCTTGATCGTGCCGGTGATTACATCGACTGATGGGCGTTGCGTGGCCATGATGATATGGATGCCAGAGGCCCGCGCCATCTGGGCCAGACGCTGAATGCAGGCTTCAATCTCTTTGCCCGCGACCATCATCAGATCGGCCATCTCATCCACGATGACGACGATGAAGGGCATGGTTTCGGGCTGAATCTCTTCCGTCTCGAAAATCGGATCGCCGGTTTCATCGTCGAAGCCGGTCTGGACGGTGCGGCTGAACATCTCGCCTTTGGACAAGGCCTCGCGCACGCGGCCATTGTAGCCGTCGATATTGCGCACGCCCATTTTGGACATCTTGCGATAGCGTTCTTCCATCTCGCCCACCACCCATTTCAGGGCGACAACGGCCTTTTTGGGGTCGGTGACAACCGGCGACAATAGGTGCGGGATGCCGTCATAGACGGAGAGTTCCAACATTTTCGGATCGATCATGATCATCCGGCATTCTTCGGGGGAGAGCTTATACAGCAGGCTCAGGATCATGGTGTTGATCGCCACGGATTTACCGGACCCGGTGGTCCCGGCGATCAGCAGGTGGGGCATTTTCGCGAGGTTCGCGACAATCGGTTGGCCGCCGATATCCTTGCCCAGAGCCAGTGGCAGGCGGTGGGTGCCATCGCCATAGGTTTTATCGGACAGAAGTTCGCGCAGAACGACCATTTCGCGTTTTTCATTCGGAAGCTCAATGCCAATCACAGAGCGGCCAGGAACAGTCGAGACCCGTGCAGACAGGGCCGACATGGAGCGCGCAATATCATCGGCCAGGCCGATCACCCGGCTGGCCTTCAGCCCCGGGGCGGGTTCAAGTTCGTACATGGTGACAACGGGGCCGGGGCGGACTGAAACGATGTCGCCCTTGACGCCGTAGTCATCCAGCACGGCTTCCAGCATGCGCGCGTTTTCCTCCAGTGCCTCATCAGACAGGTGGTGGCGTTCGATCTTGATCGGATCGGTCAACAGGCTGAGCGGCGGGGTATCATAGACCTGCGCGGCATCATCAAATTGCAGGGACGGTTGTGCCTCTGCCCGGGCCTTGCGTGATGGCTTGGCCACTTTGCGGGGGGTGTGTTGCACGACACCTTGCCCTACCTCAGCAGGTGCGCGGGTATAGGTGGTGCGCTGCGGGGCCGGGGGGATCGTGTCGGCATCGAAATCATCGACCAGATCGGCGGCGTCAAACGGATCTTCGTCCAGTTCATCTGTAACCGGCGTGGATTGCTGGGTTTCGGCGATCAGTGGTTTTGGGCCACGGCCACGGGTCAGGCGTGGTTCCAGGCGGCCATTTTCATCAATCGGCTTGGGCTGGCGGACGCGCGCCTTGATCACGTCAGAAATTTTGGCGCGGATACGATCCTCGCTGTCCTCGTAGGCGTCATAGTTCTGTATGACGATATCTTCGGGATCCGGTTGCGGTTGACGACGGAAGATGGCGCTGAGAATGCCCGGCTTGGCGGGTTCTTCAATCGGGTCTTCCACCATGTCCGGGGCGGTGTGCACCTCTGACATCGCGGTTGCGCTGAGGACCGGTTCGGCACGCAGCACCCGGGCCTGAGACGCCGCCGCAGCTATGCTGCTGGCGGGGCCGTGGATGGCCTCTAATTCATCAAACCGGGCCTGTTCAGCCTCCAACGCTGCCGCCCTGCGGGCTTCGCGGGCGGCTTTCATATGGCGGGCCAGAGCAACGGATCCGACGGCACCGCGCCCCATCAGACGCATCAGTGTGGCGTAGGTCAAAATCAGGCTGATCAGCAGAAAGCGGCCAATGCGCGACAATTCGGGCCGGGTAAAGCCGGTGACAAACAACAGCATGGCAATCATGGCGACGCCTGACAGAGCCGACAGTGCCTTGAGCCAGAACCCAAGGCCGCCCCATTCTTGCAAGATAGACAAAAGCGCGCCGGAAAATGCGTCGCCAAACAGGCCACCCAGGCCGAAACTGTGGCTCCAGCCTGCAGGGGCGGGGAGGGTCGAGGCGTGAACCGATATCAGGGCAATCGCAATCGGGGCAAAAATCAACCGGCCAAAGGCGCGCCCATCGCCGCGATGGGTGATAAAGCGCACGCCCCAGGCGATCAGGATTGCTGCAATCCCCCAGCCGCCCCATCCGGCAATGATGTAAAGCGGAGAGGCGACAGCGGCGCCTGCCTGACCCAAAAGGTTGTTGATCGGCGCGTCCGTCGCCGAGAACCAGCTGGGATCATCAGGGGAATAGCTGCTGATGATCAGGGCAAAAATCAGACCCGTAATTGTCAGGGCAATGCCGACCAATTCCCTGCCACGCGCGGCCAATACGGCCTGCGTGTTGCTGTCGAAAAGCGGATCGCGTTGTCTGGCCTGATAAGATGCCATTTGTTACCTGTCCTTGCCCAACTGTGCCATTTGCCGGATCAAACATCAGACCCGTGGCGATTATCTGTTTTTGGGGCGCACACCTTGTCAAAGGTGCGGCCAGATCACGGATCAGGTTGAAAAGCGGCCTTTTGTCGCCCTTAACTTACCACAATCATTGGGAAATAATTGGAATTATGTGCGCATCAGTCACTTGCCGCTGATGCGGCTGTGGATGCAAACATATCCATTCTGGCGCGAAAAATGCCCGCGTCTTTTCCGTCATGACTGCCTCAAATCCAGGATCGTTTCGCCCTGCTTTTTCCAAACGATACAGTCATTTGCACAGGTCTGTCCAGAAATCAGCGGCAAAAAATATCACCTGTGGCAATGGCTGTTGCTTTTAGGTCAGCGCCTGTTCCGCAGCAGCCCCAAGCCGCAGCAGGCGTTCTTCCTGACCTGGAAGCGATTGCAGCATGATCCCTGTCGACGGCGTGCCGGTGGGTAGGGTGAGCGCGCATAACCCCATCAGATTGCCAATGCGTGTGTTGCGAAGGGCCAGCAGGTTTTCGGCAATGTAGTAATCATGATCCTCTTCCAAACGCGCCATGTTGGGCGGCAGGATCGGGCAGGAGGGCAGGATCACCGCATCGTAACCGGCTGTTTTCGCGGCATAAGCCTGGCGGGCGGCCTTTAGCTGATCCCAAGCCTGTATATAGTCGACCCCGGAAAATTTCGCCCCGAGGCGGAAGCGTTCCAGAATTTCGGCATACATTAGATGCGGGGCGGCTTCGATCACGTCTTTCCACTGGGCATAGGCGCGGGTGGTGTACAGAACGCCGGACAGGCCCATTGCATCGGTTAGTTCTGGAACGGCAGCATGTTCGATCTGGGCGCCGGCCTGACCCAGACGCGCGACGGCATCTTCGAACCCCTTGGCGGGTTCGTCTCGCAGATCATCAAAGGCGACGGTATCAAGTACCATCAAACGGGTCCCCACCAATGATGCGCCGGTCATATCGGGGCCTAAATCGCCTTCCATCAGACCCAAGGTCAGGGCCGCATCCTCTACCGTTCGGGTCAGAGGGCCGACCGTGTCAAAGGTGTTGCACAGCGGCACGACGCCATCCAGCGACAGGCGGCCATGGGTGGTTTTCAGCCCGACTAGATCATTCCACGCCGACGGGATGCGCACCGAACCACCGGTATCAGACCCAATCGCCGCTGGGGCCAGCCCGAAGGCGACCGAGCCTGCCGCGCCAGAGGACGATCCGCCCGATACAGCGCCGTGATCGTTTACACAGGGTGTGGTCGCAGTGCTGGGATTGTGGCCAAGGCCAGAGAAGGCCAGTTCCGACATGTGCGTTTTGCCCAGACAGACCGCCCCGCCCAGGGTCGCGGCCCCTAGAACCCGGGCATCGGTCTGGGGCACCCGGCCCTTCAAAAGCGCGGATCCGGCCTCTGATCTTGTGCCTGCCGTGTCAAAAAGGTCTTTCCATGAGAGAGGAACGCCATCCAATGGCCCCAGACGCTGACCTGCGCTTGCGCGGGCGCGGGCGGCTTTGGCCTCTGCCACGGCGCGATCACGCGTCGTGCGGGCATAGATGCGATCGGCCATCGGGTGAGCTGCGATTTGATCCAGGAAATACTCTGCCAGGTCCACCGGATCGATCTGTCCGGCAGCGATGCCGCGGCCCAAATCCGCAGCGCTGGATTGGTTCCAGTGTTTACTCATCACGGCCTCCACTTTTATGACAGGCTAGCGGCACCACGGCACATGGACAATCCCGAACTTGGCGGGTTATCAGAGGCTATGGCACATGACTCGGATATTCTGATTGTCGGGGGCGGATTGAATGGCCCTGCTTTGGCGCTTGCGCTGGCCGATGGCGGGTTTTCGGTCACAGTTGTGGATGCCCGGCCCGCAGAGGATCGCAGCCGTGCCGGATTTGACGGGCGTGGTTATGCGCTGGCGCTGGCCTCGCAGCGGCTGTTGTCGGCAATTGGCATCTGGCCCGACGTGGCAGAACAATCGCAGCCCATCTTGGATATCAAAATCACCGATGGCCGGGCCGAGGATGGTCCGGGGCCATGGATGTTGCATTTTGATCATGCCGAGATCGAAGAAGGCCCGATGGGATATATGCTGGAGGATCGGTTCCTCTACGCGGCGTTTCTGGCGGCGATGCGGGATCACCCGGGGGTGACGCATGTTCCGGGCCGAACAGTGATGGCGCAATCCGTTGACGTCGGTGCTGCCTCGATCACGCTCGATGATGGATCGACGTTGTCTGGGTCGGTTCTGATCGGGTGCGATGGCCGACAAAGCGGGACGGCGCAACGCGCGGGTATCAGGCGTCAGGGCTGGGATTACGGGCAAACCGCGTTGGTTTGCGCGATTGATCATGAGTGCCCCCATCACGGGGTTGCGCATCAGTATTTCATGCCGCCGGGACCATTGGCGATCCTGCCATTGCCGGGAAACCACGTGTCGATTGTCTGGTCGGAAAAGACAGAAACAGCGGCACAGATTCAGGCATTGGATGACGCGGGATACTTGGATGTCTTGCGGCCACGCTTTGGTGATTTTCTGGGCGATATTTCGCTGGCCGGGGCGCGGTTTACATATCCGCTGAATCTAACCTTGGCCGAAAGTTTCATAGCTGAGCGGCTGGCATTGGTGGGTGATGCGGCCCATGGGGTGCATCCGATTGCCGGGCAGGGGCTGAATCTGGGTCTGCGGGATGTGGGTGCTTTGGCGGAGGTGCTGATCCAAGCGCGGCGCCGGGGCGAAGATATCGGTGCTCAGGATGTTCTGGCGCGCTATCAGCAGTGGCGGCGCTGGGATACAACCTCGTTGGCTGCCGCCACCGATGGTTTCAACAAATTGTTTTCCAACGATAACGGCTTGTTGAGAATTGTCCGCGATATTGGCCTGGGTTTGGTTAACGGGATGCCGCGGTTGCGCCGCTCTCTGATCCGGGAGGCGGCCGGCCTGAATGGCGATCTGCCCGCCCTTTTGCAGGGGCGACAGATTTAGGCTGCTATGCTGGCAGGTACCTCGCGAACCAATCATGGCTTGGTTCACGTCGCGAGGATACAAGGTGGCACAACGCAAAGGCATTATTCTGGCCGGGGGATCAGGGACGCGGCTCTATCCGATCACTATGGGCGTCTCAAAGCAGCTCTTGCCGATCTATGACAAGCCGATGATTTACTATCCGCTCAGCGTTTTGATGCTGGCCGGTATTCGCGAGATTGCGATCATCACAACGCCACAGGACCAGCATCAGTTTAAGGCATTGTTGGGGGATGGTCGCCAATGGGGCGTATGCTTTACCTATATTGAGCAACCATCGCCTGACGGATTGGCGCAGGCCTATTTGCTGGCAGAGGATTTTCTGGACGGGGCGCCATCGGTTTTGGTGTTGGGGGATAATATTTTCTTTGGGCATGGGTTGCCCAAAATTCTGAAATCCGCCGATCAGAAATCTTCTGGCGGCACGGTTTTTGGCTATCACGTTGCCGATCCGCAGCGATATGGTGTGGTGGGGTTTGATGGTGATGGACAGGTCAAATCGATCATCGAAAAACCAATCGAACCGCCCTCAAACTATGCCGTCACCGGGTTGTATTTTCTGGATGGTACGGCACCCGAGCGGGCACGCGATGTCAGGCCATCAAACCGTGGTGAGCTAGAGATTACGTCGCTTTTGGATATGTATCTTGCCGAGGGCAAGTTGCGCGTCGAAACTATGGGTCGCGGTTATGCTTGGTTGGACACCGGGACCCATGCCAGCCTGCTGGATGCGGGAAATTTCGTGCGTACTTTGGAAGAACGGCAGGGTATCCAGACCGGCTCTCTGGACGAAATAGCCTTTGAGGCGGGATGGATCGGGGCCGACCAATTGCAAATGCGGGCCGAACTTTTTGGCAAGAACGTTTACGGCGACTATCTGATGGGGCTTTTGTGATGGAGGTCGGTAAAACCGCATTGCCAGGGGTGTTGGTGCTGACCCCAAAGCGGTTTGGCGACACACGCGGGTTCTTTTGCGAAAGCTGGAACAGGCGGGCGATGGCGGCGGCGGGGATTCATCAGGAATTTGTGCAGGACAATCATTCTCTGTCACGAGAGGTAGGGACTGTTCGGGGGCTGCATTTTCAGGCTCCGCCCTCGACACAGGCGAAACTGGTGCGTTGCGGGCGTGGGCGTTTGCTGGATGTCGCCGTTGATATTCGCAAGGGCTCGCCCACTTTTGGGCGCTGGGTGGCGGAGGAACTGTCCTTTGACAACGGGCGGCAGTTGCTGGTGCCGGTGGGTTTTTTACACGGGTTTGCCACCTTGGAACCAGACACCGAGATTATCTACAAATGCACCGATTATTACGACCCGGTGGCGGATGGGGCGGTGCGCTTTGACGACACTGATATTGGGATCGATTGGGGGCTGAGCGGCCCGGCGATCCTGTCTGAAAAGGATCAAAACGCGCCTCTGCTGGCCGAGTTTGACAGCCCATTTGTCTATGGAGAAAACGCATGAAGATCATGGTGACCGGCGGGGCGGGGTTTATCGGATCGGCGGTGGTGCGGCTTGTGGTTTCTCGTGGGCATCAGGTGGTGAATCTGGATGCGCTGACCTATGCCGCCTGTCTGGATAATGTGGCCCCGGTGGCGGACAGCCCGAATTATGCGTTTGAACAGGCAGATATCTGCGACCGTGAGGCGCTGGATCGGATTTTTGCCACCCATCAGCCGGATGCGGTGATGCATCTGGCGGCGGAAAGCCATGTGGACAGGTCGATCGACGGGCCGGGCGATTTTATTGAGACCAACATCACCGGTACCTACAATATGCTGGAAGCGGCGCGTGGTTTCTGGGTGGGGGCCGGGCGGCCAGAGGCGTTTCGGTTCCATCATATCTCGACCGATGAGGTCTACGGATCGCTGGGGGCGGAGGGGATGTTTACCGAGGACACAGCCTATGCCCCCAACAGCCCCTATTCGGCATCCAAGGCCGCCAGCGATCATCTGGTCCGGGCCTGGGCAGAAACTTATGGCCTGCCGGTGGTGATGACCAATTGTTCGAACAATTATGGACCCTATCATTTCCCTGAAAAACTGATCCCGGTGGTGATCCTGAATGCCTTGGCCGGTAATCCGATCCCGGTTTATGGCACGGGCGAGAATGTGCGCGACTGGCTGTATGTCGAGGATCACGTTGATGCATTGCTATGCGTGCTGGAGAAAGGCGCGTCGGGTCGGTCGTATAACATCGGCGGCGAGAATGAGGCGCGCAATATTGATTTGGTGCGGATGATCTGTGGGATATTGGATGAGCTGAGGCCGGCTAAACACGCCTATGCCGAACAGATCACGTTCGTCACGGATCGGCCAGGCCATGATCTGCGCTATGCTATCGATCCCACCCGCATCCGCGAGGAACTGGGCTGGCGGCCCTCTGTTACGCTGGAACAGGGGCTGCGCAAGACAGTTCAATGGTATCTGGACAATGAGAATTGGTGGCGTGCTTTGCAGTCCCGTCAGGGTGTGGGGCAGCGGCTGGGGATGAAGACGTGAAGACGCTTGTCTTTGGTCTGACAGGTCAGGTCGCCACCGAATTGCAGCGACAGGCGAAGGTGATCGCGCTGGGCCGTGATTTGGCGGATCTCGCGGATCCTGCGGCCTGTGCGGCGGCGATACGGGAATATGCACCGGATGTAGTGATCAATGCGGCGGCTTATACCGCGGTGGACCGGGTCGAGGATGAGGAGGCGCTTGCTACGGTTATCAATGCTGAAGCGCCTGGTGCCATTGCACAGGCTTGCGCCGATCTGGGGATCCCGTTCGTCCACATCTCGACTGACTATGTCTTTGATGGCTCTGGTGATCAGGCATGGCAAGTGGATGATCCGATCGCACCGATCAATGCTTATGGACGCAGCAAATTGGCGGGGGAGGTGGCCGTGCGGGCGGCGGGCGGTGTTCATGCGATCCTGCGCACATCTTGGGTATTTTCCGACCATGGGGCAAATTTTGTGAAAACCATGTTGCGTCTGGGGGCAGACCGGGATCGACTGACGATTGTGGCGGATCAAATTGGGGGGCCGACACCGGCCGCCGGAATTGCCGCAGCTTGTCTGGACATTGCTACGCAGTTGGCGGCCAATCCGGGTAAGTCAGGCACCTATCACTTATCCGGTGCTCCGAATGTCAGCTGGGCCGATTTCGCGCGCGAGATTTTCGCCCAGCAGGGTCTGGGTTGCGAGGTGGCCGATATTCCGACCGTCGACTATCCGACCCCGGCCAAACGTCCGTTAAACTCGCGACTGGACTGTTCGGCCCTGACTGAGGTTTTCGGGATTACGCAACCGGATTGGCGCATCGCCCTGACAAGAGTTCTGGCGGAACTCGCAAATCAACCTTAAACAATCCGGGTTTTCTGTTCCATCGGGCTGATGCCAAATTCGGCCCGGTACACCCGTGAAAAGTGGCCAGAGGAATTAAACCCGCACGCCATGGCAATTTCGGTCACTGATAGTTCTGTCTGAACCAATAGCCGTTGGGCCTTTTGTAGACGCAGGTCGATCAGGTATTTTTTGGGTGAACATTGCATGTAACGTCCGAACAGACGTTCCAACTGCCGGGTGGAGATCCCAAGTTCATCAGCAATATCTGTAGGCGTGATCTGATCCTCGATCGCGTTTTCCATGATGCGGATCGCCTTGGCCAGATGCGGATTGCGGGCCCCGATCCGGGATTGCATCGAGACGCGCTGTTCGGCCCCTGCCTCGCGCACGGCATTATAGACCATCTGATCGGCAATGTCGGTCGCCAGGTCCTCTCCATGTTTCTGGGCGATCAAATGCAGCATCAGATCACTGGCTGCTGTCCCGCCAGAGGCGGTGATAAACGGGGCGTCAGCGACGAAGACGCTGCGGCTGAGATGGACATCTGGAAACTCTTCCATGAACTGGTCATGAAACTGCCAGTGGATGGCGGCGCTGGAATTGGTCAAGAGACCTGTTTTGGCCAGGATATAGGTGGCCGAACAGATCGCGCCGATTTTGGTGCCCCGGCTGCGTTCGCGGCGCAGATAGGACATCAGGTTTGGCGTGACGTGGCGATCGACATTGATGCCGGAAATGACCAACATATGATCATGACGCCCAAGAGGCGCCATCCCCTGATCGACAAGGGTGACGGACCCGTTTGAGCATACGGCCTGTTTGCCGTCCTCTGACGCCAGAACCCATTCATAGAGCGTTTCCCCGCTCAGCAAATTGGCGATTCTCAGTGGTTCAATCGCACAAGCAAATGCGATGTGGGTAAACTCTGGGACTAACAGAAAAACAAAGCGTTCAGGCTGTGACACGGGACCCTCAATCGGCGTGATGGAACTTGCCTGCCTGTATAATAGATGATGTTGGGATTTATTGCGAATAACGACCTTGAATGCCGCAATCGGATCAATGGACAGGCGCCAGGCCTAAGGAACCAGTGCATAGCGGATGGCGTCGGTCCATTCTTCCAGAAATCCACGCCGTTTCAGACCATCCAGATACACCAAAAGCCCGGGGCCGAGGCGGATCGGCCGATGCGTTGCGGTGTCTTCGGGTGTGTCATATCTGGGGAAGGGATAGATATCGGTGTTTTGTGTTCCCCAGGCGGCGTGGATGAGATGATCCAGAAACTGCCCGGCGGTGTCAGCGTTTTCCGATCCTTTCAGGATGGCCGCGGTGCGCAGCATGATCAGCGTATAGTCCCGGGGTTCGATGGTGTGGATGCGATCGGCCAGATCATTGCGCGCCTGCGCGTAGCTGCCAAGTGCGTTATAGGCAACGGCAATTTCACCGCTGGCCAGATCATTCAGCATATCGGACGAGCAGCAATAGAGAGTGGTTTGCAAATTGCCCATAATCTCTGTCAGTCGCCAGAAGCTTTCTGATGTTCGGGCATCCTGTGTGGCAAAGAGGTAGCCCAGCCCGCTCGTCGTGATGTCATAAGTTCCAACACGCCCCCTGAACCGGTCCTCGTGATCGCGCATCAATGTGATCAAGTCCTGACGCGTTTCCGGCAGGTCAAGCCCGTCAAAGGCCGCGGGCGATATGACGATGGCTGCAGATTCTTGCGAGAAGGCAAACAGATGATCGCCCCAACGGGCCCATTCAGGGACCAGTTCTGTCGCATCAGATTTGTGGCTTTGCGTGTAACCATCATTGGACAGTTTGGTTTGCAGATCCATGGCCGAGGACAGGGCCAGGTCAAAGTATTGTTCCCCCTGGTAAATCGCCAGCATCAGATCGGCACTGCTGACGGTGGTGTATTCGATCGCCTGCGAAGGGTTGTTGGCCAGATACACCTCGATCAGCGGGGCCATCAGCTCTGTATCGGTGGTGGAAATCACCCGCAAACGGGTTGCGGCATCAGCGGGACCAAAGAGGCGTTCCTCCTCAACCTCAAACGCGGTGGCCGCGGAGGAGTTTAACAGCATCTGAACACAGATCAGGAAAGCGGAAAGTAAAGGGCTACGCATGCGCCATCCTTTGTATTGGTTATGGACAGGGTGCCGCCATGGGCCTCTGCCACCTCGTGGGCGATGGTCAGGCCCAAACCGGAGCCGATCGTATCTGTTGTGTTTGAGCCGCGCACGAAGCGACCCGTGACGCGGCTGATATCGTCGGGTGGAAAGCCGCCGGCCTGATCGGTCACCTGGATCGCGGCTCCCGTGGGATCGCTTGTGACGACGACTGAAATAGACCGCTCTGGCGGTGAATATTTGATCGCGTTGTCGACAATGTTGCGCAGCGCGTTCTGGGTCAGGATCGGGTCAATCAACACTGTGGCGTCCGGCCCGTCTTGCAGATGCAGGCGAATATCCTTCAGGTCCGCCACCGGGGCCAGACGATCAATGAGCTCTGCTGCCAGATCACGTAGAGAGGTTTCTTCGCGTTCCAGATGGTCGGCGCGAAAACTGACCATGGCGTGATCCAAAAGCTGCCCCGCAGCGCGCGAGCTTTCATCAATGGCACGGATCATTTCCTTGATCGATTTGCGGTTTTCCTCTTTTCTAACCCGGCGCAGGGTCAGTTCAGCCTGGGCGCGTACGGTGGCCAGTGGCGTGCGGACACGGTGCGCAGCCTCGGCGATGAAATCTTCGGATCGCGACAAGGATCTGCGCAGGCGATCGATGAACCGGTTCAGTGACAACACCAACGGCGCCATTTCCGCAGGAATGGGCGCGGTCACGGGCCGCAAGTCTTTGGGCCCGCGGCGCGACACGGCCCCCGTCAGTCGCTGCAAGGGGCGGATGCTGGATTGTGCTGTGATTATTCCCAGAAACACGGCCAAGGCAAAGAAGCTGATCCCCATATAGAGCGCGATCTGGGCAATGCGCGCCAAAGTTTCGGCCTCTCCGTTTCGGGTCTGGGCTACAGAAACCAAGACCAACACCGGTTTTCCCAGCAGGGATAATTTGCGGCTGACCGAGACCATGCGTATCGGCGTGTCATTGAAGTTGGTAGAGGCGAAGGATGATGTCACCCCCTGACTTTCCGGTTGGGGCAGGTCGGCGTAACCAGTCAAAACCGCGTCGTCGATCATCACCCGGTAAAAGACCCGATCATCGCTGATATTGCCCAGCATAGACAGGGCGGCATAGGGAATGTCTGCGGTGATCTCATCGGCCTGCACAGCGACGGATTCAAGGATCGACGTTGCTGAGGCCAGCAGAATATTGTCTTGCGAGCGTTCCGCCAGATCGCGAGCGAAATTCAGTACCGCCAGATAGAGAACCAGCGCCAATAAGGCGGCGCTGCCGACCAATTGCAGGGTCAAACGCCGCCGGATCGAGCCGCTGATGGTGATCTGGTCGCTCATTTCAACACCAACCGATATCCCAGCCCGCGCGCGGTCACGATTTCCACATTGGATCCCGCCAGATGCTTGCGCAGCCGTCCAACATAGACTTCGATTGCGTTCTCGGACACGTCCTCGTCATAGCTGAACAGCCGGTCAACCAAGGTGGATTTGGCAAAAATCCGGTCCGGCGCATTCAGGAAGATTTCCAACAGGCGCAATTCCTTGTTGCGCAATGTGATCTGACTATCGCCGACGGTCAGGGTGCCAGATAGGGCATCAAACCCGAGATTTCCGAATCGTCGCTCATTGGTGCCACTGCCGCCACGCCGACGCAGTACCGCGCGGCAGCGGGCCTCAAGCTCGGAAAAATCAAAGGGCTTGGTGATATAATCATCAGCGCCAAGGTCTAGAACGCCGACCCGATCAGAGACCTCGGAACGGGCGGTAAGCACGATGACAGGGGTCTTATCCTGCCGGGTTCTGTGGGCTTTCAGAAAGCTGCGCCCGTCCCCGTCTGGCAGCATAATATCCAATAAAATCAAATCGTAATCGGCGGTCGTCGTATAGGCGTCAGCACTGGCAATATCCGGGGCGTGATCGACGACATGTCCATCCAGCTGCAACCGGTCGAGGACGGCCGCGGCGAGGTTCTGATTGTCCTCGATCAACAAAAAACGCATGCAGTGGTTCCTTTGCCCGGATGCGTGCATGACAGGTTTATGTCAGCTTCGCGTGGTTCCTTCAGTCATGAGCGGCAAGTCCGCACTTTGTCAAATGGGAGGATATCATGACGAAGTTTACCCTGACCCGACGGGTCATGTTGGCGGCTGCTGCCGCCTCTGTTGGATTCGGTGCCCCTGTGATGGCTGATGGCCATCAGGTGATCGACAGCATCCACTTTCTGATCCCCGGCGGTGCTGGTGGTGGCTGGGATGGCACTGCACGCGGCACTGGCGAAGCGCTGACCGGCGCTGGTTTGGTGGGCACGGCATCCTATGAAAACATGTCAGGCGGCGGTGGCGGCAAGGCCATCGGGTTCCTGATTGAAAATGCCGACAGCAACCACGGCACGCTGATGGTGAACTCCACCCCGATCGTGATCCGGTCCCTGACCGGTGTGTTCCCGCATAACTTCCGCGATTTGACTTTGGTGTCCGGCACCATCGGGGATTATGCCGCGTTGGTTGTCGGCAAAGACAGCGCGATCAATTCGATGAGCGATCTGATGGCGGCCTATGATGCGGATCCGTCTGCGACCGCAATCGGCGGCGGTTCTGTGCCTGGCGGTATGGATCACCTGGTTGCCGCAATGGTGATGGAAGCCGCGGGCAAAGACGCGCTTGGCGTCAAATACATCCCCTATGATGCGGGCGGTAAAGCGATGGCAGCCCTGTTGTCCGGCGAGATCGCAGCGCTGTCGACCGGGTTCTCGGAAGCGGTGGACCTTGCCAATGCGGGCGAAGTGAAGATCATCGGCGTAACCTCTGAAGAACGTGTTCCTGCAGCGCCTGATGCGCAAACCATGATGGAACAGGGCATCAGCACGACCTTTGTGAACTGGCGCGGCTTCTTTGCAGCACCTGGCCTGCCTGATGACAAACTGGCAATGTATCAGGATGCGATTGCCAAGATGTACGAAACCGACGAATGGGAAGAAGTTCGTGCGCGCAATGGCTGGGTGAACATTCACAACTCTGGCGATGACTTCAAAACCTTTCTGGAAGCCCAGGAACAAGTCATTGGTGATTTGATGAAGAAGCTTGGGTTCCTGTAATCCAAATGAGCGGCTTCGCCGCACGCCTTTGGACTAAGCGAGGGTTCTACCCTCGCGCTCCCGAGGTATTTAAAGCGAAAGGAGGAGGGGCTTTTTGATCCCCTCTTCCAAGAAGAAGTTTCGACTTCCTCACGCACGGCCATCGGCTCCTCAGCCTGTACCGCAAATGCAAGGTTTCAGACTTATGGTTAATATTTGGTTTCCTTTCGCCAAAAATACCTCGGGGGAGCCGTGCAGAACACGGCGGGGGCAGAGCCCCATTGGATTGTCGCAGAAATTCGGAGGATAATATGGCGCTCGACCGTTGGATCGCATTGATATTGTTGGGTGTTTGTATGGTGTATGGCTACACTGCCTGGTTCACGATGGATGCGCAGCTCGCGCCCTTTATGCGGCGCAATCCGATCTGGCCCAGCACGTTTCCCAAGGTTTTGTCCATACTGGCCATCGCGATGGCGTTGATCATCTTGTTGGGCCTAGAGAAGAGTGAACAGAAAATAGGTGAGATCGATTATCGCCGTCTTGGTGATTATCACCTTGGTCAAGCGGTGTTGTTGCTGGGGTTGATGGTGGTCTACGCGCTGTCCCTACGCCCGGTTGGTTTTCTGATCTCGACGTCAGGGTTCCTGATTTTGGGGTCGTTCATTCTGGGGGAGCGCAAATGGCACATCATGGTGCCCATCGCGGCCGTTGCGACGCTGTTTGTCTGGTACCTGGTACAACAAGTGTTGGGCATTTATATGCGCCCACTTCCCGGATTTATAGGAGGCTGACATGCTTGAAGGACTGTTGATCGGCCTGCAAACGGCCTTATCCATTCAAAACCTATTGATGGTCATCGGCGGATGCCTGATCGGGACCTTTATCGGGATGTTGCCGGGCTTGGGCCCGATGTCGATCATTGCGATCATGATCCCGGTTGCGATTTCCATCGGCGATCCGTCTGCGGCGCTGATCCTGCTGGCAGGGGTTTACTATGGCGCGATTTTTGGCGGCTCGACCTCCTCGATCCTATTGAACGCGCCGGGGGTTGCAGGGACCGTGGCCAGTAGTTTTGACGGCTATCCGATGGCCCGGCAAGGCAAGGCCGGCAAGGCGTTGACGATTGCCGCGATTGCCAGCTTTGCGGGTGGCACAATCGGTGCGCTTTTGTTGATGGTCTTTGCGCCTGCGTTGTCTTCGGTGGCGCTGCTCTTTCATTCGGCGGAGTATTTCGCGCTGATGGTTGTGGGCCTATCCGCGATTGCGGCCTTTGCCGGTACCGGTCAGGTGGCCAAGGCATTGTTGATGACGCTGTTGGGTCTGATCATGGCGACGGTTGGGGAAGGGGCCTTGTTCAACCTGCCGCGATTCACCATGGGGATCATGGATTTGCAATCGGGCTTTGGGTTTATCACACTCGCCATGGCGATGTTCGCGTTGCCAGAGGCGCTGTTTCTGGTTCTGAAACCCAAAAATCTGGGTGGTGGCGAAGGAGAGATCAAGGATCTGCGGATCAGTCGGGCAGAGGCGAAGGCCATCGCGCCAGTGATTGGGCGCCAATCGATCCAAGGGTTCTTTATCGGTGTTTTGCCGGGGGCTGGGGCGACGATTGCGTCCTTCCTTGGCTATGCTGTGGAGCGCAACATTGCGACGAAGGAAGAGCAGGACGAGTTCGGTAAAGGCTCGATCAAGGGGCTGGCCGCACCGGAAACCGCCAATAACGCGGCTTGCACGGGGTCTTTCGTACCGCTCTTGACGCTGGGCATTCCCGGGTCTGGAACCACAGCGATTTTGCTTGGCGCGCTGCTGGCGTTGAATGTGACACCTGGCCCGCGCTTGATGATCGATGAGCCGCAGATTTTCTGGGCGGTGATCATGTCAATGTTTATCGGCAATCTGGTTCTGTTGATCCTAAACCTGCCGCTGATCCCCCATATTGCCAAGGTTCTGTCAGTGCCGCGCAATTATTTGATCCCGTTCATCCTCTTCTTCACGCTAATGGGGGCCTATATCGGCCAGAACAACGCGACGGAATTGTTGATGTTGGTTGGGTTTGGGATTGCCGCAACGGCGTTGAAATTTGCCGACTATCCGCTGGCACCCTTGCTGATTGGGTTCATTCTGGGTGGGATGCTGGAGGATAACTTCTCTCGCTCTATGCAGCTCTATGACGGTATCGGTTTCATATGGGAGCGTCCAATGACGCTGGGCCTCTTGGTGATTGCGATGTTGTTGGTACTCTTGCCCAGCTACCGTGCACGCCGGGCCAAAGCGCGGTCTGAAGGTGTCGCCGAAGGCGACTAAGACAACGCAGCCGCTGCGCCGCTATAGGTTAGCTATCTGAGCTCTGACATAATTGGCGGGGTGTGTCGCCCCCGCCAATACAGGGGCAACACACGAAAACGCCATTGTCAGATTTGGGGTGTTCCAGGCCCGTAATAGAGACAGTGCGGCAGAACGGTGCGCTGTGACGCAACGGTATGCGGATTAGAGTTGAATCCTGTTCCTAAACCGGCATGATTGGAGGCAATCCGCTATCCATGCAGGTTATTTGACCGCAAGTGATTTGATCTGCATCGCAGCAGCAATAGGGAAGTGTTTAATGAAATTATTTCAGGTTCTTATCGCCGGGTTGATTCTGATATCTCCTGCTTTTGCGCAAGATACACCCAAGCCTGTAAAGCTGATTGAGGTGGAGGAGCGGGGCGGGACACTGATCCGACAGTTTTTTGGTCAGGTGGTGGCCCGACAAACGGTCGATCTGGCCTTTCAGGTGTCCGGACATATCGAAAGCTTTCCAGCCGTAGAGGGGGAAACGATCCCCGCGGGAGAGTTGATTGCAGAGCTGGATCTTGTGCCGTTTCAACTGTCGTTGGAACAGGCACAGCTGCAAAAGGAACAGGCCGACCGCACGTTGGAGCGGTATGAAAAACTAAGCGGTGAAACCGTCAGCCAGGTCTCCATCGATGACGCCCAGACCCAGGCTGAATTGGCCGATGTGGCGGTGCGAAACGCGGAGTATTCCCTGCAGCACGCCACCTTGAGCGCGCCATTTGATGCCTTGGTTGCGGTGCGCAATGTGGCCAATTTCACCACCATATCGGCGGGCACACCGGTTGTGCGCCTGCATGATATGTCAGAGTTGCGCATCGATATCGAGGTGCCGGAAGTCCTGTTTCAAAAGGCGGGCGAAGACCCCGATGTAGAGATCACAGCCACGTTTCCGGCCAGCGATGAGATTTACCCATTGGTGGTGCGCGAGTTCAACGCAGAGACCACTTCGGTTGGTCAGACCTTCCGCATCACGCTGGCACTTCCGCCGCAAGAGGGTCTGAACATTTTACCGGGTTCATCGGCAACGGTGCACACGGTCCTGAAATCAGGCACGCCGGTGATCGCGTTGCCAGTGACGGCCTTGATACCGGAGGAGGGCGACAGCCTGTCGGTTTTGGTTTTCAACCCCGGTGAGGGGGAGACAGGCACGTTGGAGAAACGAGAAATTACGGCCTCTGTTGCCGGCAATGGCCATTTTGTTGTGACGGATGGTTTGACGACCGGTGAAGAGATCGTTGCCGCAGGCGTCGCAGTGTTGGAAGATGGTCAGAGCGTTCGTCGCTTTACCGGCTTCCCGCAATAGGAGGCCGTCATGACAATTGCGCGCGCCTCGATTGATCGCCCTATTCTAACCTGGCTGGTTATCCTGATCGCCCTTTTCGGTGGGCTCTGGGGGTTTTTAACACTTGGCCGATTGGAAGACCCGGCCTTCACCATCAAATCGGTGGTGGTCACGACCTCTTATCCTGGGGCCTCTGCCGAGCAAGTCGCGATGGAAGTGTCAGAGCCGTTGGAATCGGCCATTCAGAAAATGTCGGAGGTGAACAAGATCACCTCGATCAACCAGCCGGGATTTTCCCAGATCGATGTGGAGTTTCGCGACACCACGCCCAGCGATGCCCTGCCGGAAGTTTGGACCAAGCTGCGCGCCCGGGTGCGGGATACAGCGCGTAATTTGCCCGATGGCGTGGCGCAACCTTTGGTCAATGACAGTTTTGGGGATGTGTTTGGCCTGTACTATGCAGTGACCGCAGTAGGGTTCTCTGACGCCGAAAAACACCAGCTCGCGACCTGGCTCAGGCGCGAATTGTTGGTGGTTGATGGGGTGGCTGATGTGGATGTGTCCGGTCTGCCGGATGAGGCGATTTTCGTTGAGCCTGATCTGTCTTTGCTGGCCAATCGCAATATTGCCCCGCAGGCGCTAAGCGGGGCGATCGCCAACGCGGATTCGGTCACAGCCGCCGGTGTTGTGGATACATCGTCTGCGCGCAACCGAATAACCACGCCCGAGGGATCGGGCACTGTGGATGAAATCGCGGGCCTGTCTATTGGGGTCGGTGGCGAGGTTTTGAACCTTGCCGATGTCGCCTCGGTTAGTCGGGGACGCAAAGACAACCCGTCGCGGATCATTCGCTTTGACGGTGAGGATGCCTTCACCCTGGGGATTGCCGGGTTGGCGACAGAAAACATCGTGGATGTCGGCAAGCTGGTGGATGCACGTCTGGCCGAATTGCAGGCGGACATTCCTTATGGGGTTGAGCTTCACCCGATCTATCAGCAGCATTTGGTGGTCGAGGAAGCATCGAACGATTTTATTGTCAATTTGGCGATGTCGGTGTCCATCGTCGTGGTGGTGCTGGGCCTGTTCATGGGGGTTCGCGCGGCGGCTGTCGTGGGTTCGACGCTGTTGCTGACGGTGATGGGCACGCTGTTGTTCATGGCTATTTTTTCCATCGAAATGGAACGGATATCGTTGGGTGCATTGATCATCGCCATGGGGATGTTGGTGGATAATGCCATCGTCGTGGCCGAAGGAATGCAGATCGCCATGCAGCGCGGCAAGGCATCGCGCGAGGCAGCGGATGAGGCCGCCGGAAAGACGCAAATCCCGCTTTTGGGGGCGACGGTGATTGCGATCATGGCCTTTGCGGGGATCGGGTTAAGCCCGAACTCGACCGGCGAATTTATGTTCTCTCTATTCGCGGTGATCCTGATCTCTTTGATGTTAAGCTGGATTTTGGCCATTACCGTGACGCCGTTGATGGGGCACTACTTCTTTAAAACCGGCAAGGCCGATGGGGCAGACGCCTATGATGGTGCCATGTTCAGGGCCTATGCCGGGGTGTTGCGTGGGGCGCTGCGCTTCCGCTGGCTGGTTTTGGCCGGACTGGTTGGGGTAACCGTGATTTGCTACGCGGGCTTCGGTCAGGTGAAACAGCAGTTTTTCCCAAGCTCAAACACGCCGCTGTTTTTCGTTCATTACAAGCTGCCGCAGGGCACACCGATTGCGCGGGTGTCAGATGATATGAAGCTGGTCGAGGACTGGCTGGCGGATCGCGAAGAGGTGGTTTCTGTCGCCAGTTTCATCGGGCAGGGGGCGACACGTTTTATTCTGACCTATTCGGCAGAGAAGGCCAATCCAAGCTATGGCCATCTGATTGTCCGGACCGAGGGGCTGGAGGAGATCCCGGCCCTGGCCGCCGAATTGGAAGACTTCGGCGTTGCCGCTTTCCCGGAGGGTGAGTTCCGCACCGAGCGCCTGTTCTTTGGCCCCGGTGGTGGCGCGCCAATTGCTGTGCGGTTCTCTGGCAGTAATCCGGATGTGTTGCGGGCGTTGGGCGATCAGGCGATGGACGTGATGGAAACGACGTCAGACAGCCTCTTGAACCTGCGCACCAACTGGCGTGAACGCGAATTAGTAATCAAACCGATCTATGCCACAGAGCGCGCCCAGACAGCAGGCGTCGCCCGTGAAGATATCGCCGATACGCTGCGCATGGCGACCGACGGGTTTGTGACCGGTCAATTCCGCGAGGGCGATCGCCTTATCCCGATCATCGTGCGTCTGCCGCAAGGCAGCGAACCCAACCTTTTGGATCAGATTGTCTATTCCAGTTCTGCCGGGCGCTACATCCCGATGGAACAGGTTCTGGATGGGCTGGATTACGAGGCGCAGGACACGTTGGTTCATCGTCGCAACCGGGTCAGCACCTTGACGGTTGAGGCCAGCATCCCGTCGGAACTGACGGCGGCGACCGTGCACAGCGAAATCCGTGCCGCGATAGAGGCGATCGAGTTGCCGCCAGGATATGCCATGGAATGGGGCGGTGAATTTGAAAGTTCCAGCGACGCCAATGCCAGCCTTGGGGCACAGTTGCCAGTGACCGTGTTGATCATGGTGCTGATTTCGGTCCTGCTGTTTAACGCGATCCGTCAACCGATCATCATCTGGCTCTTGGTACCCATGTCGGTAAACGGGGTGGCGTTGGGCCTGTTGGGCACCGGGCAGCCATTTACCTTTACTGCGCTTTTGGGGCTGCTCAGCCTGTCGGGTATGTTGATCAAGAACGGTATCGTATTGGTCGAAGAAATTGACCTGACGCGCAAGGCCGGTGCGTCGTCCCTGACGGATGCGATTGTGACCGCCTGCACCAGCCGCCTGCGACCGGTGGTTCTGGCGGCGGCAACGACCATTTTGGGAATGATCCCTCTGCTAAGTGACGCATTCTTTATCTCGATGGCGATCACTATCATGGGGGGGTTGGCTTTCGCATCGGTTCTGACGCTGATTGCGGCACCGGTTCTTTATGCGGTGTTCTTTTCCCGCAGCGATCAGGCCGTGGCGGCAGAGGCGTTAGCCTGACCCGTTAAAGACCCAGAGCTTGCTGATCACAAATGTGCCTGCCGGGACCACGACCAGCGCGGTCAAAAATCCGGCGAGGTAGTGCAGTGACAAAAGGTCAACCGCCACGACCATGATCACCACATTGGCGATCAATCCGCCCACAGCGGTGGTCAGGAATTTGCCAATGCCGCTGGCGTTGCGAAGGCGCTGGCGAAACACCCATCGCGACTGGCCGATATAGGTGACCAGAACCGCCACCATGAAAGCCAGCGCCGTGGCCATAGCCGGGGCCATTCCGGCACCTTCGACCAGTCCGCGCAGCACCAGATAATGCGTGGCGGTCGCCAAAATGCCGGTGATGCCAAAACGGATCACCTGTCCGGTTGGAAAAAGCCCGCGCATGATCAGCCGCCCTGATCAAAACTCTGGCGGCTTTCTGCCGGGATGTGGCCGTCATCCTGTTTCGGTTCGATCCCGATGGTCTGCTGAACCAGATAGATCGGACGTTGTTTGACCTCTATGTAAAGTCGGCCCAGATATTCACCGATGATCCCCAGTGACATCAGCTGCACCGCACCCAACAAGAGCATGACAACCATGATTGAGGCATAACCAGGCACATCGGCGCCCAAGACCATCGTGCGAATGATCAGGTACAGCATATAGGAAAAGGCGCCGCCTGCGACCAGCATGCCCAGATAGGTCCAGATACGCAGCGGCACCGTGGAAAAACTGGTGATGCCGTCCAGTGCAAAATTCCATAGCCGCCAGAAGCTGAACTTGGAATCGCCCGCCACGCGTTCGGGCCGGGAATAGGGCACAGCGATGGCCTTGAACCCCACCCAGGCGAATAACCCCTTCATGAACCGGTTGCGTTCGCGCAGCAACAGCGTCGCCCGGACCACGCGTCGGTCCATCAGGCGAAAATCACCAGCGTTGTTTTCGATCCGGTCGCGGGTCAGACGGTTGAAGATCTTGTAAAAAGCACTGGCAGAGAACCGTTTCAACGCCCCGTCGGTAGACCTGTCGGCGCGTTGCCCATAGGCAATGTCATAGCCCGCCTGCCAATGCGTGACGAACTCCTTGATCAGTTCAGGCGGGTCCTGCAAATCCACATCCATCGGAATCACCGCATCCCCACGCGACCAGTCCATCCCGGCGGTCAGCGCCGATTCCTTGCCAAAATTCCGGGTCAGTTGCACGAAACAAACCTGCGGGTCCTTGGTGGCCTCATGCGATATCACCTCTGCCGTTCGGTCAGTGCTGCCATCATCGACGAAGATAATCTCATAGCTCAATCCGATCTCTGCCATGACAGGGCGGATCGCGGTCAGAAAATGGCCGATTGAATCCTCTTCATTCAACACGGGAACGATCAGGGAAAGGGACGGTGTCTGCTGTGCCATAGATTATTTATCCTGTTTGCGCCGAATCTAGCGGCGGAGAGAGGAGAAGGCGACCGAAAATTACAAGCCTGCGCTGAATGGCTCTGGACTGTGCTATGTCTCCGTCATTCACGCTCTTGCAACACCAACATTTTGCAATTAAATGCTCTGTCGCAGACGGTTCACCACCGCGACGCCTCAATAGCTCAGCTGGTAGAGCAGGTCCTTCGTAATTAGCGGGTCCATCCGCGATTGACGTTTCGGGGCAATGAGTTAGATAGAGTGAGTTGTAATTAGTAGGGCCATAGTAGGGCCACAGAAATAAATAAGGCCGCATTAGCTCAGCCGGTAGAGCAATCGCTTCGTAAGCGATGGGTCGGGGGTTCAAGTCCCTCATGCGGCACCATTCCTCTTAGAAAATCTGAAACAACGTTGACGACCTATTCCGTTGAAAAAGTCTTCTTGATTGGATGCCGTTTCACTGATTCAATTTCCCTATTGAAGCGGGGGATTAATGCCGATGATGGGGCCTAGACAAGAAGCACAGGCGGCACTGTTTTATGAGT
>NZ_JBXVVI010000018.1:0-61377 GCF_057219155.1 Roseovarius sp. YIN77
CGCCCGGTTCGCACCAGCGCGACCATTTGATCCCTGAATTCCGCAGGGTACGGGTTCCTCGTTCTCGGCATGAAAAACATTCTCCTTCATCGATAAAAAGTGTCCATCAAACCGGGGGAACTCCAACTCCAGAAATGGGAGAAGTACATCGACAGATTAGTGAACAAAATAGGCCCAATGGAGTCAAATGCTGCGTCATGTGTGAACGAGAAGTAAGTTCTGAAAACTGTCACTGAAGAGCCAAGCGCAAATTGCATGCCTTATGGGCAACTTTGGGTCCTCAATATCGCATCCATTTCGACAACACGTTCGCGGTTTGATCCGGCAACGGATCCATCCGAGTTGTAAATCGAGTTCTCAAACCCAATTCGCACCTTTCCACCATGGCAGGCTCCGGCAAGAAGGCAGGATGTTTCGCTGCGCCCAAAAGCACACACGGCCCAGTCGGGCACAAAACTTTGCTGGGGCAACCATTTGAGCAGCGGATTCAGTTCCACAACAAAGCTGTTTTGCGGGGCGGCATATCTGCCAAGCACATAGAGGATCTGAAGCTCGTCCGGATTTAGATATCCGGCCTCTACCCAATGGGAGAGAGTGTCCAGATCCTGATCGTTGTAGAGGATATGCTGAACGGCGATGTCACGCTCTCTACACCGGGCGTAAAACATCGCTGCGGCTTTTGTTTCTCCATCACGCAGCATTTCAGACAGCGAAACTGAGACCGCAGTTGGTTGGACGCTATCCACCAATTGTCGTTGCTGTTGCGGGCTGTATCTGCCCATCGCTTCGGTCGTGATCTGGCAGAACATTTCGGGCACCGCGCTGCGTAATTCTGTCAAGGTTTCTCGATACAGCCCAGCGTCAAGAACGTGCTGCCCATTTCGATCTCTGACGTGAAAATGCAGACCGTCAGCCCCTGCAGCATGACACTCAACCGCTGTTGCAACGATCTTCTCCAACGTGATCGGGATTTCTGGATGATCTGCCTTTGTTAGTCTGCCACCATTGGGTGCAACCATTAGCCTGGGCAGATGTGTCACAGAACGCGTCCAATTGCGGTGTGCAGTTTGCTGACAATCTCATCGATGTGGTTGTCTTCCAGAATAAAGGGTGGGGCCAGCAGGATATGGTCGCCGTTCACTCCGTCCACTGTTCCACCCATCGGATAACAGATCAAGCCTTCCTCAAACGTGGCTTTTTTCAGCGCCGCGTGCAGCTTACGGTCTGGTGAAAACGGGCGTTTGGTGTCACGATCCTCGACAAACTCGATCCCGCGAAACAGCCCACGCCCCCGAATATCCCCGATATGAGCGTGTTGGCCAAAGGTCTGATGTAAGGAGTCCTGCAGTTTTTCGCCCATTACAGCGCATCGATCTGTCAGCCCCCCATCGGTCAGTTTTGCCACCACGGCCTGCGCGGCGGCGCATGCGGTTGGGTGACCCATATAGGTGTGACCGTGTTGGAAATAACCACTTCCATGTTCGATTGTCGCATAGATTTCAGCACTGCACAGCATGGCGCCGATCGGCTGGTATCCGGCGCCCAGCCCTTTTGCGATGGCGACGATATCAGGGCTGATCCCTTCTTGTTCACTGGCAAATAGGCTGCCGGTGCGCCCCATGCCGCACATAACCTCGTCAAGGATCAGCAATACGCCATATTGCGTGCAGATTTCCCGAACGCGTTTGAAATAGCCCTCGACCGCCGGAACCGCACCTGCAGTTGCCCCGATAACCGGTTCAGCGACAAAGGCGATGACCGTTTCCGGGCCCAGGCGCAGGATTTGTTCCTCCAGCTCATTCGCGACACGCTGACCGTAGTCATAAGCGTTTTCACCCTCTGGTCGATCGCGGTACTCAAAGCAGGGGGAAATATGTGTTGTTTCAATAAGTAACGGTGAAAACGGTTCGCGACGCCATGCGTTGCCGCCGGTCGCCAACGCCCCCAGCGTATTGCCATGATAGCTCTGCCGCCGAGCAATGATATGACGGCGTCCGATTTCCCCGCATTCCACAAAATACTGGCGCGCGAGTTTCAGCGCTGCCTCCATAGCCTCTGATCCGCCTGACACCAGATAGACACGGTCGATCCCTCTGGGCGCATGTTTGATGAGCGTATCAGACAGTTTTTCCGCAGGGTCAGAGGTGAAAAACCCAGTATGGGCGAAGGCGACAGAGTCTAGCTGCGCCTTGATCGCATCGGTAACATCCTGATCCCCATGTCCAAGGCAGGATACAGCCGCGCCACCAGATCCATCGAAATACTGTTTTCCCGATTGATCGTACAAATAGACACCCTGACCGCGCGATATCGTGGGGAGCGATGATTTCGTGTGGCGGGGAAAGACGTGGGACATCTTTCAATCCTCTTGTGAATCAATGCCTGTAACTGAAACATAAAATTCTTTTGTTGACTAGATGTGAAACAAATGAAACATTGCCAAAATTGGGTGTGACCTGGGTTGAAGTCATTGGCGCCATCATTTGAACAGCAATTGTCCGGCAAATACGGATTATTGAGTACAAAGCTGCAGCAGGCAGCGGATTTTGTCGTTGCGAATCCTGTTGATGTTGCGACACGCAGCCTGCGCAAAGTGTCCAAAGACGCAAACCTATCGCCAGCCACGTTTTCGCGTATGTCCACAGCGCTGGGTTTTGACAGCTATGAAGATCTGCGCGACGTTTTGCGCAATTCGATTGAGCGTAAGTCAAACTCTTTTTCACATCGTGTCGAGGCGTTGCAGCAGCGACATGATGAGGGGGGACATGATTTTACAACCCAACATACTTTGGATTGTTCCAGCAATATTCAAAAACTCAGCGCGACAATAGACACCTCTGCAATGGAGGCTTGTGTTGAGAGGCTTCATTCCGCGCGAAAGGTGCTGGTGACCGGGGCTCTGGGATCAACTGGTATTGCAGAATATCTGGCGTATATGGCGAGTTTCATTGCCGATAACTGGTCCATGGCCAGCCGCATGGGAGCGTCTTTGGCCAGTGGTTTGGTTGCCATGTCGGATCAGGATGTCCTGATCGTTGTGACCAAACCGCCATTTGCCAGCAAATCCATACTTGCCGCCCAAGAGGCGCGTGCCGCTGGTGTATTTGTGATTGTGATTACCGATACGCATACCTGCCCGGCCCTTGTCAGTGCTTCGGCAAGTTTTATTGTTCCGACAGACAGTCAGCATTTTTTTTCGTCATATGTGTCCACCGTGGTACTGTGTGAAATTATGATTGGGATGTTGGCTGCCCGCTCCGGTGATCCTGCTCGACAGCGAATAGCGGAAGTAGAGCATAAAAACTGCCGCCTATCCGAAGTTTCAGGCGGCAACCAATCCACGCATCAAAAAGGGAGAAAGTTTGATGAGTAATAGAATAAAAGTTTCCATGGCGGCACTTGCGGTGGGTGCGTTGATGGCACCTGCGGTAATCGCCGAAGAGTTCATCACCATCGGTACCGGCGGTGTGACAGGTGTGTATTACCCCACAGGGGGCGCCATCTGTCGCCTAGTGAACAAGGGCCGCAAAGAGCATGGTATTCGCTGCTCTGTCGAATCCACCGGCGGATCGGTTTACAACATCAATACCATCCGCGAAGGCGAGTTGGAATTTGGTGTGGCCCAATCTGACTGGCAGTACCATGCCTATAACGGCACCTCGAAATTCGAGGATGCTGGCCCGTTTGAAGATCTGCGCGCCGTCTTTTCTGTACACCCGGAGCCTTTCACGGTTGTAGCTCGTGCAGATTCTGGCGTTACAACCTTCGCCGATCTTGAGGGAAAACGCGTAAACATCGGCAACCCCGGTTCCGGTCAGCGCGGCACGATGGAGGTTCTGCTGGGCGCGCTTGGCTGGTCAACCGATAGTTTCGCCCTGGCGACAGAGCTGAAGGCAGCAGAACAGTCTGCAGCCCTGTGCGACAACCAGATCGATGCGATGGTTTATACCGTTGGCCACCCGTCCGGTTCGATCCAGGAGGCAACAACCGCCTGCGATTCCGTGTTGGTTGAGGTGTCTGGCGATGTGGTCGATGGCTTGATTGCTGATAATTCCTTCTACCGTTCAGCAACCATTCCGGGTGGCATGTATCGCGGGTCTGACAACGACACCCAAACATTTGGTGTTGGCGCGACCTTCGTGACCTCCTCTGCTGTATCTGAAGATGCGGTTTATGCCGTTGTGTCTTCGGTCTTCAACAATTTCGAAGACTTCAAGAAGCTGCATCCGGCCTTTGCCCATCTTGAACCGCAGGATATGGCAACCGCTGGCCTGTCGGCCCCACTGCACCCAGGTGCTGCGAAATATTACAAGGAACAAGGTTGGATCGAATAACAATCCATCCATTGCAAGGGCGGCTGAGGCCGCCCTTGTCTATTGGTCAAAGTATATTTGGCAGTAATGCCGTGTAAGCCGCATCATACAAAAGCGGCATGTCAGGGAGAGTGTGAAAATGGCCGAAAAGAACGAGGGCAGTCGCCCGCTTAGCGAAGAGGAACTCCAAGATCTTGTCGCCTCCACCGATGCCGGGGCCAGAAACCCGGCAGGATCCGTGGGAATGTTGCTGGCAATCGTGGCGGTTGTCTGGTCGGTCTTTCAAGTTGTATTGGCGTCCCCGTTGGCGAACTATGTTCTGCCCGGTGATCTGATCAATAACTCTCGGCAGGTGCATCTGGCCTTTGCTGTTTTTCTGGCTTTCATGGCCTATCCTGCATTCAAATCAAGCCCTCGAAACTATATCCCCATTGCCGACTGGATTTTGGGTCTGGCAGGGGCGATCATCGCCATGTACGGTTTCGTCTTTTACCAAAAAATCGTGGATGCAGGCGGCCTTGCCGATGATGTCGACAAATGGTTCGCGCTTGCGGGTCTTTTGATCTTGTTTGAGGGCGCACGCCGCGCTCTGGGGCCTGCGATGGCTATCATTGCGACTGTGTTTTTGGCCTATGTCTTCTTTGGGTCGTCCGATTGGGTGCCCGACGTCATCCGGTGGAAGGGCGCATCGCTGAAGAAGGCCATGAGCCATATGTGGATCACATCGGAAGGCGTGTTTGGTATCGCACTTGGAGTGTCTACAAAATTCGTCTTCCTCTTTGTTCTGTTTGGGGCACTTTTGGATAAGGCTGGCGCCGGGAACTATTTCATCAAAATGGCCTTTGGTGCGTTGGGTCATTTGCGGGGTGGCCCGGCCAAGGCCGCAGTTGTCGGTTCTGCCGCAACTGGCCTGATTTCCGGCTCTTCCATTGCTAACGTGGTCACCACCGGCACATTTACAATCCCGCTGATGAAACGGGTTGGTTTTAGTTCCGAAAAGGCCGGCGCGGTAGAAGTGGCCTCCTCTGTCAATGGCCAGATCATGCCGCCGGTGATGGGCGCGGCGGCCTTCCTGATGGTCGAATATGTGGGGATATCTTATGTCGAGGTGATCACCCATGCCTTCCTGCCCGCTGCAATTTCATACATCGCACTGGTCTATATTGTGCATTTGGAGGCGGTGAAGAATAACATGCCAACCTTGGGCGACCGTGTCGTTTCCATGGGCAAAACCATTGGCGGCATGGCGCTGTTTTTCGCGGGTTTTGCTGGCCTGTGCTACGGCGTGCAGTACCCTGTTGGCTGGGTTGTAGCCCTGGTGCCGGATATGTCTGCGATCGTTATGTCTGCACTGATCTTTCTGGCGTATCTGGCGCTGTTATGGCTTGCGTCAAGCGTACCCGATCTGGAACCAGATGACCCAAATGCCGAAAAGGTCGAACTGCCGGTGATCGCAGAGATCTACAAATCCGGCCTCTATTATCTGCTGCCGATCATTGTGTTGGTTTACTTTCTAATGATTGAACAGAAATCTCCGGGTCTGTCGGCCTTCTGGGCCACGATGTTACTATTCGTGATCCTGCTGACACAACGGCCGGTGAAGGCGATCTTCAGGGGTGAATCCGATACGGCCAATGCCTTCCGTGATGGAATTGCAGATCTGATCCAGGGCTTGATTGATGGCGCGCGTAACATGATCGGGATCGGCCTTGCCACGGCGACCGCTGGTGTGATTGTGGGCACCGTCACCCTGACAGGTGTTGGACAGGTCATGGCGGACCTGGTGGAGTTCCTGTCTGGCGGCAATCTGATCCTGATGTTGGTGATGGTTGGGCTGTTGAGCCTTGTTCTGGGCATGGGGCTGCCAACCACGGCGAACTACATCGTTGTGTCATCTTTGATGGCGGGCGTTGTAGTTGAGCTGGGCGCGCAATCCGGGCTGATCGTGCCATTGATCGCGGTTCACCTGTTCGTCTTTTATTTTGGGATCATGGCTGACGTGACGCCACCCGTTGGGCTTGCCAGTTTCGCAGCTGCGGCGGTTTCTGGCGGTGATGCGATCAGAACAGGGTTCACGGCATTCTTCTATAGCTTGCGGACTGTGGCGTTGCCGTTTGTGTTTATCTTCAACACGGATCTTCTGTTGATTGATGTCTCGTTGGTTCAGGGGGTGTTCGTCTTTGTGACGGCCTCAATTGCCATATTGGTCTTTACGGCCGGAACGATGGGGTATTTCCTGACGAAAAGCCGGATCTATGAAAGTGTTGCATTGGTTTTGATTGCATTTGCGATGTTCCGACCGGATTTCATCATGGATCGCGTCCAGCCCCCGTTTGAAAGCATTCAGCCTGCAGAACTTACAGCAGCGCTTGGGAATGCAGCTGATGGGGATGAGTTGCGAATTGTGGTCGAGGGCCCCGATTTCGACACGGGCAACATCAAGGAAACCACCCTTGTTATCGCCGTGAGCGGAGAGGGCGATGCAGATGCAAGGTTGGAAGAAACCGGTTTGCTGTTATTGGAGGAAGACGGTGTTGTGAAAATGGACGAACCGTCCTTCAGTTCTCCATTTGCAGATACACTGTCCAGCTTTGACTTCTACGCAGACGACGCTGTGACACTGAAATCCGTGATGGCGCCATCAGCGCAGATGCCAAAGGAAATTGTGATCCTTCCGGCGCTGATATTGCTGGGATTGGTTGCCTTCCTGCAACGTGGCCGCATTTCCCGCGAAGGAGTACCCGCATGACCAATTCAGTTCTGTGTGCCGTCGATATCAGCAACGGTGATGATGATGTCAAAACGCTCCGGCGGGCTGCGCAAATCGCAGCAATGGATGGGGCGCAGCTGGATGTTATCGCCGTGGTGCCCGATTTCGGGATGAGCCAAGTTGGTGATTTCTTCGGCTCAGATCATCATGAAAAGATGGTCGATGTCGCCAAAGCTCAGCTTAATGCGTTAGTGGCCAAGGTGTTGGGCCAGGATCAAAACAGCCAAGTCCGTCACATTGTTGCGACTGGGCGTGTTTATGACGAAGTGCTACGTGCTGCTGTTGCGGCAGGGTCATCGCTGATCGTAGTCGGGGCACATAAGGCAGACCTTGCGGATTATCTGATTGGTCCAAACTCTTCGCGAATTGTCCGCCATGCGAAATGTTCGGTTTATGTGGTTCGATAAACCAGGCAGAGCGAATTAACCAAAACCAGGATCGGCCGCGACTCTTTGCGGCCGATCTTTGTTTGCCTGACAATAAGTGTCTGCAATGCGGAGTGGATTCAACGAGTGAACGCAAAACCCTAATCTTTTTGAAAAGTGCGAAGTTAAGACATGAATTGCCGGTTAAGGAGATTTTGCACCCACATGCAGAAGTCGGAAATATGGGGTCGGTGGCAGCTAGACAGGAAAATGTACCAGTTTGGCGTTGTCAACTTAGGAGACTTTCTTGTGCTTTCAAAGCTGTGACGCCCAAAAGCCGATTGGAATAATTTGCGGGTTATGCATTCGGTATAACCGCGTGTATCGCGTCTGTTAGTCGTGCGGTCTCGGCGCGTGTTCGCAGTGATACTCTTATCGATGGTACATTTTCGAGGCCCCGGAACGATGTTGCATCGACCACAAGAACACCATGCCTGGCCAATGCGCCGACAAACTCTGAAGTGGGAATATCTTCTATGGATATCAACATCATATTTGAACACGATCCGCGAACATTCAGGCCGGGTATTTTCTTGAGTTCCGAAATGACAAATTCACGTTCTTTCAGAAATGCATGACGCGAGGTTGTCAAAAATTCATCATTTTCAAGGGCTGCCATTGCCATCCTGGCCGAGAAACCAGAGACATTGAACGGGGGGCGCACGGGAGCCAGGGAAAAGACCGTGTCAGGTTGACCAACAGCATATCCAACTCTTAGCCCAGCCAGGCCGAAATACTTTGAAAATGTGCGCAAGACCACCATGTTTGAGTGAGCATTTACCAATGGAAGCGCACCCAGTTCGCCTGGGTCAGCAAGAGCTTCGTCGACAACAAATTTTGTCTTAGGAAACTCTGATACGAGATCATTGATGTCATCGATCGCGATTTGCGCACCGGTTGGATTGTTCGGAGAGCATAAATAAGCAACATCAATTTGTTGCGTCTGAAGAGCTGCTCTGATCTTGGCGATGTCAATCTGCCAGGGTGTGTCTGATTCAACAAAAACTTGGGTGGCCCCTACGATTCGTGCCTCAAGCTCGTATCGTGGGAATGTTGGGATGTGGATCAACGCCGTCTTCGATGGTCCGAGCCACGCTTGGGAAATCAGTTTCAAAACATCATCCAATCCGGCACCAAACATAAAGCAGCCTTCATCAAAGCCGTGCCGCTTGGACAGTATTTGCCTTAGGCCTTTGAGATGCAGATCAGGGTAAACGCCGCAGGCTTTGATGGCTTCCAATGCTTCATTGAAAACAACCGGTGGCGGGGCAAATGGGTTCACATTGACTGAGAAATCGATGATGTCACTGACGTCAATTCCAAACTTTTTGCTGATGGCCTCAGGTGAGCTTTCCTCTTCGTAGAGGCGCATTTTTTCGCTTCCTGGCTCCTGTCTCATTTTGACTCCTGCTGTTCGTTGGCGGCGGTGTGTTGTGGTGGCTTGACAACTGCATATAATTGTATATGCAGATTGATACTACAGAAAACCACTGAGCGGCGCAAAATAATTTCGCAACCGCGGTTGCCGTTCCAACAATGGGGAGATGACCAGATGAATTTACCTTTCACCAACAACGCAACAAAACTTGCAAAGATCGCCGCTATGGCCGGTGTCGTCGCACTATCCAGTGTCGCCACGGCCAAGGCTGACATTTTGTCAGATGTACTTGAAAGCGGCACTCTTCGCTTTGGTACAGAGATGCAATACCCACCTTTCGACATGATCGTTGATGGAGAATACCAAGGTGTTAGCCGCGATATGGCCGATGCAATCGCAGCGCATATCGGCGTCAAGGCAGAATACACCGACCTGCCTTGGTCCAGCGTTCTACCTGGCCTCGAAGCGGGTCGTTTTGATGTGGTGAACGCCCCGGTTACCGTGACCTCTGAGCGTATGACACGCTATGCATTCACGATCCCATTTGCCACGGGTACAGTCGGGCTGGTCAAGCGAGCCGATGATGACCGGATTTCGCAACCCAGCGATATCGCAGGTTTGGTTGTTGGCGGACAGAAGGCATCTTCCGAATTCAACCAGTTGAAAGATTATGTTGGAACCTTGGATGGTGGCACTGATCTGCGTGAATATGTCGACAACAACCAAGCCTATTCCGATCTGATGGCTGGTCGTGTCGATGCGGTGGTCGGGCCTTTGCTCAACCTTGCTTATCTGACTCAGTCACGCACAGAATTTGCAATTGTTGAACCCGCTTTTGGCACACCAACCTATTTCGCCATGGCGCTGCGCCTTGAAGGTGACTCTGAAAGCCTGAAAGCGGCGATCGATGATGCGATCAAAGCGATGCATGAAAACGGTGAGCTGGCTAAAATTCAGGAAAAATGGTTCGGGACTACGATTGATCTCCCGACGGAAGTACCAGAACCAAAAATCTGACAGTAGCTCACGCACCCCCGCGCCCGATCTCGGCGCGGGGGTCGCATTGAACCGTTTAGCCGGAGGGCCGTATGGACATTCAAGTTGTCGTTGATGCACTGCCGTTTTTGTTTCAGGGGTTGATGGTTACCCTTGTCATGTCCGTGACGGGAATGTTGTGCGGTTTGTTGATCGGAGTGACGGTCTGCGCCGCGCGTGTATCTGAAAAAAAAGCAATCCGCAGAATTGGCGGATTATATGTCAGCATTTTCCGCGGTGTGCCATTGGTCGTACAGCTAATGCTTGTATACTACGCGTTGCCTGTCATCGGCGTTTCACTTCCAGCCTTTATTGCGGCCCTGATTGCCCTGTCGTTTTGTTCTGCCGCCTATATCGGTGAAATTGTTCGCGGCGGTCTGATGGGGATCCCAAAGGGACAGATCGAAGCTGCCCGAATACTTGGGTTTCCAATGACTCAGGTCTGGAAAAAGATCCTCATTCCACAAGCTCTCGTTATTTCACTGCCATCGCTGATAAACGAGCTGATCCTGCTTTTGAAAGCGTCTTCGTTGATCTCGGTGATCGGGATCGCCGAACTGACCCGCACCAGCCAGAACATAGCGGCCTCGACCTATCGACCATTGGAAATTTACCTGGCGGCTGCCGCCCTTTACCTAGCCCTTAACCTAGTGATCGCCATGGCCGGTCGTGCAGCAGAGCGCAAACTCTCACCCGCGCATGGAGGAGCATGATATGGACTTTGATCTCTTCGTCCGCTACGGCCCCGCTCTTTTGAACGGATTTGGTGTGACTGTATTGTGCTGGATTGCCGGGACAATATTGGGTGCAATGCTGGGTTTTGTTCTGGCGCTTGGCATTCGTGCCAAAAACAAATTCCTCAATCCCATCCTTCGGGCGTATGTAGAAATCATCCGGGGGACACCATTTTTGGTTCAGCTGTTCATCCTCTATTATGGTGGGCCTTCTTTTGGTCTTGTGCTGGATCCTATCCCCGCAGGTGTCATCGGATTGACAGTCTACAGCAGCCCCTATTTTGCCGAGATTTTCAGGGCTGGGTTCGGCGCTGTCCCTCCCGGGCATATCGAGGCAGCACAGATGTTGGGCATGTCACGTTTCACAATTATGCGTCGGGTGATGCTGCCGCAAATGCTGATCTCGATCATTCCGCCCCTGACGAATTTCTCGATCATCCTGACCAAAGAAACGGCCGTGCTTTCAGTGATTACAGTTCCCGAGCTTTTGTTCGAAGTGACCACCATGTCGACCGAAACCTTCGCGTTTTTCGAAGCGACGCTGATCCTTGCTATGTTTTACTGGATGCTGGTCGAGTTGACTTCGTATCTGGGGCGCAAGGCTGAATCACGCTTCACCCGCCATCTCACGATCCGCAAATAGGAATACCCATGACTCAGCCTCAAACACCCGTTGCGATCTCAGTGCAGAATATCAGCAAAACGTTTGGCGACTTTCAGGCGCTGAAAGACATCTCTCTGGACATCAATGAATCCGAAGTTGTGTGCCTGATCGGTCCAAGCGGTTCCGGAAAGAGCACCCTGTTGCGCTGCATGAGTTTTCTTGAGCAGTATAATGAAGGATCGGTTCTGATCGAGGGTGAGCTTCTTGGATATACCGACAAGGGGAATTCCCGCGCTCTGATGACGGAAAAAGAGCTTCTGCACGCCCGCCGCAACATTGGCTTTGTTTTCCAGCAGTTCAATCTATGGCCTCATATGACGGTGCTGGAAAACGTAAGTGATGCATTGGTGCGTGTGCGAAAGTTCAAGCTGTCAGAGGCACACGCCAAGGCGAAGGAAGTGCTTGAAAAGGTTGGAATGCTCGAAAAATCGGCCAGCTATCCTTCGCAGCTTTCGGGGGGTCAGCAACAGCGGGTTGCCATCGCACGCGGACTTGCGATGGAACCGCACCTGATGCTGTTTGATGAACCAACTTCGGCGCTGGATCCTGAATTGGTGGGCGAAGTTCTGGAAGTGATCAAGGCGCTGGCTGCGGAGGGCATGACCTTGGTTGTTGTCACCCATGAAATGGGTTTTGCCGCCCATGTCGCCGACAAGATTGCCTTTCTCGATAAAGGGCAGCTCGTGAAATACACCACCACATCGGAATTCTTCCAGGAAAGTTCTGAACAAAGGATCGTGGATTTCCTTGAATCCTACAAAGAGCGGAATGTCTTTTGACAGTTAGAACATGCGGCCATTTTGCAAGGGGGCCTTTTATACCGTTTTAGAACTGCGCGGTGATTGAACTAAATTCGATCACCCAGCGCACAGGTGAATATCTACGTGCGGCTAAAATGGCACAACGTTGCCAGTCTCACCAATGCGTAAACAACTGCGCTTTTCCACAAATACGTGGAATTGGCGGCTTCAGGCGTTCGGATTGTACTGGATGCCCTTGGGCCCCAGGCGCCGCTGGTCAAGTTTTGGCACCGCGGTTTTGTCACAGATGTGGAAAAGGTGAACAATATGCACTAACACTCGCACCGACAACACTCGCGCAACCCATTCGCGCGCTATGTAATCCCGAGTGAGCTTTGCTTTGCCAGAAAAGAAAAACCAACCTATCTACAAACATATTCAGGATTTCATCCGCGAAGAGATCGATTCCGGTCTGCTCGTGCCAGGTGACAAGATCCCGACGGAACACGCTTTGATGGATAGTTTTTCTGCATCCCGAATGACCGTTCATAGAGCCATCAGAGAATTATCGGATGAAGGGCTGGTCAAGCGTATTCCAGGCTCAGGCAGTTTTGTTGCAGAAAAGAAATTCGGATCTTCGGTTCTGAAGATCGCCGACATCGCGGAGGAAATTGTTGCGCGCGGACACAGCCACCAGTGCAAGGTTGTGAAGCTGACGGAAATTCATTCGGACGTTCAGCTGGCCGCGCGGTTCAACATATCACCCGGTCACCCGATATTTTTCTCCAGCGTCGTGCACTATGAGGGTGCGATCCCGCTGCAACTGGAAAACAAATTCGTCAATCCTTATGCCGTTCCGGATTATCTAGAGCAAGACTTCAACTGCATGACGACCTATTCCTACATCCAAAAGATCAGCCCGGTCACTCGCGCAATCCAATCATTACATGCCATCATGCCCGATGCTGAAACTCAAAGAAATCTTGATATAGACAAAGACATTCCTTGCCTGATGATCGAGCGGAAAACCTGGAGTGGCCGCACCGTTGCCACGACGAGCAACCTGATCTATCCCGGCAACCGCTACCATCTGAGCAGCTCGATCGAACAAATGTAATTGCTGGGCAATACCGCGTTTTCTGACGAACCCTAATTTGCCGATTGCATCAAAGGGAGTTGCAAATATAGGGTGCTGTTACCAAAGGGGTGTTTCCACGCGACCATGACAGCAGATATCATAATATTAATGGTGCTTCTCCAGGTGAAGCACATGTTTGCTGACTACTTTCTTCAGCCTGCATTTATGCGCAGCGGAAGGCAGACATATCTGCATGTTGGTCGCTTCGCCCATGCAGTGGTGCATGCGGTAGGAACTGCCATCGTTTTGGTGATTGTTCAGACGTCACCAACTTTGCTTTTTCTGTTGGTTGCAAGTGATCTGATCATCCATTTTCATATTGATTGGATTAAGGCGCGCGTGACGGATGGCAAGGGGTTAACACCGGCAGATGCGGCGTTTTGGCGGGCAGCTGGGGTTGATCAGGCGGCACACCAGCTGACTTATGTCATGATCCTGGCGGTTTGGGCCATTGCCTGAGGTGCTGAGAAATCTTCGACCCGCTCAGAAAGCCGCCCAAGATAATCCACCAACTGCCTGCTGATCGATGGGGCTAGTAACCGGCATTTTTCAAGATGCGGCGATAGCGAATTCCGCTCTTGCAGGGCAGCGATGAGCGCATTGTAAGCGTCCGAGAACGCCTTGAAATCCTCAGATGCTTTCATGTTAGAATCCCCGATGAGCACATAAGCTGGTTGACGATTGCTGATCCCCCTCAGTGACAAATTACCAGCAAAAATCCACGCAAGATCATCGGTGGCATCGCGCACCTCCTGAGAGAATACAAGCTCCGCCTCTAAGTGCCGGCAACTGGTTTCAAGCCGCGCGGCCACATTCACGGTATCCCCGATCACGGAATAATTAAATCGTTGCCGCGACCCCATATTGCCGACGCTTACTTTCCCGGAGGAAACCCCCAGGCACACGCGAATAGGGGGGTCAATTTCAGGATGCTTGCGGGCAAAATTTTTCGTGGCGCTTTCAATTCTCAGCGCAGCCAGTGCAGACATTCGGCGATGCTGTTCGACAGGAAGCGGTGCGTTCCAGAATGCCATAATGCTGTCGCCGATGAACTTGTCGATCGTTCCATCGTTGTCGAGTATCCCATCGGATAGATCGGTAAACAGTTCATTGAGTATCTCAACCAATCTTTGCGGAGACACTTGTTCTGCCATGGGGGAAAAATTCCGAATATCCGTGAACATCACGGTCATGTCTCGCAGCTCACCATCCAGCGAGATGGCGTAATCCTGCTTTTCAATCTGATCCAACACTGACGGCGCCAGATATTGGGAAAAGGATTGGCGGATACGGCGCTTGTCTCTGTCGGCCACAATAAACTGAAAGGCATTCAAAACGCCGAAATTGGCCAATCCCCCAAGCATGGGAAAAGTTGCGTCAAACAGAAAACTATAACGGTGGAAAGCGACCCAGCTGACAACCACAACAATAACGGCGGCGCCCGCACCGGCGATGACGGAACTCGTCGCACCGGCACGGTGCATGACCCATGTCACCAATAGGCCGACAATCACGAAGGCAAGGACCTCAAGCCCAGCGATTGTATCGTTGCGAAACAGATAATCCTCGGTGAGGATTTGTTCGATGATTTGCGCATGGATCGACACGCCGGGCACACTTTCGCCCAGCGCCGTTGCACGAATGTCCAATAACCCCGCCGCAGATGTGCCGACCAGCACGATCTGCCCCTCAAGAGCCTGCCGAAGCATGGCAGGGTCGCGATCATACATGACGTCCACGGCAGACACATAAAGATCTGGGTGGTCCTGACGATAATACATCCATATTTCGCCAAGTTCGTTGGTGGGGATCGTGTAGCCCGCCACCTGCAGGGATTGAACAATCCCAGAGACATCCGGAGAGCCATTTAACAGAAAAATCGGGTGTCCCAACGCAACCCGCAGTGTTTCTACTGATAGCGACGGAAGAAATCCCTGCTGTGTTTTCCAGATCAAAGGAACTTGCCGAACGATCCCCGTCGTTTGAACCGGGGTGACGTTGATGTTGCCTATGCCCCAGGTGGCATCACGCAGGACAGGTAGAATGGGCGTGGTGGCGGGGATGAATATCAAGCCGTCACTAGGATTAAGGCCAACCTCTACAATCCCGGCCTTGTCGTAAGTAACCATATCCGTTTTACTATGAGCTGCCGCCGCTTGGCCAAGAACCACCGGAAAATCAGCGATTGTCCGGGCGAAAATTTGGTCTGTCGCAAGTTTGTTGGAAAGAACATCGCGCATGTCAGGCGTCAGCATGTCTGACAACACCGGATCCTGGAGCAGTTTGGTCAGATTGTTCCGGTCCGGTTCGGCAAACAGGACGTCCAAAGAAATCACCGCCGCGCCATGATCGGCCAGTTTTTCGACCAGTGTCGCCAGTTGATCCCTGGGCCAGGGCCATTGACCCAATTCTTGTAGGCTTTGTTCATCGATATCGACAACACGCACCGGAAGGTCCTGGTAGCTGCGTGGTACCAGACGTTGCAGAAAATCAAAGTAGCTCAGGCGGAGCGCTTCCACGGGGTAGGGATTGACCAACCGCAGGGTCGCAAGTGCCAAGACCATTGTGATGCCGAGCAAAAGAATGGGCACACGCAATGGTCTATCCTCGCCTAAAGAGATCCAAGCCGGGGGCTTTTGCGGGCGGCTCTATTTTTTCCCGCCTTTGTTTCCGCCACCATTATCTGCGCCACGTCCATTGCCGGTGCCAAACCCATTTTGCCCCGCGCTTACACCTCCGCCCTTGCCTTCGCTAGGACCTAATTCGCCACTGTTGCCGGGAAAGTCGCCAGACGGAGGTGCCGGAGGCTCAGGGGCTGGTGGTTCAGGCGCAGGAGGCTGTGTTTGAGCAGGTTCGGCGCGCGGTTCTTCGATGGATTCCACGACGACTTCCGCGTGCCGCGAGCAACTGGATATATCCGTGTCGAAGCCCGTGCCGATCGCAGGCGGTTCCTGGAAAAAGTAAAACTGCGTACCCAGAGCCTCAAGCGCATCGACCCCCTCGATTTCCTCTATGGCAATATTACGAGGGGCAATCGATATCGAGCAGGGATCAGCGAAAACCTTACAGGTGTTCGCATTCCGGCACATCTGAACTTCGCCATCGAACAGTGCCATCAAAGTTTCACCCTCAACGATCGCGATGTCGAAAACAGTCCCGCGAATACCCATGGTCGCTGTCGGTGTCGTGATTTTGTAAACCTCGCGGTCACTCTTGCCGGAGATAAAACGAAAACCCCCGCCGATCGCCTTGATCGCAAAACGGCTCGCGCGATTAGAAGAACTCATCAACACATCGGTGATTTCAAGCCTGGAATTTGGCCCGATTGCAATCATCGTTCCGTCGTCGAATACAAGCTCAACCCGAGAGTTCGCGTCGGTCTCCACCGTGCTGCCTTGTTCAATTCGGGCCCCATTGCTTAACGCAGACACCGAAGCTCCGTCAGAAACAGAGGGTTGTCCGACCAATCCCGCGACGGTCGCAATTGGTGCCGCTATCGCAGAGATCGCCATTCCAGTAAATATTGTGAAAAACAATGTTAAAAACTTAACAATTCGCATTAAAGCCATACCCACACCAAATATAAATTGAGCCCCCGACTAGGCCTGCCCGCCCTAATTGCCGATGGGTAATTGAATAGCAAAAAGTAAAAAAATTCAAGGAAATTAAAAAATTCTGGTCTTTTCAGCCATAAACTTGAAGAATCTTAACCCAATTTCTCAAAATTTCTCGATATTAGATCATACTGCCTAGTTCGATTCGGAAACTGCCAATGCAAATCGGAACAGCGCGATAAAATGTAATTATTCTACATCCTCTATACTCCAAAGCGGCTGCATTTTGAGTTTGTAACGCAACACGTCGACGGGAGTTTGCATATCTATTTTATCTGTCGCGCCTCTACGCCATTGCGATAGGTCATGGAAATTTCTTGATAATTTACACCATTCCCCTCTAACTTCCTTGCACATGATGGGAATTCAGTATGACAGTGGAGCGTGGGTTTGACGACGACACGGTTTCAAATTTTGATTTGAGCCCAACCGGATTGGCTAAGCTAACTGTCGCGCTGATCGTCATCTCAGCGCTTGCTTTGTCATTCGTGGTCTCATTCGCGGCCTTTATCTACAACGGCCTACTCGCGTCACATTTGAGCATGGGAATAGGATTGGCCCTAATCGGTTCCGTTGCGATGCCGATCATCGTGGCATTCAGATCAACGGGTTCTGGCGTTGTGTGCCATGTGCAAGACGCGCCAACCCTGCTTTTGGCTGGTGCAGCTGCGTCGATAGCTGCGGCCTTATCTACCACCGCGCCAGAACAGATGTTTCCAACCGTGGCAACGCTTGTCGGGGTTACGTCGATCTTCACCGGGATTACCTTGTTTCTGGCAGGAAGGTTCCGGCTGGGTGCAATCGCACGGTTCATACCCTATTCCGTAATTGGCGGGTTTTTAGCCGCGACCGGACTTCTGCTGACGACCGGCGCTATTTCGATGATTTTAAAGGACACGATCACGGTTTGGAATCTGGCCACAATCTTTGAGAGTGGTAAGCTGATGTTCTGGTTGCCCTGGTTCGCGTTCAGTGCGCTGCTTGTCCTACTCACCCGTAACTATAAATCTGAAATGACATTGCCTGCCGCTTTAGCCCTGGCTGCGGTGGTGTTTTTTACCGTTCTTTATTTCAAGGGAATGGACTTGGAACAGGCAGGCGAATTGAATCTTCTGCTTGGCCCGTTTCCGAATGACAGTTTTTTTCAGGGTCTGTCCTTTGACATTCCGGCACAGGCCAATTGGGGCGCAATTGTAACCCATTCACCCACGATCATAGCAGTTGCTGGTGTTTCCGCGATTGGCTTGTTGCTAAACTCAAGCGCCTTGGAAGTGGCGTTGGATCAGGAACTTGATCTGGAGCATGAACTGAAAACGGTGGGATCATCGAATGTTATTTCCGGGATGACCGGGGGGTTTGTTGGGTTCCATCTTTTGGGTGAAACAATTTTCGCAAACAAAATGGGTGCTACTGGACGGGCCGCAGGTATCGCTGTGGGCCTTTCAGCGATGATCCCATTGGTTCTGGGAACCCAGATCATTGGTGCGTTTCCCGTTGGGCTTGCCGCGGCTGTGGTCGCTTATCTGGGGTTGGATTTGCTCTATGAATGGATTTGGGTTCAACGTCGCCGCCTGCCACGGGGCGATAAACTGATCATCGCCTTGATCCTGATGGCCGCGGCAACGCTCGGATTTCTGCAGGCGCTTGCGCTTGGTCTGTTGGCGGCATTGATCCTTTTCGTGATGTCATACGCGCGCGTTGATGTGGTTCGCTTAAAGACCTCGATCGCATCACGTCGATCGTCAATAGAGCGGGGGCCAGAGGAGTTGGCCTATCTCGCCGATCACGGGGCCGGATCACAGATATTCGAACTCAGCGGGTATCTGTTCTTTGGGACAGCAAATTCCCTGATGGAGACACTCAAGGAAGAGGTATCATCAGCGTCGCCCCCGCGTGCGATCATATTTGATTTTACACATGTCATTGGTCTCGACACATCTGCCAACTTCGCCTTAACACGCATTGCAGAAATCTGTGCTCTGCACGGTGTCACGTTCGCAGTCTCGGGTGCTTCCGAAACCTTGGTTGCACAACTGAAGCTGGGCGAGGCGTTCGACAGCTCACAGAATTATACCTCGTTGGACGACGCGTTAATTTCGTTAGAAGCCGACGTTCTCTCCAGATCTGAAAACATCCATTCCAGTGCACCTGTACAAAATCTGTTGAAGGAGATCCTTCCCCAGTTACCGCAAATTGATCCTACGCAGTTCACGCAGTTCCTGTCACTTACAGCCGGTGACGCACTGTTCACCGAACAATCGAAGTCGACCGAAGTCTATCAATTGCTGTTGGGGGAACTTCGTGCAGAAATTTCCGACCAAGATGGCAACAAACATGTCGTCGCCCGCTTCCGGCCCGGTGCCCTTGTTGGCGAGATGGCTTATTATGCAAACGCACCCCGTTCAGCCGCCATTGTTGCCGATACGCCTGTTGAGGTCCTGCAAATCAGTTTGGAAAATATACCAGCAACGATTGAAGGGCGGGCGGTTGCTGCGGAACTTCACCGTCGCGCGGCCGGGTACTTGGCTCAACGCGTTTTGCGAATGAACAAACTGTTCCGGGACGCTGGTTTCTGAGCGTTGTCTGCCGTCGAAGTCGAAGGTTATTTCGGACTTTCAGAGAAAAACTCGGCAGCATGTGGACGGGCCATCGCCGAATGGATGTGTCCATTGGCAAGGTTCACAGTTTATAAGAATTTCCCACTCTTCATCAGAGATCTTAAAAAACGACCTGCAATTTATGAAAATTGCGGTTAGGAATGATCTGCGGACATGGGGGAACGTGTATGGATTGGTTGCTGTCGCAACAGATGTATGAGGTTGCGGGCTTTTTGGGGGTGGCCGTTTATCTGGGGTCGTATGCAGCTTTGCAACTTGGTTATATCCGGGGCGCCGGTTACCTTTATGCCCTGCTGAATCTGATCGCGGCGTCGCTGGTCTTGCTATCGCTCGCGTCAAATTTCAATCTGTGGTCCGCGATCATTCAGCTCAGTTGGATCACGATCAGCGTTTTCGGCATCACCCGCTATTTTATACTAACCCACCGTATCCGTTTCACAGCCGAGGAGCGCGCCCTGTATGAGGGCGCCCTGGCCGATATGCCGTATCTGGACGTGCGACAGTTGTTGGATGCTGGATACTGGTGCAACCGCCCAGATGGGGCAGAGATTGCCACCCATGGAGAGGAGATTGGCACGCTCTACTATCTGGCCGAAGGTGTGGTTGAGATCCGCTCGGGCGATGTCGTGATCCGTGAACTGGGGGCCCCGAATTTTATTGGCGAATTGACCTGTTTCACCGGCGAACCCGCCAGCGCCACGGTGCGCGCTGTCGGGACCATTCGGCTGTTTGCGATCGATACAGGCGCGTTGCAAGACCTATGCCGCAAAAACCCCGATATCCGGATTGAGCTGGAAAGCAGCCTTGCCCGAGACACACGAAGCAAGCTGATTGAGGCAACCAAACAGCTAAGCGCCGGGTGACTGAATAGTCTGCCCGGGTGTTGGAGTGAACATGCCGAATGACAGTAGTTGCGAGGATAATTTCTAGTTCCCCTTGAACAACTAGGGCACGGTGATCCATTTGGTAGACGCGCAGCGTTGAGGTCGCTGTGGGGTAACTCCCGTGGAAGTTCGAGTCTTCTCGACCGCACCAAATAGCAGATCCCCTGAGAAGTATTGCTTACACGCTTTGAAACAAACGCAGATGTGACCATCTGTTGCGTGACGGGGTAGGAATTTTCGCGTATCTGGTCATAGGCCAGAGGTATTGAGCAGATGTTTGGATTCGATCTTTTCGACGCGAGTTTGTTGCCGTCTATGCTGATTGCAATGACGGGTGGGATTCTGTCTTTCCTCAGCCCTTGCGTTTTACCCGTCGTGCCACCCTATCTGGCCTATATGGGTGGTGTGTCTGTCTCTGATATGGGGGATGATGTTTCGGCCCGAAGACGGGTTCTGTTGTCGGCATTGTTCTTTGTCATGGGTCTTTCGACGGTGTTTTTGCTTTTGGGGGCAAGCGCGTCGGTTTTTGGGAAGTTCTTTCTGCAAAATCAACAATGGTTCGTCATGTTGTCGGGCCTTGTAATTATGATTTTTGGGGGCCATTTCGTCGGGGTTTACCGGATCGGAATAATGGATCGCGAAATGCGGTTTGAGGCCGGCGATAGGGGTGGCTCTGCCTTTGGCGCCTATGTTTTGGGGTTGGCATTTGCCTTTGGCTGGACACCCTGTATCGGTCCACAGCTTGGAACCATTTTGACATTGGCAGCCCAAGATGGGTCAGTGTCGCGTGGGGCCTTCTTGTTGTTTGTCTATGCCCTGGGTCTGGGAATTCCATTTCTGTTGGTTGCTGCGTTCTTTCCGAACCTTCGCGGCGTGATGAATTGGATGAAACAACATATGGAACAGATCGAACGGATTATGGGCCTGTTGTTGTGGACGGTTGGGTTGATGATGATCACCGGAAATTTCACCGATTTGGCCTGGTGGCTGAACGAAACTTTCCCGGTCTTGCAAAGATTTGGCTAAGCGGACTTAACCTTGAACCCAAGCATCGCTAATCTGCGCGCAGGCAGAGCGGGGATATCAGTGGCAGAGACAGGCAAAGTCCGGACGAGGCGGGTGTTCTATATCCCGGGCTTTGATCCATTTCCGGCGCGCCGGTACAGGGAGCTCTATCGCAAGGAAGCTGCAAAACAAGCCGCGTTATCAGGATATAGAATGGATATCGCGACCTTGCCGGAAACTCGGGCCGATAGTTGGCAGGTCTCGGCGAAATTTGATGGGGAAGTGTCCAAGACTGAAGTCGAGGTACTGGTTTGGTCGGATATCGTTTCTGCTGCCATGGGCAATTCGATTACAAAGACTTACGGATACTTGTTTCAGACCATATTCGTGTATGTTGCCAGCGGCGCAATATTTCGGCTGGTCCGGATGCGAAAAGGTCCAGTGATCGCAGCCTTTTATCCGGTGGCATTGATGTTTTCGCAACTGGCAGTGGCTGTTTTGCTGGCTGTGCTTTTGCTTAACTGGGTTGGTGCCATACACCCGTTTGGTGGGATGATCGTCGCGGTATTTGCCTTTGCTGGGGTGATGCAGCTGTTTCGTCATCTGGATCGGCATATCTATGCCCATTACCTGATGCAGGATTATGCGTTCACCGCGCAAGGGAGGGGAACATACTCACCAGAATTACAGGCGCGGCTGGACCAGTTTCGCGCCCGAATCGAAACCGCAGTGTCGGAAGATGTTGATGAGGTGCTGGTCATCGGGCATTCGTCGGGCGTTTATTTGGGGGTGAGTGTTCTGGCAGAGCTTTTGCGGCGTGAACGACCAGCGGGCGCCAAATTGTCTTTCCTGTCGCTGGGGCAGGCGGTTCCGATGATATCGTTCCTGCCGCGGGCCACCGAGTTGCGGCGTGATCTGGCAGCGCTGTCGCGATCAACGCAACTGACATGGGTGGATGTCAGCGCACCGGGCGATGGCTGCTCATTTGCCCTATGTGACCCGGTGGCGGTCACCGGTGTGGCCCCACCGGATAAATGCTGGCCACTGGTACTGTCGGCAGCTTTCAGTCAGACGTTGTCGCCTGAACGATGGAAGGCATTGCGTTGGCGATTCTTTCGGCTACATTTTCAGTACCTCTGCGCCTTTGACCAACCTGGATGGTACGACTATTTCGCCATCACAGCCGGACCACAGACATTGGCAGAGCGTGTTCGCGGCAGGGCACCATCTAAATCGCGGATTGAAGCACCTTTGTCCGGCTACCGGGATATGGCCCCATGAGGCCACCCAGACCCCCGTCACGCCCGGACCGGGTGTCCCTGTGGCGCTATTTACGTTTGTTTCGGCAGGATATCCTGTCGGCCCAACCTGAACGGCTTTATCGCGCTTGGATGGCAGAGTTTCGCACGCCATTTTTCAGATCTTACCTAATCAACCAACCAGAGCTGATCAAACAGGTTTTGCGACAACGCCCGCAGGTGTTTCCAAAGTCTGATCGGGTGGAGGAGGGGCTGCGCCCACTGCTCGGGCGATCAGTCTTCGTAACCAATGGTCAGGAATGGGAGCATCAGCGGCGGATCATTGACCCCGCCTTTGCTGGCGGGCGGCTGAAGGATATCTTTCCAGCGATGCAGGCGGCGGCCGATGCTGCGGTGACCCGGATCGCGCAAATGGACCTGTCGCAGGCGGTTGAGATCGAAGAGATCACAAGTCATATCGCAGCTGATGTGATCTTTCGCACGCTGTTTTCACTGCCGATAGAGGATCAGGTCGCGGGCCAGTTGTTTCGTGAATTCAGGGCCTACCAGCGCAGCCAACCTATTTTGAATGTTGCGGCATTCCTGCGCTTGCCCTCATGGGTGCCGCGCACTCACCGGCGGGACGTGCGCGAAACGGCGGGACGTATTCGCGCCTTGATCCGCGATCTGACAGTCGCACGAATGGCAGAGATTGAGGCCGAAACAGCCCCCGATGATCTGGCAACTCGGATTATGACGACACCTGACCCGCAAACCGGCCAACGGTTTGATGTAGAGGAGATGGTGGATCAGGTGGCGATCTTTCTGCTCGCGGGCCATGAAACCAGTGCATCAGCGTTGGCTTGGGCGTTGTATTTATTGGCGTTTGATCCAATGTGGCAGAACCGGGTGGCGCAGGAAGCCCTAGCGGTGGACGCGCCCCAAACTATTGCCGATCTGTCTGGGTTTCGGATCAGCCGTGATGTGTTTCGGGAGGCCGTGCGGCTTTACCCCCCCGTTCCAATGATGGTGCGAGAGGCGCGATGTCCCGAAAAGTTTCGCGGGCGAAAAATTAAACCGGGCGCCCAGATCGTGATCAGCCCCTGGCATCTGCATCGGCACCCACGGATGTGGGACAGGCCCGATGAGTTTGACCCGGGTCGATGGGCAACTGAAAACGGCAAAGCCTGTCAGCGCGATGCCTATCTGCCGTTTTCTGCCGGGTCGCGTGTCTGCCCTGGCGCGGGTTTTGCCATGGCCGAAGGGGTGTTGATGCTGTCACGTATCGTGCGGGCGTTTCATCTAGAGGTGGCAGGTGAGCCACCGGTGCCTGTTGCGCATTTGACCGTTCGCTCGGGGGAAGGGATTTGGCTGCAACTAAAGCCCAGAACAGATCAGTCAGACGCGGCCGAGATATAGTGGTTCAGCACATAAACCCGGATGGCGGAGGCGAGGCCAGTATCCATATCGCGGGCTTCATCAATCTCGGCAGCCAGGGCGTTGATCGGCACATCGCGATCATGCGCTATGGCGCGAAAGGCGTTCCAGAATGACTCTTCAAGTGAAACGCTGGTGCGATGACCGCGAAGGGTCAGCGAATGTTTGACGGGGCGGCCGCTCATTCATCCAACCGATGTTGGTCGAGATGGGAGCGCAGCTTGTCCGCCTCTGCCTGATCAAGCGCTTTTTCCGCCTTGCTCCGGCCATGGCGCGCGGCGTTTTCCGTGCCTGCACGCGCTTTCTGGTCTCTTGCCTGCTGTTTTCGCAATTGTCGCAGGTTTATGACTTTGCCCATTTTGTCGAACTCCGATCCGGCCTTGCTTTCATATGATCGTTAAAGCGTTTATGATGCAAGCGGCGGGAATACAGGCCGCAGACCTCGTTGGCAGTAGAAAACGGAACCAAGGGGGAAGACCATGTTTGTAGCACGCTGGCAAATCAAAGCGAAATTCGGCCATCAAAGTGATGTGATCAATCTGATGAAAGAGTGGGACGAAGCCGTGGGCAAAACGCTAGGCGCGGATACCCACAATCAGCGCTATTTGACCGGTCATATCGGCAACGCAGAATCGATGATCGTGCATGAGGTCGAGATTGAAAATCTTGGCGAGATGGACGAATTCTTTGCACAGCTCGCAACGGTAGAGATTCACAAAGATTGGGGGCGAAAACTGTCAGACGTCGTCGTTTCCGGCAGTTCCAGATGGGAAATTCTACGCGTTTTAGACTGAGCAAAGATTGGCGCGGCATGAAATACCGCGCCAAAGCTGGCTATTTGGGGCCGATCATCTGTTCTGGCCGCACCACGCGGTCAAAGGTTTCTTCGTCGACAAAGCCCAGATTGATCGCCTCTTCCTTCAGCGTGGTGCCATTCTTGTGCGCGGTCTTTGCAACGGTGGTGGCGTTGTCATAACCGATGGTCGGGGCGAGCGCGGTGACCAGCATCAAGCTTTCATTCATGATCTTGGCGATCCGGTCCTTGTTGGCGCGGATGCCGGAGACGCAGTTGTCGGTGAAGGCCATAGAGGCATCGCCTAAAAGCTGCATGGATTGCAACACGTTATAGGCCATCATGGGTTTATAGACGTTCAGTTCGAAATGCCCTTGCGACCCTGCAAACCCAACGGCCGCGTCATTGCCGAAGACATGGGCGCAAACCTGGGTCAGGGCCTCACATTGTGTGGGATTCACCTTGCCGGGCATAATAGACGATCCCGGTTCATTTTCCGGCAGCATCAATTCACCCAGACCACAACGAGGGCCTGACCCCAGCAGGCGGATGTCATTGGCAATTTTGAACAGGCTGGCCGCCACGGTTTTCAACGCGCCGGACATTTCGACCATGGCGTCATGGGCGGCCAATGCCTCGAACTTGTTTGGGGCCGTGATGAAGGGCAGGCCAGTGATCCGGGCCATGTTTTCCGCCACCTTTTCGCCCCAACCATGTTTGGTGTTGAGCCCAGTACCGACGGCAGTGCCGCCCTGTGCCAGTTCATAGATACGGGGCAGGGCAGATTTCACTCGCACGATACCCATGGCGACCTGATGGGCATAGCCGGAAAACTCCTGTGCCAACGTCAGGGGCGTTGCATCCATCGTGTGGGTGCGGCCAATTTTGATGATGCCGTCAAATTCCTGCACCTTCATTTCCAGTGCTGCATGTAAATGTGCAAGGCCGGGGAGCAGCACATCATGGGCTGTCATCGCGGTGGCGATATGCATGGCGGTGGGGAAGGTATCGTTTGACGATTGCCCCATGTTACAGTGATCGTTGGGGTGTACGGGGGTTTTGGACCCGATCACGCCGCCCATAATTTCGATGGCACGGTTGGCGATCACCTCGTTCGCATTCATGTTGGATTGCGTGCCCGAACCGGTTTGCCAAACCACCAGTGGGAAGTGGTCATCTAGGTCGCCCGACACCACTTCGGATGCGGCCTGAATGATCGCGTCACCCTTATCCTTGTCCAACCCACCTTGTTCGACATTCGCCTCTGCACACGCTTGCTTGATCACGCCCAAAGCGCGGACGATAGCAATGGGTTGTTTTTCCCAGCCAATAGGAAAATTCATAATACTGCGCTGGGTCTGTGCGCCCCAATACCGGTCAGAGGGAACCTCCAATGGGCCAAAGCTGTCGGTTTCAGTACGAGTGGTGCTCATGGTCTCTCCTCCGGGGCGGTTGCACATTCATACCGCCCGCAGTTCAGAATTCAACGTGATTTCAATGCGGCAAATTGCGTGATTATTTACGGAAACTATCGAGGCTGACGACTTCTGCGTCTTTGTGCTCTTCCTCGGCATCGACGATCATCGGGGCCTCAGCAACGTCTTCGTCAACATCATCGCTGTGTATCTCAAACCGCAGACCGAATTCCACGGATGGATCGACAAAGGTGATGATTGCCTCGTAAGGAATATAGAGCGTTTCGGGATGATCCCCAAAGTTCAGGGTGACGGTGAATCCTTCGTCCGTGACATCCAGATCGTCGAACCAATGTTGCATGACGATGGTCATTTCACCGGGATAGCGATCTGAAAGCCAATCTGCGATGTTCACATCGGGGTGCATCGTGTCGAATGTGATGAAAAAATGATGCTCTCCCGGCAATCCATCCGCGGCCACGTCACTCAGAACCTTTTGGATGAGCTGTCGCATGGCGTCATGCATCAAATTTCCATAGTCGATAGAGTTCGACATAGCGTAATAGCCTCTGTTCAAATCACGGGTTCAGCATACGGGATTCCGGCGCGAAGGGAAGAGGCCGAAAGCGGTGAATTTGCAGGATTTTGGGCAAAGGATTCCCGCGCCTTTGGGTGGGTGGTTCAGCTCAATCAACATTGGTGAGATAGCTGTATTGCGCTTGGTCCGTTTTTCGGTTCAACGACAAATTGGGCGTTAGTTCACGCAGCAGTTTACGCCTCATCGCCAATTCATAATTGTGATAGTTATCTGCGACTTCGACAAACGCGCCAGGCCCACCGATGACATTGGTCACGAAGTAAGCGACCGGATCAGGCTTGGCCCCTGAAATGACCAGCCCGTTTACGGTGACGCCTCTTGCCTCTACAGCCACAGCAATTGGCGCAACATCTGGTCCTGAATTGGAAATGCCATCGCCCGAGACATCAATGACCTTTCGTCTGCAGTCGGCGCGCGGATCCTGGAGGAGAAGATCGGCATGAAGTAAGGCGCCAGATACGGATGTATCAGCCATCCAATAGCCCCGATCAATCTGGGTGAAGGTTTCGACGAAATTCAGTGTTGTTTCCAGATCATTCAGATGCCGCCACCCGATGGCTTGGCGTTGTTGACCCTCGCCACCCCACTGGGTCACAGTTACCATCACACCACCCGGTAGGGCTGAGATAATATCCACTACATCCTGATCTAGAAACGCGGCACCAATGCCGTTACGCATCAGCCGGTATTCGAACTTATCGACCGACCGCGACACATCCAGTGCGACCACTAACGCGAGCTCACAGCCAAGGGCAGCTCGTACGCTGGTTCCCAAAGTGAAGAGAATTCCCAACCAGATTTTCATTCCCCAAGGGTACGCGGTTTGTCACGCAAGGCAAATCACATCCGTTTGGCATTTGGGAAAGTGCAGGCTTCTGTTGCCAGGTGCCTGCGAACCCCGCCTGACACTGCTAGGCGTCAGGGCTTAGATTTCGGCTTTTCGCACTGCATTAAGCAGCGAGAGCAACCGGAGCTTTGTTGTCATTTGCAACTAGCTTAAGTGTACCGATAACGGTGGTAACTCACCGGGACAAAGCTAACCCCTTTAGACGTTCGTCGATCCTGTTTCGTCCCCATGATCCCCAAATGAAGGATTTTGGTGGAGACGCCGGGTACCGCCCCCGGGTCCGATCCGCTTATTACGAGCGCGTTTATGTCCATAGTCCCCGAGGGAACAGGACGAATGTAAGCAGTCTGAGGGTGAATGAAAAGAGGCAAGCTTTATGCTGCGCGTATTAATTCCCCGATGCGCCCCGAGATTTTTGCAAGGCGACCTCGTTGAATAATTGAACTGTGTAGGCGGAAAGTTCATCCAGATGGGAAATTACCTGATCGGCGTTCCGGGCTTCTAGCGCATCCGCGATTTTTGCATGCAGATCCACGATGACGTCCCGATCGCGTTGCGTGAATGTCAGCATATTCATCAGGGGTTCGATCGCCTCTATGGCGCCAGCCAATTGATAGGACAAAATCGGGTTGCCCGCACCGTCGACAAGCGCACGGTGAAAGGCCACATCAGAGGTGCAGAATGCCTCATCAGAAAGCCCGGGCTGCGCCTGCCGGTACACTTCCGCCCGCATCGTTGCCAGATGGTCGGTGGTGCGACGTTCCGCCGAAAGCCGGACGCAGGAACGTTCCAGTGCAAATCGCGCCTCGCACGCTGTTTCAAATTTGACCTCGTTCATCGACAGCAGAAGGATCGAGGTGGTGACCTGTTGGCTGTAGGCTTCCTCATAGCGCAACCGGTTCACAAAGGCGCCGCCCGATGCGCCACGCCGGGTGCGGATCAGGTTTTGCGCGGCCAATCGCTTTAACGCCTCGCGCACTGTGGGGCGCGAAACGTTGAAACGTGCAGACAATTCTGCCTCCGACGGCAGGCGGTCATCTACATTCAGCCGCCCTTCGACGATTGCAGACTTAATGTCTTCTGCGATCTGAATAGACAGATCCTGGGGAGGTATGTTTTGTTTCATATTCATTTAAATGTCAGACAATTGACTTTCCGAACTCATCACCCTGTCATACACTGGTTGAGAAGCAGCCACCATACCGCTGTGATTCATCGATTAATAGGAAATGAGATTTGCCATGATACGTGCAGTTGTCGTCGATAGGGATGAAGGCGGGAAAACCAGCGCCGCTGTAAAAGAGATTAGCGAAAGCGATCTGCCAGAAACTGAGGTGACGGTCGCAGTGGAATATTCAACTGTCAACTACAAGGATGGTTTGTGCCTGGGGCCCGGAGGCGGGTTGGTGCGCAGCTACCCGCATATTCCGGGTATTGATTTTGCCGGTACCGTAGAGGCCAGCAGTGATGATCGCTATGCACCCGGTGACAAGGTGGTGCTGACCGGATGGCGTGTGGGTGAGGCCCACTGGGGCGGCTATTCGCAGAAAGCTAATGTTCGCGCGGACTGGCTGGTGCCATTGCCAGACGGGCTGACGACACGACAGGCGATGGCGGTCGGGACAGCAGGTTTCACCGCGATGCTGGCAATCATGGCGCTAGAGGATCACGGTATGGAGCCGGGACACGGGCAAGTGCTGGTGACGGGCGCTGCCGGTGGTGTTGGATCTGTTGCCACGGCCATCCTTGCCAATTTGGGGTATGAGGTCGCGGGCGTAACAGGGCGGCCAGAGTCTGCAGATTATCTGCGTGAACTGGGCGCCACACAGATCGTGCCACGGGAAGAATTGAACGAAACCACAAAACGCCCGCTGGAGAGCGAATCCTGGGCCGGCTGCGTTGATGCCGTGGGCGGTACGATGCTGGCGCGGGTGTTGGGGCAGATGAAATATGGTGCATCTGTTGCCGCGGTTGGGCTCGCAGGTGGGGCAGTCTTGCCTGCGACCGTCATTCCGTTCCTGTTGCGCGGGGTGAACCTGTTGGGGATCGACAGTGTTCTGCAACCCTATGACAACCGGGTGCGGGCATGGCAGCGTGTCGCGCGGGATTTGCCGATGGATAAGTTGGAGGCAATGATCCGGCCTGCCACGCTTGATGATCTTCCACAGTTGGGGGCCGATATCCTGAGCGGTCAGGTTCAGGGCCGGGTGGTTGTTGACGTTAACGCCTGATTAAAAAACTGGTCCGAACAAAAGAAAACGGCGCCGCAAATTGCGGCGCCGCTCTATTTTATTTGTCAGCGATTACTCTGCAGGTTGACTTGCAGGTTCGTCGCCATGTTTGTCACGCAGGCTGTCGCGATAGAGCGCCTTGGCCAATGAGGCCATCATCAGACCCATAACCATGGTGAAGGGCAGGGCGCCGATGATCATTGCGTTTTTCAGCGCATCCATCGGGTTGTTTTCACCTGCCGCCACAATCAGCGTACCGATCACCGCGGTCAGGATCAGACCCCAGATGATGCGGTGCTTGATACCGGTTTCCTGGCTGCCACCAGACATGATGGTGTTCATAACAAGAATACCGGAGTCAGCAGATGTGACCAGGAATGTCATGATCAAAACCACACACATGATGGTTATGCCTTGCAGAAATCCGCCCTCGATCATGAAGGCAAGCGTCGCAAACAGTTTGTTAGTGTTAGAGGCACCAATGATCGCGCCTTCAGCCGCACCTGACAGTTCCAGATCAATTGCCGTGCCGCCCAGGATGGTCATCCAGGCGAAACACACCAGTGCCGGTGCAAAGACACAGCCCAGGATGAATTCACGAACCGTACGACCGCGAGAGATACGAGCAAGGAACAGACCAACGAAAGGCGAGAACGCAATCCACCAAGCCCAGTAGAAGGTTGTCCAACCAGCTTGCCAGCCGAACTGACGGCCTTGGTTGCCGGCTTCGTAAACTGCAGCCAGCGTGGCTTCGTCCAGTTCCGCAGCTCCACCTTCAAGACCAGACTTGAAGCCTGCAAAGCCATCAGAACCGGCCCATGCCATCCATGGGTTGGTTGCGCCACCGTACAGTTCGCCGGCGAATGGTTGCGCTGCTGCTGGCAGGGATGCCGCAAAATCAGCTTCGCTAAGCGGGCCGAATGCATTGAAGCTAATCGAGATGAAGTTGATGATATAATCGATCAGCGCTGTTGCGTATGTGGTCATCGCGAACAGGAACGAGCCAAAAATCACAAATGTCAACAACAGGATCAGCGACAGAACCAGGTTCAGGTTTGACAGGTACTTAACGCCGCGGCCAACACCGGAGACAGCCGAAATGATCGACAGACCCATGATCACGAGCAGACCTGATACCAGACCAACCTTGGATGGTGTCGGGACGTCACCAGTCATATCCATGACCCATTCCATACCAGTGATGGCGTACACACCGTCGATGAATTGGCTGACACCAAAGCCGATGGTAACCGAAACACCCAGGATCGTTGCGACAACGCCCAGGACGTCTACGATATGTCCAACCGGGCCGTTGACCAGTTTGCCCAGCAGTGGGGTCAAGGCCGAACGGATCGTCAGCGGCATATCGCGCGTGTAGGCGTAGTATGCCAAGGACAAGCCTGTTACGACATAGATCGCCCATGCATGAAAGCCGTAGTGAGCAAATGTGAAGCGATACCCTGATTGAAGTGCTTCTTCGGTATTGCCGGTGACGTCACCTGCAATCACAACAGGGTTTGAGCCCCACAGGCCCAGAGGCTCTGCAGTTGCAAAGACCATCAGGCCCACGCCTAGACCGGCACCAAACATCATGGAGAACCATGAGAAATTCGAAAACTCTGTTCCCTCTCCGGGTTTGCCCATCAAACGCTTACCTGTCGAAGGCAAGGCCGCGATGACAAACAGAAAGAATGCAAACAATCCTACGATGATGATGTAGAATTGGTTAAAGATGTTCAGCAAGCTGCTGTTCCAGCTGCCAAGTGTGCTGTTGGCATTGCCTGGAAAGATCAGTGCCCACAGGACGAGCGCGACCATGATCGATTTACTGATCAATGCAATGGGCACACTGTTGTTTTCATAAAATCCTGATGGAGCTTTCGGAATCTCCACTTCGGTAAACGGCGGTTTGATACTCATTTCTCTTCCCTGAGTCTGTTTCGCAAGTCGAGGACGTTACTGTCAGCAACGGATGTTATTATTGTTATTGGTGGTGATGAATGTGCGCGTTGTCCTCATCCGGCGAGTTTGTTGATGGCTCCGTTGCTTGCCTGCACATGTGCGTCGCACAGTGGAAGAAAAGCGACATTTGAGCAATTATATTTTTCTTAAGCGCATTTCAGTTTCCTTTTTATAGTATATCGACACGTGTGTAGGCACAACATGTGGTTTGCTTCGGGGTATATTGTTGCTCCCATGCCAATGTCGCGGATAGACCAAAGCGCGACCGCTCAAATATCGAGGTTCCAGAGTATGGAAAGTTTGACAAGCGGGGCTTGCAATTTGACGCGACTTGGTCCTCTCATCCGCGAGAAGTATTAAGGAGATTGAAGGCATGAGCAAACTGACCTCGCTCGATGTGGAATTTGTTCGCGGGCAGTTCCCCGCTTTCAGTGAGCCAGAGCTTGCGGGACAGGCATTTTTTGAAAATGCCGGTGGCAGTTATACCTGTTCACAAGTGATCAATCGTCTGATGCGGTTCTATCATCAGCGCAAGGTTCAACCCGATGAGGCCAACAATGCTTCGCGACTTGCTGGTGAAGAAATGGACGAAGCCAGAACGCGCTTGTCCGCGATGTTGGGGGTGGAAGAAGACGAGCTGAGCTTTGGACCATCAACATCCCAGAACACCTATGTCTTGGCGCAAGCATTTAGGGGCATGTTGAAACCTGGCGATGCGATTGTGGTCACCAATCAGGATCACGAGGCAAATTCGGGTGTCTGGCGCCGGCTGGCGGATGACGGAATAGAAGTGCGCGAATGGGCGTTAAACGCCGATAGCGGGCGTCTGGAACTGGAGGAGCTGAAAACCCATCTCGATGAACGGACAAAGCTTGTGTGTTTTCCACATTGTTCCAACGTCATCGCCGAAATCAATCCGGTAAAAGACATCTGCGACCTGGCGCATTCTGTGGGCGCTTTTGCCTGTGTCGACGGGGTAAGTTACGCCCCGCATGGCTTGCCCAATGTTGGTCAATTGGGCGCCGATATCTATCTGTTTTCATCTTACAAAACCTACGGTCCGCATCAGGGGATCATGGTGGTGCGACGGACCTTGGCGGACCTGCTGCCCAATCAGGGGCATTATTTCAATGCAGGGGTTCGATACATGCGATATACGCCAGCGGGGCCCGATCACGCGCAAGTTGCCGCCTGCGCAGGGATCGCTGATTATATTGATGCGCTTTATGATCATCACGTTAAGGCGGGGACGAACAATGCGTCCGCTTCTGAACGGATGGCTTCGGTTCATGATCTGATGCGTGCGCGTGAAACCAAACTGCAGCAACCCTTGCTGGACTATCTGGCGCAGCGCAACAATTTGCATCTGTTGGGGCCACGTGATGCAGCGCTCCGGGCGCCGACGGTTGCGGTGGCTCTGGATGACGTTCGCGGCGATGAAACAGCCCGCTTGGCCGAACATGGAATTATGGCAGGGCGCGACGATTTTTATGCAGTGCGTCCCCTGTCAGCGCTGGGGATAAACACCGATACGGGGGTGCTCAGGTTGAGTTTCTTGCATTACACGCATGAAGACGAAATCGCCCAATTGATCACTGCGTTGGACCAAGTGATCTAGACCGGCGTCGCGTTTGCGGCAATTTCCACCGGTCTGTTTTGAAATTCAGGCGTTGCAATCCTACACCGCCGGATCAGACTTATGGATGCCCAACGCTGAAACCTTGCTGCTTTTGGGCTTAAAGTAGGCTAAAATCGCGCCTGAGGTATAAAAATCGAGTGTAATCATGTTTACAGCTGCGCGTTTAATCGGAGCAATTTATTTCGCTGGCCTGGGATTTTACCTGTCGAGCATTGTCATCCCATTGCTACCGCAACAAGGCGGCTTGGGCCATTTCACAAACATCAATGTTGCTGCAGGTTTGGTGGCTGGTTGGTTTATTTTGGGGCCGCGGGCCAAGGGGACATTTCGAAATGCGATCGGTGCAGGCCTGACAACGGCGGTGGCGGGGTTTGCGATGGCCCTCTTTTCCCATGCGGGGGTGGAGATGGTCGATCTCGCGCTGCGTAAGCGTTATGAAACTGCCGTTGAGTCTCTGATCGGGGTTATCGAGGAAGCTTGGAAATTCTTTATGATCGTTGCCACGGCAGAGGTTTTGGCAACGGTGTTGATTGGCGGAATGGTGGGCGGGCTGATTGCGCGCTCTGCCGCTGCGCGCTGGAGATAGGCAAATAAAGTCAGGCGCGCGACATTGACCTCCACCCTTTTTCTGACCGGGCCGCTCGTGGATGAGGCCGTTTTGACGGCTGTTTTGGGCCGTATGCAAAGCGTCGGTGCAGCGTCGGTATTACGGCTGTATGGCTGGCAGGCATTTGGCGGGCAGACCGGGGTAGAGTGCCTGATACCCGCAGATCCAGATAAATTCGCTGCAGGACACCTGATCACCGTCAAAGCGGCAGAGAAGGACCGTCTAGAGTTTTACCTGTCTTCCAATCCTGGGTACTGGGTAAATGCTGATGTCGGTAAAAACTCTGAAAACTGTCTGATCTGGCGGGCAGAGGAAATTCCTGTTTCGGGTGGAGTGGATCCTGACGCAAGCCCCGATATCGATGACATGCGGATTGCCGCGCGCGGGTTGATGGACGTATATGGCCATCTTGCGGTCAGCGATGTCCCAACACGTCTGCACATGCTGACGATGCTGGCCGGTCGCACATACAAGTTGCCTGCAGGACCGATTGAATCAGACCCGTCTTCCATGGGGTTGAAAGATGTCGATGTCAGATCCTACAGGCGTAGGCATGATGGATTTTATGCGCTGGACGAGGTCGCCCTGCGGCATCGTCGATTTGATGGCGAAACATCTTCTGTGCTGCATCGCGAAATACTGGTGTCGATGGATGCGGCGATTCTGTTGCCGTATGATCCGGTTCTGGACCAAGTGCTGTTGTTGGAACAGTTTCGTCCCGGGCCATTTTTGCACAGTGATCCATCCCCATGGATATTGGAGCCCGTGGCCGGTCGTATCGATCGGGGTGAAACCGCCGAGCAGGCAGCCATTCGCGAATCCTGCGAAGAAGCGGGGTTGGAGCTCGGCAGCCTTGAGCGGATTGGCATCTCTTATCCCTCGCCCGGGCTGACCAACGAACGATATCACTGCTTTTTGGGGTTGTGCGATTTGTCAGAGGTTCGCTCTGGTTTTGGTGGAGTATTTGATGAAGGTGAAGATATCAAAAGCCATATCCTTGACTTTGACGTATTGATGGAACGGGTCGATGGCGGGGTGATCAAAGCAGGCCCGCTGATGATTTGTGCACTGTGGTTGGCACGGCATCGTGATCGTTTGCGCGCAGGTGCTTGAGTTCCGCCGAACAGCGTCCTACACAGGGCGAAATAGGAAGGAACTGTACTGACATGCGCATCTGTAATGATCTGGTGGAATCGATCGGCAACACACCCCTGATCCGTCTTGGAAAAGCCAGTGAAGAGACCGGATGTGAAATTTACGGAAAAGCCGAATTTTTAAATCCCGGACAATCCGTGAAGGATCGCGCAGCGCTATATATCATTCGCGATGCCGTCGCGCGCGGGGCGCTGAGACCCGGTGGCACGATTGTCGAAGGCACAGCCGGAAACACCGGTATCGGTTTGGCGCTGGTTGGGGCGGCGATGGGGTTCAAGACCGTGATTGTGATTCCCGAAACCCAAAGCCAGGAAAAGAAAGATATGTTGCGTCTGTGCGGCGCAGAATTGGTTCAGGTTCCGGCGGTTCCTTACAAAAATCCAAACAACTATGTCCGCTATTCCGGGCGGTTGGCCGAAGAATTGGCCAAAACCGAACCTAATGGTGCGATCTGGGCGAACCAGTTTGACAATGTGGCCAACCGTCAGGCCCACATTGAAACCACTGGCCCGGAAATCTGGGACCAGATGGGTGGAAAGATTGACGGGTTTATCTGTGCTGTTGGATCCGGTGGCACATTGGCCGGTGTGGCCCATGCCCTGCGTGAGTGTGATCCGAATGTGAAAATCGGCATTGCCGATCCCGGGGGCGCGGCGCTTTACAACTATTATGCCAAGGGCGAGATGGTGGCAGAGGGGACCTCGATTACCGAAGGGATCGGTCAGGGCCGTATCACCGCCAACCTTGAAGGGCTGAGTGTTGATTATGCCTACCGCGTACCAGATGAGGAGGCCCTGCCAGTTGCCTTTGATCTGCTGTCGGAAGAAGGCCTGATCATGGGTGGATCGACCGGTATCAACGTGGCCGGCGCGATCCGGTTGGCGAAAGATCTGGGCCCGGGCCATCGGATCGTCACCATCCTGTGCGATTACGGCAACCGCTATCAATCCAAGATGTTCAACCCGGCCTTCTTGCGTGAAAAAGGGCTGCCAGTACCGGAATGGCTGGATCGTCCGACCGCGCAGATCCCATCAGTATTTGAGGATTGATGCGGAGGGTATTCGCGTCTCTTCTGGTTTGCCTCGTTTGTTTATCGGGGCTGGCAGAAATTGCCTTTGATCTGCGACCTGCTGTTGCACAAAGCGCAGAGGAGGCAACGCCGGACTATGCGAATTGGGACAAGGTTGTTGACCGGGCACAGCGGGCCATTGACGCTGATCGTGCCTCTGACGCAGCGCTTGAAACACTGCGCATCGAAATGGTTGGTTGGCGCCAGGATTTTCAAGCCGCGCAAAGTGGTGATCAGCTGCGCGAAAAAACCCTACAAGATCAGCTTGATGCATTGGGGCCCGTCGCTGAGGAAGGAACAGAGCCGCGCGAAATTGCCGAACGCCGGGTGGTGCTTTCCGATCAGTTAGCACGAATGCGATTACCCCTGGTGCAAGCCCAGGAAGCTTTTCAGCAGGCGGATGGATTGATCGCAGAACTGGATGCAGTCCTGCGGACCCGTCAAGCCGATGCATTGCTGCGGCTGGGGTATTCGCCACTTAACCCGCCGCATTGGTCATCGCTTATTTCAACCATGTCCCAAGTCGGGGTGATCTTGCGATCAGAGTTCACGGCCGTGTTTTCCAATGCGACAGAGCGGCGAGCATTTCGTGATCGACTGCCGCTGGCGTTGGTATTGTTGTTGATATCAGCGGTGTTGATCGGGCGCGGGCATGTCTGGTCGGAACGGGCGGTCGCGGTTGCCCGAAAGCGGCGTCAGCAACCGGTATTTCGCCTGTTAAGCTTTATCTTCTCGACCGGTAAGGTTTTGCTGCCCTTTGCCGGGGTGATGGTGCTGGTCCACGCCTTGCGGCAAAGCGGGGTCACGGGTTTTCACCTTAGCGGGGTGATCGCGGCCGTGCCTGGTGCGGCGCTGGCATTTCTGATCGCGCGATGGCTGGGGATCAGGATCTTTCCCAAGCAAGATACCGATCAGCCCTATCTGCAACTGAACGAGATTGAAAATCATGGTGGCCGAGTCGCCAGTGCCGTTCTTGGGGCGACTTTGGGCGTAAAGCTGTTGATTGAACCGATGTCCGGATGGAGCAGCGTCGCACCGGTTTCACTTGTGGTTGCGAATTTCATCCTGCTGGTGATCGAGGCGATCGCCTTGCTGCGGTTGGGGCAATTGCTGCGACGGCATTTTGGCCAAAACCAGGAAGCGCAACAAATCTGGGCCCGGATCGGCAATGGGATGTCGTGGCTGGTGATCACGGCGGCCAGCATCGGCGTGGTGTTGGCGGCGATCGGGTATCTGTCGCTGGGATCCATGCTGGTGTTTTCGACAGCGCAATCGTTGGCATTGCTGGCATTTCTGAAAATTCTGCACCGTTTGATCACCGTTTTGTTCGAACTGGTGTCGGCATCGAAAGAGGATAGTGAGCCGTTATCCTCGGTCCTGGTGAGGTTTGTCTTTACCTTGGCCAGCCTTCCCGGATTTGCGCTGATCTGGGGGGTCAGAACGTCCACGCTTTGGGATTGGTGGGCCCGGTTCATCGACGGTGTGTCCATTGGGGACGTGCAGATTTCGCCGGCGAACTTTGTCACCTTTGCCGTGCTTTTCAGCGTCGGGTATGTGGCGACCCGATTGGTCCAGAGCAGCCTGCGCAATTCAGTTCTGCCCAAAACAAAGCTCGATGCGGGTGGGCGCAATGCGATCGTTGTTGGCGCCGGATATACGGGTATTTTTCTGGCGGCTGTGGTGGCGATCACCGGGGCGGGGATTGATCTGTCATCGCTGGCAATTGTTGCTGGTGCCCTGTCAGTGGGCATCGGGTTCGGACTGCAAACCATCGTTTCGAATTTTGTTTCAGGGATTATCCTGCTGATAGAACGCCCCATTTCCGAGGGCGATTGGATCGAGGTTTCGGGGCAGGCGGGCTATGTACGCGATATTTCTGTTCGCTCCACGCGGATCGAGACCTTTGATCAGGCCGATCTGATCATCCCCAATGCCGACCTGATTTCCGGCGTGGTCAAGAATGTCACCAAAGGCAACGATATCGGACGCGTCATTGTGCCCGTTGGCGTGGCCTATGGCACGGATACGAGGCTGGTCGAAACCATCCTGATGGAGATTGCGCAGGCGCACCCACTGGTCGTCACCGAACCGGAGCCAAGTGTGATTTTCCGGGGTTTGGGGGCCAGCAGTCTGGATTTTGAAATTCGCGCCTATCTGCGAGATGTAAACTGGATCATGAGCGCGCTGTCGGACATGAACCATGAAATCGTCCGCCGCTTTGAGGAGGCGGGCATCTCCATCCCATTCCCGCAACAAGATGTCTGGCTGCGCATGGCCGATGGTGCACCCAAATCCGTTTCCTCCGGGGAAACTCACTCCGGGCCGCGCGCTCAGGCCAATCCGACGGCGCGCGATGCCTCTGACGCGGCCAATGATGGGGGGTCAGAATGACCGATACACTGTTTCGTTCGGATGCCTATCTGCGGGAGGCGGCAGCGGTGGTCAAAAGCCACACGGATGAGGGTGGCATCGTGTTGGATGCCTCTATTTTCTATCCGACAGGGGGCGGTCAGCCCGGTGATGCAGGCTGGGTGGCATGGGATGGTCACCAGCTTGAAATCGCCACAGCGGTCAAAGGGGACGGCGACGATATCGTTCTTGTCCCGGCAGAGCCATCGAAAATGCCAAAACCCGGCCAGATCGTGACACAGTCGCTGAATTGGGAACGCCGGCACCGCCATATGCGGGTGCACACGGCGTTGCACCTGTTGTCTGTCGTGATACCCCTGTCGGTGACAGGCGGGTCAATCAGTGCCGAAAAGGGGCGTTTGGATTTCGATATGCCGGATGCGCTGGAGAACAAAGAGGCGATAGAGGCTCAATTGAACGACCTGATCGCACAGGATTTGAGGGTTTCCGAGAGCTGGATCAGCGACGAAGAACTTGCCGCCAATCCGGGTCTGGTCAAGACCATGTCGGTCAAACCGCCCATGGGGGCAGGACATGTGAGATTGGTTCGGATCGGACCGAGCGAAAACCCCATCGATCTGCAACCCTGTGGCGGCACGCATGTGAGCAGCACGGCAGAAATTGGCCCGGTCAGGTTGGGCAAGGTCGAAAAGAAGGGCAAGCAGAACAGGCGGGTCAATCTGCACATCGCTTGAGGGGCGCTGCCCCTCTTGGCCCTGCGGGCCAATTCACCCCGAGGTATTTGGGGCGAAAGGAAAAAGGAGGTCAGGTTTTGGGGCGCGCGGCCTTTTCCGCAATCCCGGACTGGCCCTGACGCCGCGCAAGCTCCGCCATGACATCATCCAAAGACACATCCCGCGCCGCCAGCATAACCAGCAAGTGATAAAGCACATCTGCGGCCTCTGCCGTCAATTCGGTCTTGTCATCCTTGACCGCGGCGATGATGGCCTCTACCGCCTCTTCACCAAATTTTTCGGCACATTTTTCGGGGCCTTTGGAAAAAAGTTTGGCGGTCCAACTGCTGTCTGGGTCAGCTGACTTGCGGGCGGAGATGGTTGTGTAGAGATCGTCAAGAATGCTCATTCCAGCCTCATCGGGATGCCCGCATTGGCCATGTGTTCCTTGGCCTCGCGGATGGTGTAGTCGCCAAAGTGAAAGATCGAAGCGGCCAAAACAGCGGCGGCGCCACCCTCGGTGACGCCTTCGACAAGGTGATCCAGTGTGCCAACTCCGCCAGAGGCGATTACCGGCACATTCACCGCGTCAGAAATGGCGCGAGTCAGGGGCAGGTTGAAGCCAGCCCGGGTGCCGTCGCGATCCATGGAGGTGAGCAGGATCTCACCAGCCCCTTTGGCCACGACGGTTTTGGCAAAATCCACGGCGTCGATCCCAGTGGCGCGGCGACCGCCATGGGTGAAAATCTCCCACTTGCCGTCGCTCACGGTTTTGGCGTCGATGGCCACGACGATACATTGGCTGCCAAACTGATTGGCGGCCTCTGACACCACATCCGGGTTGGCGACAGCGGCGGAGTTGAAACTGACTTTGTCGGCCCCCGACAAAAGTAGATCGCGCACATCTTTTGCCGTGCGCACGCCACCGCCCACAGTTAAGGGAACAAAACATTGCTCCGCCGTGCGCCGGGCCACATCGAACATGGTGCCACGGTTTTCATGTGTCGCCTTGATGTCGAGAAAACAGATCTCATCCGCGCCAGCAGCGTCATAGGCGCGGGCGCTTTCCACCGGATCACCGGCATCGACCAGATCGACGAAATTCACGCCCTTGACGACGCGGCCCTCGGCCACATCAAGGCAGGGGATGATCCGGGTTTTCAGCATTTGTGAGCTCCGACTGGTTCAAGAGTGATATGCACGGGTTTGGTCGAAATCTCAATCCAGAGTTAGATTTGTTTGCGGCGCTTTCTGGAGATCCACAAAAGGATCGCCCCGATCATGCCCAAGGGCACGCTGATGGGAACATAGATTCCAGCAAACATCAGATTGGCGATCCGGCTGCCTGTTTCAGTATGATTGTGCTGACAGGATGGATCAGACCCGCTGGTAATGACCTCGCCACAGCCGCTGGTCACCGACAGGATCATGCCCAACCCCATCAACAGAAAAGGCAGGCAGCCGATAAAGAGCAAAACACCGCCCAGCAATGTCAGGTGGCGATTGTTCATGCATCGCCTTTCAAAACGCGCAACGCCTCTGCCAGATCAATCGCACCATCATAGAGCGCCCGACCGGAAATCGCACCATCCAGCGATGCATCACTGTTTTTCAGCGCGCGCAGGTCATCCAGTGATGATACCCCGCCAGAGGCAATCACCGGGATTGATACGGCCTTGGCCAGAACGGCGGTTGCCTGGACATTCGGGCCCTGCATGGCGCCATCGCGGTTGATGTCGGTGTAAATGATCGCGGCGACGCCGGCATCCTCGAACGAGCGGGCCAGATCGGTGACCATGACATCGGTTTCTTCGGCCCAGCCTTTGGTGGCAACACGGCCATCGCGAGCGTCAATGCCGACGGCGACCTGGCCCGGGAAAGCGCGTGCAGCCTGGCGCACCAGATCGGGATTTTCCACAGCAACGGTGCCCAGTATCACACGGGCCAGCCCCTTTTGCAGCCAGGCCTCGATCGTGGCCATATCACGGATGCCGCCGCCCAGTTGGGCCGGAACATCTATGGAGGCCAGGATTGCCTCTACCGCTGCGCCATTTACCGGCTCGCCCGCAAAAGCACCGTTCAGATCGACCAGATGCAACCATTCACAACCGGCGTCCTGAAAGGCGCGTGCCTGTGCGGCGGGATTGTCATTAAAAACGGTCGCCTGATCCATTTCGCCCTTGTAAAGGCGCACGCAGTTGCCGTCTTTCAAATCGATGGCGGGGTAGAGGATCATGGCGATTTTTCCTGAATGTCTTGGTTGGCGCTCTTTGGCATGACCGGCAGGAAATTGCAAAGCCCGGTTTCAACCCAACGTCACGCTTGCGCGAGAATCTGTCACCGTCACAATACAGTCGCAAAACAGATGGAGAGCAGAGATGAGATTTTCGGCAGTTTTGGCTGGGTTGATTCTGGTCGGTGCACCGGTCTTGGCTGACCCGATTGAGGGCAACTGGCAGACTGAGGTCGATGATGGATTCTATGCGATTATCGAAATGTCACCCTGTGGGCAGGCGTTTTGCGGGATCATCGCGCGAACCTTTGATATTGATGGAGAATTTCAGGGTGCCGATATCGGCAAGCAATTGGTGATCGATATGGTGCCCAAGGGAGAGGGCGAATATCGCGGCAAAGTCTGGCGACCGTCGAATGACAAAATATATGTCGGAAAAATGCGCCTGAATGGGGATTCCGTACGCCTGCGGGGCTGTGTGGCCGGTGGGCTGATCTGTTCCGGGCAGACGTGGGTAAGGGTGGAGTAGGAACTAGCTGTTTCCATATTTCTCTTCCCGTTCAGGGGTGTGATGGCTAACGTCAACGCATGACCAGACCTGTAAAATTGTGTGGCTATGAATTCAGCGTGTACAATCGTATCGCGCGGGTGGCGTTGCACGAAAAGGGCGTTGCCTATGAAAGAGAAGAGGTTGATCCTTTCGCAGCCGAAATGCCGGCAGACTACCTTAAACGCCATCCGTTTGGTCGCGTTCCAGTTCTACGCCACGGGGCGTTCGAGATCTATGAAACGTCTGCGATAACGCGATACATTGATGCCGCCTTCGATGGCCCAAGCCTTTTGCCGGTCGGGGCCGAACCGCAGACGCGGGTGGCGCAAGTTGTTTCGATTATTGATAATTATGGCTACCGCCCCATGATTAGACAGGTCTTTTCACATCGCGTGTTTCGCCCGGCAGTCGGAGAGATTGGTGAAGACATCGAGGTTGCAGCGGGTATGACAGCGTCGCGGTCTGTTTTGGCCGCCTTGAATTCCATCGCTGCAGAGGGCCAGGTTCTCAACGGTCGGCATTTCACTCTTGCTGATTGTCACCTTGCACCGATGATGGCGTACTTCATCCAATCGCCCGAAGCAGCGGACGCGGTGGGCAACTTTTCCGAGCTTTCCAATTGGTGGGCGAGTGTCTCGCGGCGTAAAAGCATTGAAATGACCGACCCTGGCTTGCCGCTTGGATGAGCACGCCGGACATGGGGTGCGAATTTTTGATCAACATGTCGCAAAGAAATTGCTCTGTCACTTATGCCCTATGGCTTCGCTTGTGTCCGCCCTTGATGTTACCTTGGCGCGAACAAGGGTGGTGAGTGGAAATGATAAACAAAAGCAACACTCCAGACGGGTACAGTTCGGTTGCACCATACTTTACGGTCAACGGTGCAGATAAGTTTATGGCGTTCTTAACGGCGGCGTTTGAAGCATCGGTTGTCGTGATAAACCGATACGACAATGGCCGGGTTCAACACGCGAGAATGCGTATTGGTACGGCAATCGTCATGTTGAATGACAGTTCGGAAGACTATCCGGAAACTCAGTCACAGATGCATCTGTTTGTCGAGGATGCAGATGCGAACTACCGTGCGTCCCTATTGGCGGGTGCGGAAAGTCTTATGGAGCCGAATGACCGGCCGCATGGTGATCGAATGGCTGGCGTGAAGGACCCGAATGGCAATGTTTGGTGGATTGCGACGTATCGACCATCGTCCATTCCCAAGGCATAAATGCCGCTCTGTTCAAGGTAAAGATCACCATTGAGGCCTAAGGGTAGTGGACTGTTATGGTTTCCAGTTCAGGAAGTTACCGATCATCCCTAATCCGGTTTCCTGGCTTTTTTCTGGATGGAACTGCATGCCGACCATGTTGTCGCGGGCGATGATGGCGGTGATGTCGGTGCCGTAATCCACATAGGCCACGCGCTGTGCCGGATCATCCACACGGAAGTGGTAACTGTGGACGAAATAGGCATGATTGCCGCTCTCGATCCCGTCGGTCACGGGGTGCGGATTGGTGATCTGCAGATCGTTCCAACCCATGTGCGGAACTTTGAGCGCAGGGTCTGAGGGTTCGATCAAAACGACCTCTCCGCTGACCCAATCCAGCCCTTTGGTGTCCTCATATTCGCGGCCCCAAGTGGCCATCAGTTGCATGCCGACGCAAATGCCCAAAAAGGGGCGCCCTTTGTCGATTACAGCGTCGCGCATGGCATGGACGATGCCGGTCTGCCCGAAGAGTGCGTTTTGACAATGTGGAAAGGCCCCATCGCCCGGCAGGACGATGCGGTCAGCGCGGGCGATCTGATCAGGTTGATCCGTGACGATGACTTCGCCTGCGCCCAGCTCATTCGCCATGCGTTGAAAGGCTTTCTCTGCAGAATGCAGATTGCCTGATCCGTAGTCGATAATTGCGGTCAGCACCGTTTACAGCGCCCCTTTGGTCGATGGGATGGCATCCGATTTGCGAGGATCAGATTCTACCGCTTCGCGCAGGGCGCGGGCTACGGCCTTGAACGCGGCCTCTGCAATGTGGTGGCTGTTGAAGCCATGCAACTGATCCACGTGCAGGGTGATCCCGCCATGGGTCGACAGCGCCTGAAAGAATTCGCGCACCAGTTCAGTGTCAAACGTGCCGATTTTGGGTGTGGGCAGTTCAACATTCCAAATCAGATAGGGGCGCGCGGATAGATCCAGCGCCGCGCGCACCTGCGCATCGTCCATCGGCAGGTGACAGGCGCCATAACGGCGAATGCCACGTTTGTCGCCCAATGCCTGCGCCAAGGCCTGACCCAGGGCGATGCCGGTATCCTCTACCGTGTGGTGATCATCAATGTGCAGGTCGCCCTCGGCCCGGATTTCCATGTCGATCAGCGAATGGCGCGACAGTTGGTCCAGCATGTGGTCGAAAAACCCTACGCCGGTCTGGTTGTCATAGCGTCCGGTGCCATCAAGGTTGATGGTCACAGAGATTTTGGTTTCCGCGGTGTTGCGGCTGATCTTTGCGGTTCTCATGGGGGCTCCGCCAGTTGAATTCGCGACGGGTATAGGTCTGTCCGCCTGCGTTGCCAAGCTGTGATGTGCAATTCCTGTGACGCTGCATCATCAATGCCACGTTCATTTCAGAGGATTCGCATCCTGATCGTGGTAGGGCCATTCCAATCTGCCAAGAAGCGCACTAGAACGTCGCAAAGCGTGGCGACCGAAAGAGGATCCTTCGGGTGGGGCGAGGCAAGAACCATAGAACAATGCCGGATGATACGGGAATTCGGCTGGCGGGTTGCGTGGTTGCAAAACTGGGCAAGACGATCCTGTCACTTCCTGATGTGTCTCTGTCTGAGCGCCGGATCGGCGTGGTTGGTCGCAACGGGTCGGGAAAATCCACCTTGGCGCGTCTGATTTGTGGGTTGGTTGAGCCGGATGACGGGGCGGTTCATGTCGGCGGCATTGACATGATCCGGGACCGCAAATCTGCCATTGGGGCGGCGGGTATCCTGTTTCAAAACCCGGATCATCAGATTATCTTTCCCACGGTTGAGGAGGAGCTTGCCTTTGGCCTGACCCAACTGGGAGAGAGCAAGGACGTGGCGCGCAACGGTGCCATTCAAATGCTTGAAAAATTTGGAAAATCACAGTGGTCGGATCGATCAATCCAAACGCTTTCTCAGGGCCAAAGGCATCTGGTTTGCCTGATGGCGGTGTTGATGATGGATCCGCGTTTGATCCTGCTGGATGAGCCGTTTGCCGGGCTGGATATTCCGACAACCCGCGCCATGACACGGTATCTGGACGCGTTGGATCAACAGGTTCTGCATATCACCCATGATCCGGCCATGCTGGCGGGATATGATCGGGTGTTGTGGTTGGAACAGGGGATGTTGCAGGCCGATGGCCCACCGGCTGAGGTGATCCCGGCCTTTATGGCGGCGATGGAGGGGGATGATGATCGCTCTGACCTCTTCGATTGAGACGCGGTTTCACCGCATCCCCGCCGGGCTGAAACTGGGATTTTTGTGCCTGTTCACTCTGTTTCTGTTTCTGAATGATGCGGCAATGATCCGGGTGGCTGCGGTTTGCCTGGTGGCGTTACTGTACGTTTCTGGCGGAATGCGCTTTGCCACTGAAGGTGTCAAGCATTTGAAACCTATATTCTTTTTCGTGGCTATTATTGCGATCTGGCATATCGTGACGGCGACGATGGGTGAGGGGATCGGCATCGTCCTTTTGCTGATTGCGGCGGTCGGGATGGCCAATCTGGTCACCATGACGACGCGGTTGGACGACATGCTGGCGGTGCTACGTTGGCTGACATGGCCATTGCGCAAACTGGGTGTGAATACACGGGCGCTGGAACTGGCGATAGCCATGGTGATCCGGTTCACGCCGGTTCTGATGCAGAAAGGAACGGCGCTGGCCGAGGCGTGGCGCAGTCGGTCACCCAAACGCCCGGGGTGGCGGATTGTGGTACCGTTGGTGTTGTTGGCCATTGATGATGCCGAGCATGTGTCAGAGGCGCTCAGGGCCCGGGGCGGCGTGCGTTAACGATTAATTCTTGCTTGCCGTAACACGGCTGCATAGCGTCGGTATTACGTCGGTGGGGATTCTGCCGGAACGCCCAATCCTTAATTTTCTGTCGGGGGAGACTCCATGACGCGCACAATCACCGAACCAGCCCGCGAGATTGAGGTTATCCATGAAACCGATGTGCTGGTCGTGGGCTCCGGCCCCGGCGGTTTGGCAGCGGCGCTGGCCGCAGCGCGGGCAGGGGTCGACGTGACGCTGGTCGAACGGTTTGGATGCTTTGGTGGCAATATCACGGTGGTCGGGGTCGAAGGCTTTGCCTGGTATAGGCACGAAAAAACCGTGGAGGCCGGGGGCATCGGGTGGGAGTTCGAGGCCTGCGCCAAGGAGATGGGCGCGGCGGTGCCGGAAAGCCAGTCGCTGAGCTATGAGTTGGACAGCGAGGGGTTCAAGCTGGTCGCCGATCGTCTGGTCGAAGAGGCCGGCATTCGCGCCATGCTGCATCGGCAGTTTGTGGCGCCGATTATGGAAGGCAAGACCATCACCGGCATTATTGTCGAGAGCAAAGCCGGGCGCGAGGCGATCTTGGCCAAGCGGGTGATCGATGCAACGGGCGATGCGGATGTGGCCCACCGGGCAGGTGCACCGTGCCACATGACCCCACGCGAACATATGCAAGCGGCGTCAGTCATGTTTCATGTGGCCGGGATCGACAAGGCGGCCTTTATGGGCGGGATCAAATCCGACCCGCAGACCTATGCCGATTGGGGCGGTGGCGGCGAATGGAAGATCGAAACATCCGGTAAAGAGGATGAGATGTTTTCGCCCTTCTTAAAGAAGCCCTTTGAGCAGGCCATTCGCGACGGGCTGATCCCGCCGCATCTGAATACGATCGCAGGCACCTGGGGCGCGGTGCATGATACGGGCGAGATGACCTATATGAACCTTGTCCATCTGGATGGCTGCGATGGCACCGACCCGGACAGTTTGACAGAGTTCGAAATCGAAGGCCGGCGTCAGGCGATGCTGGCGATTGAGGCGCTGCGAAACTACACGCCGGGCTGTGATGGGATCCGGTTGCGCAATTTCGGCATGTCGATCGGCATCAGGGATACGCGAAAGATCGACGCCCATTACAATATGTCAGAGATGGATGTGCGCGAGCAGGGTCGGTTTGACGACACGATTGGCATCTATCCCGAATTCATTGATGGTTATGGCGTGCTTATTCTGCCCACCACGGGGCGGTATATGCAAATCCCCTATCGGTCGATGTTGCCGCAGGGGGTGGAAAACCTGTTGGTGGCTGGCCGGGCCACGGGGGGCGACCGGATCGCCCATGCGGCCACGCGCAATATGTCGTGCTGTGCTGTGGCCGGGCAGGGGGCAGGGGTGGCGGCCGCGCTGTCGGTGAAATCCAATGCACCGTTGGCGGCGTTGAACCTGACCCCGGTTCAGGCAGAGCTGAAACGGCAGGGGGTGCGGATTGACTAGGTGCGATTTGGGCGAAATTGACGCAGGGTAAACCTTGATTGCGGATTGCCCATCATGAATTCTCTGCCATAAGTTCCGATCAACGTTGGCCACAGGGGCCGGCTATGACACTCTGAGGATACAAATGGAACGCAATGTCGTTTATATCGCCCTGTTCGCAGCCCTGATCGCAGTGCTGGGACTGATCCCGAAAATCACACTGGCCAGCGGTATTCCGATCACTGCGCAAAGCATGGGGATCATGCTGTGCGGCACGGTTCTAGGCGCGCGTCGTGGTGCGTTGGCGGTTGGATTGTTCCTGTTGATGGTGGCGCTGGGGCTGCCTTTGTTGGCGGGCGGACGTGGCGGTTTGGGCGTGTTCACCACCCCTTGGGCCGGCTTTTTGTTTGGCTTCCCGGTTGCGGCCTTTGTCACCGGTCTGGTGATGGAAAAATGGCGCATCGGCAATCTGACGGTTGTTGCAGGCGTTGCCGCCGTGATCGGCGGGATTGGGGCGCTTTATCTGGTGGCGATCCCCTATTACATGGTGATGAAGCCCGCCGGGCTGGGGGAGGCCCTTGTCGTTGCCATGGCGCCCTTCATGCCGGGTGATCTGATCAAGGCGGTTCTGGCCGGCTTTGTGACGGCGGCCCTGGCCAAGGCGCGGCCTGACGCGCTGTTGTCGCGGGCCTGATGGCGAGCGTCGAAGAGGCGCTGTATGCGCGGCGATCCGTGCGGGGCTTTTTGCCCGCACCGGTGCCGCGCGATGTGATCGAGGATATCCTGAGGGCGGCGCGAACCGCCCCCAGCGGCGCCAATCTGCAGCCGGGACGGTTTCATGTGCTGACGGGTGTGGCATTGGCTGATCTGACCAAAGCCCTGCAAACCGCTGTGGCAGAGGGGCGGCCTGAGGTTTCCGAATATTCCTATTTCCCAGACCGGATGGGCACTGAATTGAAGGCACGTCAACGTGCTGCCGGATTTGCGCTCTATCAGGCGCTGGGGATCGAGCGGCGCGATATTGCCGCGCGCCGTGATCAGTTTGCCCGCAATTATCGGTTTTTCGATGCCCCGGTGGGGGTTGTGGTGACAATTGACCGGGATATGGGCAAGGGCTGTTTCATGGATCTGGGCATGGCGCTGATGGCGTTGATGCTGGCGGCAGAGGATCAAGGCATTGCCACGTGCGGGATCGGGGCCTTGGCCAACTACGGCGATGTGGTGCACGGGGCGATGGGCCTGCCAGAGGGCGAAATGGTCGTCTGCGGTATGGCGCTGGGCTATGTGGATCCGCAGGCAGATGTAAATTCGGTACATACGGAACGCGCGGGTTTGGAAGAGTTCACCAGTTTTCAGGGGTTTGACGAGCAGAGTTAATCTGCGGTCAGGATCAGGGCAGAACCGACGCCGCCCGCCGCCGCGATTGCAGCCAAGCCTGTGCCGCCCCGATCGATTATGTCATGCCACAATCGCACGGCCAGAATTGCGCCGGACGCCCCGATCGGATGACCGCGGGCCAGGGCGCCGCCGCCGCGATTTGTGATGGCAGGATCGATGCCCGCGCCCTGAACGCAAGCGATGGCTTGGACGGCGTAGGCCTCCATAATCTCGGCCACGCTGAGATCGGCGGGGTGCAAACCGGCGGCAGAGAGGCTGTGATGGATGGCAGGCAAGGGCGACAGGCCGGGGCAGTCGGGGGCGGCACCCAGCGTGGCCCCGGACAAGATGAGCAGGCCGGGCAGAGTGCGCGCGATATGGTCTGACACCACTATACAGAAGGCCGCCGCATCGGCAGCGACGGCGGCATTGGCGGCGGTGATGGTGCCGGTGATGGTTTTGGTGCGTGCGCAATGTGCCGGGGTCAATGCACGGGTGAAGGCATCATGATCCAGCCCGGCGATGGGTACGATTTCGGCCGTTGGCTGGGCTTGGGCCGCGTGGGCCTTGGCATGGCTGTGGACGGCCCAGTTGTCTTGTTCCTCGCGGCTGATGGATTGGTTAATCGCCAGTTTGGCGGCGGCCTCGGCCATATCGGGATCGCGGTCTGGAAAGGGGGTGAAGGGTGGCTGATCGTAAGGCACCGGATCGCCGCCATCTGTGCTGGTCCTCAGGCGCAGGGGGCGGCGGGAATAACTTTCGACCCCGCCTGCGATCACCACATTGGCCTGCCCGCTTTCGATCATCGCCTTGGCCAGCAGAAGCGCATCCAGACCGCCTGCGCATTGCCGATCGATGCTGAGCCCACCCACGCGTTCTGGCAACCCTGCGGCCAAGGCACATAGCCGTGCCGGATTGCCACCCGCGCCAAGCGCGTTTGAAACGATCACCTCATCCACCTGATCCGGGGCGATCCCGGCGCGGTCCAGCAGAGCACAGATCACCGGGGCGGCCAGTTCGTGGGGCGCGAGGCGGGAAAAGGCCCCGCCGCGCGGGGCTACGGCGCTGCGTTTGGCAGCGATGATACGGGCGCTCATCATGCGTCTTGTCTTTCCAATTGGTCCGCCAAGGCAACAAGATCAGGCTTGCCGGAAGCCAGCACCGGAAAGGGATGGGGCCTTATTATCCTGCGCGGTGCTTTCAACGGCCCAAGGGTCGCGCGACAGTAACGCAGGATCGCGTCGTCGGTGATGTCGGTGCCGACCTCGACATAGGCGATCAATTGGGTGCCGCGTTGTCGATCAGCGGTTGGAAGGATTGCTGCGCGAGAAATCTCGGGCAAGCCAAGAAGGCAGGTTTCAACCTCTTCAGGGAAGACGTTCTGATCGGCGATCGTAACCATGCGCCCCTTGCGCCCGGAAAGCCACAAATCCCCATTTTCATCCAGATGACCGTATTCACCGACGCTCAGCGCTTTTTCGACCTGTCTGGTATAGGTGTCAGTGTTGCCTGCGTAGCTGTGAAACAGATAGGGGCTTTCGACCCAGATTTCCCCGGTCTGATGCGTGGGGAGGCTCTGACTATCTTCGCCCCGTATTCTGAGGGTGACGCCGGGATAGGCCTGGCCTGCCGAGCCTCGAGGGGTGTCGGGCCCAGACAGCGTGATGAAACTGGTTTCCGACGCGCCGTAAAATTCGTGAATCGCGGCCCGAGGTGCGATCTGGCCGATTGTGGCGCGGGTTTCGGGGTCAAGCTGTGCGCCGCCGATCAAGATCAAACGCAATGTTGGCAGGTTTGGGCCGTCGGTGGCCTGCACGATTTGGCGCAGCTGTGCAGGGCTGGCATAGAGAATAGTAATATCAGCGGAGCGGAGCCGTGCTGCTTGTCGATCTGGTCGCAATCCAGACAAAAGATGGAGGTCTGCCCCCAGATGCAGCGCCTCGCACGCGGCATAAAGCGACAGCGAATGGCTGAGCGCACCCAGAGCGCCGTAACTGTCATCAGGCGAAATCTGCCAGCGCCGTTGGTTGACTGCGATGCTTTTGCACCAGCTTTGTTGGCTGCGCAGGATCATTTTAGGCGTGCTGGTCGTGCCGGAGGTCATGCATCCCAAATATGGCGTCTGTGTCGGGGCTAAATCGACGGATGGGGCGCCGCCCTGTTGATGGACGCAAAATCCAGTTGCGGCCATGCCTGTGCGGTAAATTTCACCGATTGCCCCGGCGGCGTCCTGATCGGGGGTCAGCACCCAATTGGCATGCTCAACAGCGTTGGCAGGGCGTTCGTGGGCTTGCCCCTGTGCGTCGAACAGGCGGCTTTGGTCATGCCACGATAATCTGGTCTGATCGGTCTGTGCCAAGGGGGCCTCTGCATTCGTTCGGGCCATGTTATCGCCGGGCCGCGCACGGCGCCACCTGAAAGCGAGGGTGCTTGTCAAATGTTCATGAATTGTTCATGATCTGGCTATGAGAGAAGATTTGCAGCCCGGACAGGTTTTGGCGCGTGGTGTGTCGCGGCATTTGCGACAGCATGGGTTTGTGTCTGTTGAGGAATTTACCCCCACCCGAGGCCTGCGCGTGGATGTCATGGCGCTGGGCCCCAAGGGGGAATTGTGGGTGGTGGAATGCAAATCCAGCCGGGCGGATTTTCAGGCGGATCAGAAATGGCAGGGCTATTTGGAATGGTGTGACCGATATTTCTGGGCGGTGGATGCGGAATTTCCCACCGATCTACTGCCTCAGGAGACGGGGCTGATCATCGCGGACGGCTATGATGCAGAGATTTTACGCATGGGGCCAGAGGACAAGCTGCCCGCCGCCCGGCGCAAGCGGCTGACACAAGATATGGTGCGGTTTGCCGCCCGGCATTTGCTGGCGTTTCGTGATCCTGGGGTGGCGGGGTTGGTGGATACATAAGGCCGATCAGGGCTCAGGGACGGTTGTTGGCAAAGAGGCTGCGTGCCTCGCCCACCAATTGTTCCAGCCGCTCGGCGGCCTTGCCAGATGGGGATAGTGCTGCGCTTTGCCCATAAGGCAGAAGCTGGTGGATTTGCGTGATGTCAGTGTCTTGCGCTTTTAAAGCAGCGTTGTAGTTGTACATCAGTGGGAACGGGGCCGTATCAATCCGCGCCATGTGATCCAGCCATGGGCTGCGATGGCCACGGGCCAGCCGCCCCGAACCGGCGCGGGTGACAATAGAGCTGTCATCCCGGGCGCCATCTGTCGCAAGGCGAAGGAGGTCTCTTTTTTCGGATTCATCAGCGGTGATAAAGGCCGTGCCAATTTGGACCCCTGCGGCACCAAGGGCAAAAGCCGCGACTATCCCGCGCCCGTCGGCAATACCGCCGGCGGCAATGACCGGCACATCCACTGCATCGACGATTTGGGGCAGCAGCGCGAAGAGACCGATCTGCGCATCGTGATCGGGGTCCAGAAACAGGCCGCGATGGCCGCCGGCCTCCCACCCTTGGGCGATGATGGCATCAACGCCGCGGTTTTCGAGGCAGCGGGCCTCTGCCACGGTATTGGCGGTGCACAGGATTTTGCAGTTCTTCTGTTTCAGGGCCTTCACAGCATCTTCATCAGGCAGGCCAAAGTGGAAGCTGACCACCGCGGGGGGGTGGGAAAGCAGAAGGTCCAGTTGTTCTGCCCCGAAGGGCTGGAAATTGGGGGCGGGTTTATCGGCTGGGGGTGTGGCACCCGCGGCCTGATAAAAGGGCTGCATGGCAGACAGAAGCTGCCGATGCTGTTCATCGCTAAATTCCGGCTCTGCGTGGCAGAAGAAATTCAGATTGACCGGCCGGTTTGTGGTGTCTGAAATGGTTTGAATATCGGCCTTAAACTGATCCATGGGCATCAAGGCGCAGCCGTGGGAACCCAGCCCGCCCGCGTTTGATACCGCTGCCGCCAATGCAGGTGTCGTGGTCCCCGCCATTGGGGCCTGAATGATGGGGTGTTCGATCCCCAGCAGATCGCATAGTCGGGTGTCGGGCCACACGTGAGTTCCCCCAGAAAAGAAAAGGGCCGCAGCGATGCTGCGACCCTGTCAGGTTAGGCGATGTCTTGTGATCAGTCCATGGCCTTGAAGTTGAACTCGCCACCTTCCTTGATGCCGGACGGCCAGCGGGCGGTCACGGTTTTGGTACGGGTGTAGAATTTAAAGCTGTCCGGCCCGTGCTGGTTCAGGTCGCCGAACATGGATTTCTTCCAGCCGCCAAAGGTGTGATAGGCCAGCGGAACCGGGATCGGGACGTTGATGCCAACCATGCCGATATTGATGCGGTTGGCGAAATCGCGGGCGGTGTCGCCATCGCGGGTGTAGATCGCCGTGCCGTTGCCATATTCGTGATCCATGGCAAGGCCGATGGCCTCTTCGTAGGATTTGGCGCGCACAGTGGACAGGACGGGCCCAAAGATTTCCTGTTTGTAGATATCCATATCCGGGGTCACGCGGTCAAACAGATGCGGGCCGACGAAGAAGCCGTCCTCATAGCCTTGCAGGTTGAAGTCACGATTATCGACGACCAGTTCCGCGCCTTGTTCGACGCCGGAATTGATCAGGCCCAGAATACGTTCCTTGGCGGCAGCGGTCACAACCGGGCCCATATCGACGTCTTCGCCTGCGGTGTAGGGGCCGACCTTCAGTTTCTCAACGCGAGGCACCAGTTTTTCGATCAGGCGGTCGGCGGTTTCTTCGCCAACTGGCACAGCGACAGAGATCGCCATGCAGCGTTCGCCTGCCGCGCCAAAACCTGCACCGACCAATGCGTCGGCAGCCTGATCCAGATCGGCATCGGGCATGATGATCATGTGGTTTTTGGCACCACCGAAACATTGTGCGCGTTTGCCATTCGCGGTCGCACGGGAATAGATGTATTGCGCGATTGGGGTGGAGCCGACAAAGCTGACGCCCTGAATGATATCATTGTCGAGGATCGCATCGACGGCCTCTTTGTCACCATTGACGACCTGGAAGACACCTTCGGGTAGGCCTGCCTCTACAAACAGTTCAGCCAACATCATCGGGACGGATGGGTCACGTTCAGATGGTTTCAGCACAACGGCGTTGCCGCAGGCCAGGGCCGGGCCCACGTGCCACAGGGGCATCATTGCTGGGAAGTTGAAGGGCATGATCGATCCCACAACGCCCAGTGGCTGGCGCATGGAATACATGTCGATGCCGGGGCCGGCGCTGTCGGTGAATTCGCCTTTCAGCATCTGCGGGGCACCGATGCAGTATTCAATCACTTCCAGACCGCGTTGCAGATCGCCCTTGGCGTCGGGAATGGTTTTGCCGTGCTCGCGCGACAGCGCCTCTGCCAGTTTGTCCATGTCGCGGTTCATCAGGCCGACCATGGCCATCATCACGCGGGCGCGTTTTTGTGGGTTGGTGGCGCCCCATTTCGGTTGTGCGGCAGCGGCCTTGGCGATGATCTCATCGGTTTCAGCGGCGGAGGCGATTGCCAGTTGCGCCTGGACCTCGCCCGTGGCCGGGTTGAAGATGTCAGAGGTGCGACCAGTGGTGCCTGCGACCTCTGCGCCGTTGATGAAGTGACCGATAGTCTTCATGGTGAATCTCCTGAAATTTGCTGGACGTAGAATAGTCTTGCATTTTTAAGTGTAAAAGAGGCAGTTTTACAAAAAGGTTTTGCAAAAATGCAAAGGTGAAAGATGGATTTACAATGGGATGACCTGCGAATTTTTCTGGCGGTGGCACGATCTGACAGTCTGTCGCGCGCGGGCAGGCGGCTGAAAATCGATCCGGCAACGGTTGGACGACGTATTGCAAGGCTAGAAGAGGGGCTAGAAGCACGCCTGTTTGTGAAGTCGCCACAAGGCTATGCGCTGACCGAACAGGGGGAGCGGTTGGTGGAACATGCCACGCGGGCCGAACAGAACCTGACGCAGGGGGTGGAGGACATGCGGGGGGAGCCCGGGCAACTGACAGGTTTGATCCGGGTTGGTGCCCCTGATGGATCGGCCAACTATCTGCTGCCGCAGGTTTGTGCGCGGTTGTGCGATGAAAATCCCGGGCTGGAGGTTCAGATTGTTGCGCTGCCACGGGTTTTTAACCTGTCAAAGCGGGAGGCAGATATGGCGATCACCGTGTCCCGCCCTACGGCAGGCCGGTTGATGGTGCAACGGGTCAGCGACTATCACCTGCATCTGGCGGCCAGCGAGGAGTATCTTGCAACGCATCCCCCGATCACCGGACTGTCAGATCTGAAGGATCACCGCCTGATTGGTTATATTCCCGACATGATCCATGACAAGGAACTGGACTATCTGGACGAAATGAAGGTGGAGAGGGTGCATCTGGCGTCCAACTCCTTTTCTGTTCAGTTGAATTTTGTCCGGCAGGGGGCGGGGGTTGCGGTTGTGCATGACTTTGCGATTCCTGCAGCCCCGAATATCAGGCGTATTTTAACCGATCAGCTGTCTTTGACTCGCAGTTTTTATCTGGTGCGCCACATGGATGACCGAAAAGTTGAAAGATTAAACAGGTTTTCTGATCTATTGGTGCAAGGAATCCGTAGCGAAGTGGCGAGATTGGAAAGCCTGACTTGACAGTTGCATAGAGAGGCGCGACGGTAACGTTATGGTGATACGAAACAGGAGGCCCGTATGCTTGTCCACCAAATCTTGAAGTCCAAGCCAAATCAGGATGTTGTGACAATTACGCCGGGGTCGAATGTGTTGGATGCCGCCAAGATGTTGGCAGAGCACCGGATCGGAACCGTTGTCGTGTCGGACGATAAGAAATCCGTACAGGGGATCTTGTCGGAACGTGACATTGTGCGCGAGCTGGGAAAACGTGGTGTTTCAACCATGAATGACAATGTCGACGCGTTGATGACCAAAACTGTTGTCACTTGTGGTCCTGAGGACAAGGTTCAGGACATTCTGACCACCATGACCGAGGGGCGTTTCAGGCATATGCCCGTTGTCGATGATGGTGTGTTGGTCGGACTGGTGACAATCGGTGACGTGGTCAAGGCGCAGCTATCTGAAATCGCCATGGAAAAAGATGCGCTTCAGGGCATGATCATGGGGCATTAGGGCGCAGGTGCGTTTCTAAAACTTGCAATAACCTTGGAAATATTGTTGCGTGCCGGAAATTGTGGGGGACGCCATGCGCGTAGGACTTTATCCCGGTACATTTGATCCGGTGACACTTGGGCATCTGGACATCATCAAACGGGCCTCTTTGCTGGTGGACCGGCTGGTGATTGGCGTGGCGATCAATCGCGACAAGGGCCCGTTATTCACGCTGGAAGAGCGGGTTGCCATGATCGAGGCGGAGTGTAAATCGCTGTCTGAGCAATCCGGGACAGAGATTGTCGCCCATCCCTTTGAAAATCTGTTGATTGATTGTGCCCGAGATGTGGGCGCGCAACTGATTGTGCGTGGGCTGCGTGCGGTGTCTGATTTTGAGTATGAATTTCAGATGGTTGGGATGAACCGGTCGATGGACAGCTCGATTGAAACGGTCTTCCTGATGGCCGAGGCGCGGCATCAGGCGATCGCCTCGAAACTGGTGAAGGAAATCGCGCGGTTGGGCGGTGATATTTCCAAGTTTGTGCCGGAAGCGGTTGCTGCCGAGTTGGCCAATAAATACCGTTAGATCCTGATCAGACAGTCAGTCAGTGTAACCTCACCCGACTGCACGATTTTGCAGTAGATGCCGCGTGGATTGTATTGGCGCAGGTCTGGATCACGGGCCCAGTCATAGGCCTCTCGCCCATAGCGGGCTTTCCATTTCACGCAGCCGTCGTTGAAGACATCCGAAACTTCGATCACAGCGCTGCCGATTTTCAATTGCGCGCCAGGCGGCAGATTATCGACGGACAGGTCAATGTCGGCGGTGATGTTATCCCCCGGATAGATGGGATCATCCCCCCCTGACCATACAAGGTTTAGCAGCCGTGTGTTTATGATCGACACCTGCACGCGGGGATCTGGGTCGCCATTTTCGGTTTTCATCCAGGCATGGGTGATCCATCTGTCACCGATAACGCCTTTTTCCCGATCAAGGGTGATGGTATCGCGAAAGACCCGCTGACCAAAGCCGGGCCGAATGTTCAAGTGCGCGATTGGGGCCTGATCGCGCGGCGCGTTGCGCATATCAGCGAGGCACGCATCAAGGGCGGCACGGTCGGGGTGGGGCATGGTGTCACCATAATTTTTGGGCGACGATGCCGATTGGGGCGGCCCGGTGCAAGGGGCGTGTGCGTATTTGTTAGAGATATTTTGCCATTTCGACAGCAGTGTCGGCCATGCGGTTGGAAAAACCCCATTCGTTGTCATACCAACTGAGAATGCGCACCATGTTGCCATCCAGTATCTTGGTCTGGTCCGTGGCAAAGATCGATGAATGCGGGTTGTGGTTGAAATCCTGCGAGACCAGCTTGTGATCCGTGACATCGAGTACGCCCGCCAGCGGGCCTGCGGCGGCGGTGTGCATGGAGGCGTTGATCTCTTCGACGGTGGTGTTGCGGTTCAACTCGACGGTCAGATCAACGACCGACACGTTCGGAGTGGGTACCCGGATCGCGACGCCATCTAGTTTGCCCGCAAGTTGTGGCAGAACCAGTCCTACAGCGCGGGCCGCGCCGGTGGAGGTTGGGATCATCGACATGGCCGCAGCGCGGGCGCGGTAAAGATCCCGGTGCATCCGGTCCAACGTCGGTTGATCGCCGGTATAGCTGTGCACAGTGGTCATGAACCCGCGCGTGATGCCAAAGGTTTCGTCCAGAACCTTTGCCACCGGTGACAGGCAATTGGTGGTGCAAGAGGCATTAGAGACGATCACGTCATCGCCGGTCAGGGTGTCGTGGTTGACGCCAAAAACGATGGTTTTGTCGGCCCCGCCCGAGGGTGCAGAGACCAGAACCCGGCTGGCGCCGTTTTCAAGATGAATCGCTGCCTTTTCGCGGTCTTTGAAAATACCGGTGCATTCCAGAACAATGTCGATATCGCCCCAGGGCAGGTCAGCCGGATTGCGGATCGCGGTCACGGCCATCGGACCGCGCCCCACATCGATGCTGGTGTCGGAATGTGTGACCTCGACCGGGAAGCGGCCATGGACCGAGTCATATTGCAAAAGGTGAGCGTTTGTTTCGACCGGACCCAGATCATTGATCGCGACGACCTCGATATCGGTGCGACCGGATTCGATAACAGCGCGCAAGACATTGCGGCCGATCCGACCGAACCCATTGATGGCGACTTTGACGGACATTATGATCCTCCGGTTTTCACTCTATAAATGATAGCGCTAACATATACATTTTAAACCAAAGGCCAATGGGGAATCGCAAAATTCACGGGAATTTTAGCGCCAGAAAGCGACCCAGTTGATCAAATCGAGGAATTTTCGGGCAAGAAATGCCGATGCAATTCCGTCAATGAGCGCCATGTCAGACAAAAACGCCCCGGCGATCAATACGGCCAGGGCGATTGCAATTTTGTTGGTCATGGGTGCGGGGCCTCAGAGCCGGCCCATCGCGGCAGCAACATCAGCCATGCGGACAGAGAAGCCCCATTCATTGTCATACCAGGCCAGGACGCGCACGGTGCGTTTGCCGACGACCTTGGTCTGGTCGGGGGCAAAAATCGAGGACTGGTTGGTGTGGTTGAAGTCGATCGAAACCTTGGGCTCCGGATCATAAGACAGAACCGCGCCCATGTGGCCGGCGGCGGCCTCGCGCACCACTTCGTTCACGTCATCGACGGTCACGTCTTTGGAGGCCTCGAATGTCAGGTCGACGGCAGAAACGTTCGGGGTTGGAACGCGCATGGCGGTTCCGTCGAGCCGACCTGCCAGTTCAGGCAGGACCTCACCCAGCGCCTTTGCCGCGCCGGTGGAAGTCGGAATCATTGCCATAGCGGCGGAACGCGCGCGATAAAGGTCAGCATGGCGGCGATCCAATGTTGGCTGGTCACCGGTATAGGAATGGATCGTGGTCATGATGCCGCGCTCAATTCCGATTGCCTCGTGCAGCACTTTGGCCAGCGGGGCCAGGCAGTTGGTGGTGCAGGAGCCGTTTGATACCATCTTGTGCTCGGTCAAGAGGTCGCGGTGGTTCACACCGTAAACGATGGTTTTATCGACGTTCTTGGCCGGGGCGGAGATCAGGACCTTGCGCGCGCCCTGTTCGATATGGACGTTGGATTTGTTGCCGTCGTTGAATTTTCCGGTGCATTCCAGAACCACGTCGCAACCTGTCCAGTCGAGCTCTTTTGGGTCATAGGTCGAAAACATCTCGATCGGGCCGCGGCCCAGATCCATTGTGCCTTCGCCAGTTTTTACATCATTCGGGAAGCGACCATGGATCGAATCGTAACGCATCAGGTGGGCTGAGGTTTCCAGCGGCCCGGTGGCGTTCACCTTGACCACATGCACATCGTTGCGTGCGCTTTCTGCGATATGGGCCAGCGTGCAGCGGCCGATGCGGCCAAATCCGTTGATGCCAATGGTGACGGTCATGCGCAAAGCTCCCGGAATTTGAAAATGGGCGTTCTCGCGGGGTATACGTGGCTGCGGTGGTGGGGAAAAGAGTTTAGCGCCAACATGTTGGCGCAAACATCCTGGTTTTGGCACCATCTGGTCGAAAAACTTTGATCGCAGAACCAGAAGCATGGGTTGAGCTTCCCGGCTGGGCGGGTAGTTTGGCAGCAGGAAACGCAGGAGTGTGCTGGAATGAGTGGTCTGTTTGCCCTGTTGGATGATGTCGCGGCGATCGCCAAGGTGGCGGCGGCATCGGTTGATGATGTGGCCGGTGCGGCCGCCAAGGCAGGATCCAAGGCCGTGGGAATCGTGGTGGATGACGCCGCCGTGACACCGAAATACGTGACCGGGTTTGACGCCAGCCGCGAATTGCCGATGATCTGGCGGATCACGCGCGGATCGCTGTTCAACAAGCTGGTGATCCTGCTGCCAATCGCGATGTTGCTTGCGAATTTCCTGCCCGGCGCGATCACGCCCTTGCTGATGTTGGGCGGGTGTTATCTGTGTTTTGAGGGGGCAGAGAAGGTCTGGCATGTGGTCACCGGCCATGGCGGCGATCATGCGAAGGCCAAAGCGGCATCAGACGATCCTGCCCATTTGGAAGAGACCAATGTCAAAGGCGCGATTCGAACCGATTTCATCCTGTCGGCAGAGATTATGACAATCTCGCTTGCGGCATTGCCAGAGGGGAGTTTCTGGATCCAGGCGGCCGCGTTGGCGATGGTGGGGGTCGGGATCACCTTTCTGGTTTACGGTAGTGTGGCGCTGATTGTGAAGGCCGATGATGTGGGCCTGCATCTTAGTAAAGAGGGCGACCTGACCGCCACCCGCGCCTTTGGACGTTGGTTGGTGCGATCCATGCCGATGGTCATGCATGCTCTGTCCACCGTGGGCACCGTTGCGATGCTGTGGGTCGGTGGATCGATCATTCTGCACGGGATGCATACCTATCATCTGGATACAATCTATACCCTCATCCATGATGCGGCCTATGCCGCCGCCCATGCGGTGCCGTCATTTGAAGGGGCGGTGAAATGGGCTGTGACCGCCGGGCTGGACGGGGTGTTTGGGCTGATCGTGGGGCTGGTGCTGATCCCGGTGGTGGGAAAAGTGATTGCGCCGATTTGGGCGGCCGTGCGGGGGGGATCGTCGGGTCACTGATGGTGGAACTTTTGATCGTATATCATTCCACGACGGGCGGCAGTCGGCAAATGGCCGAGGCCGCGGCTGGGGCCGCGCAGGATGAATGTGCGACGCGGTTGTTGGCTGCGGGTCAGGCGGGGCCAGAGAATTTGTTGGGGGCGGACGGGTACATTTTTTGCGCGCCGGAAAATCTGGCGGCAATTGCCGGGGTGATGAAGGATTTTTATGATCGTTGTTACTATCCGGTTTTGGGCCAAATCGAAGGCCGCCCTTATGCCCAGATGGTCTGTGCCGGGTCCGACGGTGAAAACGCCGTGCGCCAAACCGCGCGGATTGCCCAGGGCTGGCGGCTGAAAGAGGTGCAACCCGCGCTGATCGTCTGCACCCACGCCCAGACGCCAGAGGCGATATTGGCGGAGAAGGTGATCCCTGAAGCGGAACTGGAGAAATGCCGGGAGATCGGCATGGCCATGGCGGCAGGGCTGAGCATGGGGGTGTTTTGAGGGGGGTGCTCGGTTGCGGGTGGGTGCTCTGGCTGGCACCTGTAGGACTGCATTGAGCCTATTCCGTTGAAAAAGTCTTCTTGATTGGATGCCGTTTCACTGATTCAATTTCCCTATTGAAGCGGGGGATTAATGCCGATGATGGGGCCTAGACAAGAAGCACAGGCGGCACTGTTTTATGA